>NZ_JBCAUP010000045.1:0-25718 GCF_038433355.1 Brucella cytisi
GCCGCCGGCGTTTTAACGACGCATCGGTGGCCCAGGACATCTTCGACCATATCGTCGAACAGGCGATTGGCCATGGGCTGGTCGACGGGACGGTGCTCTATACCGACTCGACCCATCTGAAGGCCAATGCCAACAAGGGCAAGTATGATCTGGCCATGATCGAGAAGTCGCGCGCCGACTATTGGGCCGCTCTCGACAGGGCGATCGAGGCCGAGCGGGCGCTGCACGGCCAGAAGCCATTGAAGGAAAAAGAGCACGCGCCGCAGGTGACGGAGACCAAGGTCAGCCGCACCGATCCTGACAGCGGCTACATGGTGCGCGACGGCAAGCCGAAGGGCTTCTTCTATCTCGACCATCGCACGGTGGACGGCCGGCTTGCCATCATCACCGATACCCATGTCACCCCGGCAAACGTCCATGACAGCATCGTCTACCTGGGGCGGCTTGACCGGCAGCGTGAGCGCTTCGGCTTTGCTGTCGGTGCCGTCGGGCTCGATGCCGGCTATACCACATCCGGCATCGCCAGGGGACTGGAGGAGCGCGCCATCCTCGGTGTCACCGGCTATCGCAATCCAACACCGCCCAAACCCGGCATGATGCGCAAGTCGAAATTCGTCTACGACGGCGCGGTTGACGGCTACCGCTGCCCTGAAGGCCAACTCCTGACTTATGCCACCACCGACCGCAACGGCTATCGCCACTATCGCTCCGACCCGGCCATCTGCGGCGACTGCCCGCTTCTCGCCTCCTGCACCAGCAACGCCAGGGCGGAACGCACCATCACCCGCCATGTGTGGGCCGATGCCCGCGAGCGCACCGACACCCACCGCCTCACGCCTTGGGGCAAGGCCATCTACAAACGACGCAAGGAGACGGTGGAGCGTTCCTTTGCCGATGCCAAGCAGTTGCATGGACATCGCTATGCCAGGTTCCGTGGCCTCATCAAGGTCAAATGGCAATGCCTGCTGGCCGCGAGTGCCCAGAACATCAAGAAGATCGCAATGGCGCTCACCAAAGGGCCAAAACCGGCCATCGCGTGAGCTGGATACACCCTTCTCGATCGGCGTCAAAACTCCGCCGCCGAAAACAGCATAGTCCCAAGAACAAAACCCGCCGAAAATATCGACGGGTTTGTCAGTGGTCTGAAAGCCCGGCTGATGAAGCCGGGCTTTTTTTGTATTTCGGTAAAACGGTTTCCCGTCCCGACTATTCTTCTTCGTCTTCGTCAGGCGTCGAGCTCTTGAGCGAAGAGAGCTTAGCGAAAACCTTGTCCGCGTCGAGTTCCTCTTCTGCAGGCTGTTCGTCACGATAGTCGAAATTCTCTGTCGCGGAGGCTGGCAGCAGGGTGCTATCCGATTCCGGTGTTGCCGGACGGTTGCGGGAAGCGCGTTCAACTTCGATGTCGAGATCAATCTGCGAGCAGAGGCCAAGCGTTACCGGGTCCATCGCCGTCAGATTTGCCGAGTTCCAGTGCGAACGATTGCGAATCTGTTCGATGGTCGACTTGGTCGTACCGATCAGGCGGGAAATCTGCGCATCCTTCAGTTCCGGATGATTGCGCACCAGCCAGAGAATCGCATTCGGGCGATCCTGGCGCTTGGAAAGCGGCGTGTAACGCGGGCCTTTGCGCTTGGCTTCCGGAACACGAACCTTCGGCTCGGAAAGCTTCAGGCGATAATATGGATCCTTTTCACCCTTCGCGATCTCTTCGCGCGAAATCTGACCCGTGATGACCGGATCCAGACCCTTGATGCCCTGAGAGGCTTCACCGTCGGCAATAGCCTTTACTTCCAGCGGGTGCAGCTTGCAGAAAGCGGCAATCTGATCAAAAGACAGCGCCGTATTATCGACAAGCCAAACGGCCGTTGCCTTCGGCATAAGAAGCTGGGTGGCCATTAGATATAATCCTTCTGTTCGTCCGCTCCGGTGGCGCGGGACGTGGGCAAAACCACAATTTCCGGGAAATCACGGCCTATATATCGTTTTTTTATCGCCAGAGCAAGAATGGCTCTGAAGCTTAAGCAATATCGAGCACAATCTTGCCAATATGCCTTCCCTCCTCCATGCGCTCATGCGCGCGCCATGCATCTTTCAGCGAAAAGATCATGTCCATCACCGGGGCAACATGGCGTTGCGCCAGAAGCGGCCAGACTTTTGTCTCCAGTTCCCGTGCAATGCCAGCCTTGAAGTCAACAGGTCGCGGACGCAGCGTGGAGCCGGTATGGGTCAGGCGCTTGGTCATCAATATTGCAAAATTGGCCGTGGTTTTCGCACCGTTGAGAAAAGCGATCTGCACGATGCGGCCATCCTCGGCTGCAGCCTTGTAATTGCGGTCGACATAATCACCGCCGACCATATCGAGAATCACATCGGCGCCTTTGCCCCTGGTCACTTCCTTTACGACCTCGACAAAATCCTCTTGCCCGTAATTGACGGCGCGATCTGCTCCAAGTTTCAGACAGGCTTCGCATTTTTCCTTCGAGCCCGCCGTTGCAATGACGGTCGCACCAAATGCCTTTGCAAGCTGGATAGCCGTCGTGCCGATACCGGACGAGCCGCCGTGAACCAGAAAAACCTCGCCCTTCCTCAGCCCGCCGCGCTCGAACACATTGTGCCAGACGGTGAAGAAGGTTTCAGGGATCGCCGCCGCTTCGATGTAGCCATAGCCGGCAGGCAAGGGCAGTGCGTTAGTTTCATGCGCGACGGCATATTCAGCGTAGCCGCCGCCCGCCAGCAATGCGACCACCTGATCGCCGGTCTTGAACCGCTTGACGCCGCTGCCCATGGCAACAATGTCACCGGCAATCTCCAGTCCCGGAATATCCGATGCGCCGGGTGGCGGCGCATATTGTCCCTGTCGCTGCAGGACGTCCGGTCGGTTAACCCCGGCGGCGCGTACCCGCACCAGAATTTCACCTTCCTTGGGTTCAGGCACCGAGCGTTGAACAGGTCGAAGCATATGGGCTCCGCCCGGTTCGGAGATTTCGATAGCAGTCATCTGGGAAGGCAAGTCGGCCATTATATTCAAACTCCATTCAGATTTCTGGCCCTACGCATCGTCGCAGAAATGCCGCATGGCGGATGCAAGACGTCACGTTAGGGAAATCGTCATCGATTTTCTCAAATATATATGCGACGATTCAAGGTGTTAAATCTTTTCTGAGCCATCATTGACCACGGAGGACGGCTATGAGCGGTTTCGATGAGGATATGGTAAAGCCCCGCAATAGCGTGGCGCTAAGCGAAGAGGAGCTATCGCTGCTTTCGGTCACCGAAATCGACCAGCGCATAGCCCTGCTGCAATCCGAAATAGAGCGATTGAAGACAGAACGCCTCAAGAAAGGCGATAGCCGCGCTGCGGCAGAAGCATTGTTTCGATAGGAATGGGGTCGTCAACGGAAATGGATACCGGAGCAAAGCAGCCGGAACCATTTCCGGGCGGCGCGCTTTAGGAACAACAATCATTGATCGCAGCGATCACTCATCAGCCTCAGCACTGACAATTCGGCTTCAGACTTCGGGAATAGAGTTTTGCGCATTTACATTCAGGTTCTGGCCCTTCTCTGCGGTACAGCCTTCCTTCTCATAGCTTCGGGACTTCACGGTCTTCTATTGCCGCTGCGCGGCGGTGTGGAAGGTTTCTCAGTGGCATCGCTCGGCTTGCTCGGCACGACTTGGGCAGGCGGCTTCGTTGCCGGCTGTCTGTTTGCACCGCGCCTTGTGCGCCGTGTCGGTCATGTGCGGGCATTCGGTTGCTTTGCCGCATCGGCTGCGGTTATCGCTCTGCTTTCCGGCATCTTCGTGGATGCAACCATCTGGGTGATCCTGCGCGCCTTCACCGGCTTTTCGATGGCTGGTGCCTTCATGGTCATTGAAAGTTGGTTGAATGAGCGTGCGACCAACGAATCGCGCGGCAAGATTTTCGGCATGTATATGATGGTCAACTACGGAGCCACCATGTCCGGCCAGATGTTGGTAGCGGCAGGCGACGTACGCTCCGATCATCTGTTCATGTTAAGCGGCATATTCTTCTGCCTGGCTCTCATCCCGACCGCGATCTCCACAGCCGTCAGCCCCAAGCCGCTGACGGAAGTGCAGCTTGATCTCAAGGCGCTCTACAATAACTCACCTGCAGCTTTCGTAGGTTGCATCCTGATCGGCATTGCCAATGGCGCCTGGGGTACGCTCGGAGCTGTCTTCGGTGCGAAGTCCGGCATTTCGACCACCGAAATCGCCTTGATGGTCAGTGTCACCATTGCAGCTGGTGCCTTGATGCAGATTCCGATCGGACGCATTTCCGATCTGGTTGACCGGCGTTTTGTGCTGGCAAGCGTTGCGGCGCTGGCGGCACTGGTCGGCCTCATCGCCTTCCTCATCGCTCCGTCCAGCGGCCCCGTCATCATCACGATGACCGGATGCTATGGCGCACTTGCCTATGCACTCTATCCCGTTGCCGTCGCCCACGCCAACGATCATGCGACATCGGAAAGCTTTGTGAAAGTATCGAGCGGGCTTTTGCTGCTTTACGGCTTCGGCACGATGCTCGGACCACTGCTGGCAGCGGCGGCCATGGATATTTTCTGGCCATCCGGCCTCTTCGCCATCACCATGCTCGCGCATATTTCCATCACCGGCTATGCGTTGTTCCGTTCACGCAAGCGTGCATCCGTCCCGAAAGAAGAGAAAGACCAGTTCAAGAGCATGCCTTCCGAACGTGGAGCAACACCGGAAGCGCTGAACCTCGATCCAAGAGCTGAGACGGAAGGGTGACGGGCGCTGAAAATGACCGTCGATAAATAGAGCCGGTTAAATAGTTGAATCAATATGTTCGGCGGCTGTGTCACAGCCGCCAATACTGAATTTTGGCATCTTCGCTTTGGAATGCAAACTGCATTCACGACAAAGAAATACCAGCTCGCCAGAGCCGTTCGGTCTCCAATGTCGATGGCTTGAGACGCCTTATCAAACCGCGATCTAAGCGCGGCTTCCCTGTTAGTGACGTGTTACCTGGGATCTCAGTTTTTCAATCTGGTCCTTGAGCATAAGCTTCTTGCGCTTGAGAGATGCAACGTGCAGGTCGTCCATTGCCGGTGACGCTATGGCTTCGGAAATTTCCTGCTCCAGAGCGCCGTGCTTTTTTTCGAGCGTGGCAAGATGGGACTCGATAGCCATCATCAGATCTCCTTTGGTTGATTTCCCTTATTTACGGAACAGCGCAGACCTCGTTTGTCCGTTTACCCGCTATCCCGTCATTCGACCTGCATGAACGCCCGGCACACCTCCTGTATTCCGGGCCAAACACGCAGTCCCGGCTGCCAAGGATACGGTATATTTGTCGCATTCGACAGCCGCCGTCCATGACAGAACCATGACAGTTTGGCATGAGTTTGGTGCAAAGTCGATTTTGTCGTGGTAGCATTTTCCTGACGCGAAAAATGTGATAAGGGCTTCGCCGGAAACGGGCTGACGCCGCACCTTTTATGGTTTGGCGCGGCCCGTAAAACTATTCAACAGAACGGGGCACCGCATGTCCGATCAGGAACAGGCCGAAATCAGATTGGCCGTCGCACGACTGAAACAGGAACACGCGGATTTCGATGCTGCCATAAACGCCATGATAGCGGTTGGCTGCGACCAATTGCGCGTCCAGCGCATGAAGAAGAAAAAACTCGCAATCAAGGACAAGCTGCAGGAGATGGAAGATCGGGTGATCCCCGACATCATCGCCTGAATGTCCATAATGATCGATGACAGAGCCGGGGTTCGCCCGGCTTTATCATTTTGATATCACCCGAAACATGCACGAAAGAAGCGGAGCAGGAAGATCAATGAGCGTTACTGCCGATGTCGCCATCATCATGGGAAGCCAGTCCGACTGGGAAACCATGCGCCGTGCAGCGGACACACTGGAAGCACTCGGCATTTCCTTCGATGCCCGGATCGTTTCCGCGCATCGCACGCCTGACCGGCTCGTTGCCTTTGCCAAAGGTGCCAAGGCGGAAGGGTTCAAGGTCGTTATCGCAGGTGCGGGCGGCGCGGCTCACCTGCCCGGCATGGCTGCAGCCATGACACCGCTGCCTGTCTTCGGCGTTCCGGTCCAGTCCAAGGCGCTTTCGGGTCAGGATTCGCTCCTCTCCATCGTGCAGATGCCAGCTGGCATTCCCGTCGGCACGCTCGCCATCGGTCGCGCCGGTGCGGTCAACGCCGCCCTTCTCGCCGCCGCCGTTCTGGCGCTTTACGATGAGGCGCTTGCAGCCCGCCTCGATGAATGGCGCA
Organism: Brucella cytisi; assembly: GCF_038433355.1. Lineage (NCBI taxonomy): Bacteria > Pseudomonadati > Pseudomonadota > Alphaproteobacteria > Hyphomicrobiales > Brucellaceae > Brucella > Brucella cytisi. Next base: position 6,277 of record NZ_JBCAUP010000045.1, read on the forward strand.
CTGCGCAAACGGAAAGCGTGGCTGAGCGCCCTTCAAACGAGGCCTGATATGAACAACTCCGCACTCAATTCTGCACTCAGGCCCGGTGCAACCATCGGCATCATCGGCGGCGGTCAGCTCGGCAGAATGCTTGCCATGGCCGCAGCACGTCTCGGTTTTGAAACGGTGATCCTGGAGCCACAGGCCGATTGCCCGGCAGCACAGGTCGCCAATCGCCAGATCATTGCCGCCTATGACGATCCGAAAGCGCTTGCAGAACTTGCAGCAGCGTCCGACGTCATTACCTACGAGTTCGAGAACGTGCCGGTCAGCGCTGCCGACAGGCTGGCCGAAACCGCTCTGGTCTTTCCTCCCCCGGCAGCACTTGAAGTCTCGCAGGATCGCTTTACAGAAAAGCAGTTCCTCAACTCCAGCGACATCGAGACGGCACCCTGGCGTCTTGTGGACGATGAAGAAACCCTGATTGCAGCTCTGGGCGCACTTGGCGAGCGCGGCATCCTGAAGACGCGGCGTCTTGGTTATGACGGCAAGGGACAGGTCCGCCTGACATCACTCGATGAGTCCGAAGCTCACAAGGCGATTCTCGCGATCAATCGTGCCCCGGCCATCCTCGAAGGCTTCGTCGATTTCGAGCGCGAAGTTTCGGTGATCGCGGCACGTGACCGCTCCGGCAATGTCGCAATCTTCGATATTGCCGAAAACGTTCACAAGGACGGCATCCTTGCGACTTCGACCGTACCGGCTGCCGTTTCCGAAAACACGGCCGAAGCAGCCCGTAAAGCCGCCACAAAGCTTCTGAACGGGCTTGATTATGTCGGCGTGCTCGGACTTGAGTTCTTCGTCCTGAAGGACGGCACGCTACTGGCAAACGAATTCGCCCCGCGTGTCCATAATTCGGGCCACTGGACGGAAGCGGCCTGCGCCATTTCGCAATTCGAACAGCATATCCGCGCCATCGCCGGTCTGCCTTTGGGTAACACCGACCGGCATTCGGATTGCGTGATGGAAAACCTGATCGGCGACGATGTCGAGAAGGTGCCAGCGATTCTCTCTGAAAAGGATGCCGTGCTGCATCTTTACGGTAAAAAGGAAGCACGTCCGGGCCGCAAAATGGGCCATGTGACGCGCATTCACCCCTGCGGGAAATAATGTTCATCGGGAATCCCGTTGATTCCCGATGAATCTTTGCCACCTGCCAAGAATTTCAGCTCCAGTGCCCTGAATCTGCGGCTCAGGAGTTGACATTTGCCTGAAACCTTGTGTATTTCGGCCAACCCTTCGGGCATCTAACAGTGCCTGTAATCAATTGGCGCCTCGAGCGCCTGTTTTTATGAAGCCCCGCGGCATCTGCACGTCAACGGGCCAACAAGACCGGTGATTGACATGAAGATCAAGAACTCGCTTAAAGCGCTCAAGGGCCGTCATCGTGACTGCCAGCTGGTCCGCCGCAAGGGCCGCGTTTACATCATCAATAAGACCGCCCCGCGCTACAAGGCTCGTCAGGGCTAATCTTATTTCTGATTTTGCATTTGACGTTTCGCTGCGCATGGTAAAATCTATGCGCATGCGGAACGTTTTTGCATGTCTGGTTTCTTTTTCTGTGCTCGCGTCGCTTGGTACGACGGTGCCGCTTGCTTATGCCGAAGTGGCACCCGGCAAAATACCGCTCACCGCACCTCTGACACCCGTTCAAACCGGTCCCGACAGCGAACAGAAACCTGCCCCCGAAAAGCCCGCACCAGCGACAGCCCAGACGCCTGAAGAGCGTCTCGACAAGCTCTTTGCCGATCTTCGCCGCACGACGGACGAAGCCAAGGCGCGGCGCATTGCTTCGCAGATCAATACGCTGTGGTCGCAGTCAGGCAGCGCAACAATCGATCTTCTGATGCAATGGGCCAATGCGGCGATGCTCGAGCGGCGTTATCCCTCGGCAATAGACTTCCTGAATGAGGCCATCGCGCTCGACCCGGAATATGCGGAGGCCTGGAACCGCCGCGCTACGGTCTATTTCCTGCAAAAAGACTACGCCCACGCCATGTACGATATCAATCGTACCCTAGAGTTGGAACCGCGCCATTATGGCGCCCTGACCGGCATGGCGGCCATCTTGCGCCTGCGCGGCCTCAAGGAACAGGCACTAAAAGCCTATGAGCAGGCTCTCATCGTCTATCCGATGATGCGCGACGCACAGAAGAACTTCAACGATTTGGCCGACGAACTGACGGATACGCGGACTTAGAGCCTGTTCCAGAAGTCGCCTGTATCGCTTTTTGATTCAGGCTCTTAGAACGGCTCCTGCTTACCCCCAAAACATTCTCAAAATTCATCAAGACCAAAACAAAACGCGCTCCGAAGGAGCGCGTTTCTTTATATGCTATCTGCCATAACTGGATGAGATTCCGGCTGTGGCGAGCCGGAATCGAAGATGGGCGCTTTAGCGACCAAACTGGTGGAGTTTGAGAGCCCGAGCGGAATGTACTTCCACGCATAGTCCCGAGAAGTCGCAGAATTTTCGGATTAGACTATGCGTCAAAGAAATACACATGAGCACCGGAAGCGCAAAACAACGCCATTTGCCGGCCGTCACGGCTGGCATATCTTCAGTTTAAATGCCTGACTTTCCGTCTGGTCCAATATAGGCGATGCGCAGCATGTTGGTCGCGCCCGGCGTGCCGAATGGGACACCAGCGGTAATGATGACGCGGTCGCCAGCCTTGCCGAATTCTTCATGGAAGACGATTTCGCAGGCATGGTTGACCATATCTTCCAAATCATGCGCATCGGCTGTCACCACGCAATGCAGGCCCCAGACGAGCGACAGCTTGCGCGCAGTATCGACGACCGGCGACAGGGCGATGATCGGTGTGCGCGGACGCTCGCGAGCGGCGCGCAGGCCGGTCGTGCCGGAAGCGGTGTAGGTTACGATGGCCGAAAGCTTCAACGTCTCTGCGATCTGGCGTGCAGCAAGCGAAATCGCGTCGGCACCCGTTGGTTCTGGCGCAGCACGCTGCGCATCGATGATGGTCGAATAGGTCGGTTCCTTTTCAACCTGTTCGGCAATGCGGTTCATGGTGGCAACGGCTTCGACCGGATACTGGCCCGAAGCCGATTCCGCCGAAAGCATGATCGCATCAGCACCTTCAAACACAGCGGTTGCAACGTCGGACACTTCGGCGCGGGTCGGAACCGGAGCTGTAATCATGGATTCCAGCATCTGCGTCGCGACAACCACCGGCTTGCCCGCGCGGCGCGCCTTGCGGGTGATCTGCTTCTGAATGCCTGGAACGCTTTCAAGTGGCACTTCAACGCCAAGATCACCGCGCGCAACCATCAATGCGTCCGAAAGCTCGATGATTTCATCGAGACGCGTCACAGCCTGCGGCTTCTCGATCTTCGACATCAGCCCGACCTTGCCGCGCGAAACCTTGCGCACTTCGGCCAAATCTTCCGGACGCTGGATGAAGGAAAGCGCAACCCAGTCGATTTCTTCCTTCAGGACGGCGTCGAGATCCTTGCGATCCTTCTCCGTCAGCGCGCCGACGCCAAGCGTCGTATCAGGCAGGCTGACGCCCTTGCGGTCCGAAATGCGCGTTCCGGAAACCACCTTGCAGCGGATCGACTTGCCGTCGCTCGCCTCGGCGACCAGATGCAGCTTGCCATCGTCGATCAGCAAGCGATGACCCGGTTCGACAGCTTCAAGAATTTCCGGATGCGGAAGATAGACGCGATGTTCATCGCCGGGCGCTTCGTTGTTGTCGAGGGTGAAGGTCTGGCCGGGAACGAGATCGGCCTTACCGTCCTTGAACTTACCAACACGCAGCTTCGGGCCCTGAAGATCGGCCAGAATGCCGATCGGACGGCCCAGTTCCTTTTCCACATTGCGGATGCGCTTGACGAGGGTGCGCATCAGGTCATGGTCGGCATGACTCATATTGATGCGGAACACATCCGCGCCTGCCTCAAACAGCTTGCGGATGACGGCTTCCTCACCCGACGCCGGACCTAGCGTGGCGAGAATCTTGACCTTGCGGTTGCGCTTCATTGACTATTCGTTCCTGTAACGGTGGGATTTGCTGTCGGCGTTTCATCGGTGAGCTGAACCATCCAGCTCGATTGTTCCCCGGTGTCGTATTCCTGGAAGCCGTTGCGCTGGAAACCGCGCGCGAAGCAATCCTGGACGCCAGTAATACGGAATTCTTTCTCGGCCACGCACATATTGACCTTGCCCTCCCAGCGTCCGCCGCCCTGAGCGTCTTCTGCATAGAGGTAATAATAGCGCGATGTCAGCGGCCCCTCGATGAGGGTTTTGCAGCTTGATCCGTCGATATGCCACCAGCCTTCGGTCACCCAGCCGGTTTTGGCTCTGTAGCCGATGGACACACCAACCAGGTTCTGGGTTGCATTGCATACGCGGAAATCCGCACGAGCCTCTATGGATGTCATGCCCAGCGCAGTCATCAGCACACCGGCAAACAAAACTAGAGATAGTGGAAGTCGCATACGCAGAACCCCTTCAGCCCGCTATCGGTTTTATCGAACAATTTATATTGCACAGGGAAATCCCATCTCGGGCAAATCCCATTTCGGGTCGCTCTCTTTTCGGCAGTTTCGCCTTTGATGTCAACGCAATCCCATTGAGAACAGGTACTCTTCATCAAAGAATGATCGTTGCAATCCGGGCTTTCTCATGACAGACCTGAAACAGCTTCCCGCACAACACAGAAATAATCCCCTTATTTAGCCTCGGATTTCGCTCCATGCCGCTTCAATCCGGATCAAACGCTTCGCCGCCATTCTCACCGGCATACAGTGTCGACGGCGATTTTAGTCTCGGCCTGCTCCTGACCGCCGATCATGCACGGCGTGATGTTCCAGCCGAATATGGCACGCTTGGTTTGCGGACAAGTGAATTCGACCGGCATATCGCTTATGATATTGGCGTCGAGAATCTGACCCGCAAACTTGCAACCCGCCTGAACGCGCCTGCCGTCCTTGGCGGCTTTTCGCGCCTTTTGATCGATCCCAATCGTGGCGAAGACGACCCGACGCTTATCATGCAATTGTCCGATGGGGCGGTCATTTCCGGCAATTACCCAATGTCGGCAGGGGAACGCGAGGAACGGCTTGAACGCTTCTATCGTCCCTATCACGACACGGTCGCGCGAGCGAGCGAATGCGTGGTGGCTGAAAGCGGGGCAGCGCCTTTCATCGTCTCGATCCATTCCTTCACGCCGCGCTGGAAGGAAAAGGCCCGCCCCTGGCAGATCGGCCTTCTCTGGGACAAGGACGACCGCGCCGTAAAGCCGCTTTTGTCGCTGCTGCGTGAAAACGTCGATCTGACGGTTGGCGACAACGAACCTTATGACGGTGCCCTCAAGAACGATGCCATGTATCGCCACGCGACGGCAAAGGGCTTCGCCCATGTCCTGATCGAGGTACGACAGGACCTGATTGCCGATGACAAAGGAGCAGCTGAATGGGCTGACAGGCTGGCGCCAATGATCGCGCACATCAACACCTTGCCCGGCATTCATGCGGCCCAGCATTTCGGCTCACGTGCTGATCGCAGTGAGTAACAGGCCTGTCAGGAGAGGCTTTACCCGCTATCCACAGGGCTTGACCCGTCAAATCGGGTCGTGCATCGAAAAAGGCTCTTAATTTTGCCTGCGACTCGCGGGAAAAACGGTCCAGACTTTCGATAAGCGGTTTTCGCGCAATGCGTGTCCGCATCATCACAGATTTTGAATTGGAGAACTCCTCGTGAGCGACGACATTACCAGCGAAGCCCAAACCATTGCTGTCGGCCAGTTGCGTGCTTTCATCGAGCGCATCGAGCGCCTGGAAGAAGAAAAAAAGACCATCGGTGACGATATCAAGGAAGTTTACGCGGAATTGAAGGGCTCGGGGTTTGACAGCAAGGTCGTGAGGACCATTATTCGTCTGCGTAAAAAAGAAGACCATGAACGTCAGGAAGAAGAAGCCATGCTGCAGCTTTATATGGATGCGCTTGGCATGAGCTGATTTCGGCTCTTCCCGGAGCCTTCCTTCTTCCCGAAATCGAAACCCGACGGATCGCCCGCGATTCGTATTCAGAGGAAGGGGATAAGGTCTATGGAGTTCAGGAAGCTCGGACATACCGAACTCAATGTTTCGCCACTTTGCTTCGGTGGCAATGTATTTGGATGGACGGTCGATGAAGCGACGTCTTTTTCGCTTCTCGACCGTTTTGTCGATGCTGGATTCAATTTCATCGACACAGCGGATGCATATTCCGCCTGGGCGCCCGGAAATGTGGGCGGCGAATCCGAAACCATTATCGGCAACTGGCTGAAATCTCGCGGCCTGCGCGACAAAGTCGTCATTGCCACCAAGGTTGGGTCCGAGATGGGGCCTGACGAAAAAGGTCTTTCCCCGGCCTATATCCGCAAAGCGATCGATGCCTCCCTCAAACGGCTGCAGACGGATTATATCGATCTCTATCAATCGCACTGGGACGATCCCGAAACACCGTTCGAAGATGTGCTCGGCACCTATAAAGAGCTGATCGATGCAGGCAAAGTGCGCGCCATCGGTGCGTCCAATCTCACGCCTGAGCGACTGACTGAAGCGCTTGACGTCGCCCGGACCAACAATCTGCCGCGCTATGAAAGCCTGCAGCCGCTTTATAATCTTTATGATCGAGCAGATTTCGAGAATGGGCTGGAGAAAATCTGCCACGAAAACGAGCTTGGCGTTATTTCCTATTATTCGCTCGCAGCAGGGTTCCTGACTGGAAAATACCGTTCTGCTGACGATCTCGGACAAAGCGCGCGCGGCAAATCAGTCGAAAAATATCTGACGGATCGTGGTTCGCGGATCATAGCGGCACTCGATGGCGTGGCGCGCAATCTCGATGTCACGCCTGCACAGGTCGCAATCGCATGGCTCATCGCGCAGCCATCAGTCACAGCCCCTATTGCCAGCGCCACACGCTCGGCCCAGCTCGGTGAGCTGATCATCGCAGCCGAACTGAAACTCAGCGACGATGAAATCGCCTTGCTGAACAAGGCGAGCGGTTAAATTTTGAAGCATCGAAGGGGATCGCCCTACCCTTCGATTTCCTCTCGCAGCATTTCCAGCTCCAGCCATTCTTCTTCCATGGCCGCATTTTCGGAGCGCTTCTTCTCAAGAAGATCGGCAGTCTTGGCAAAAAGCGCCGGGTCCTTGGCATAAAGCTGCGGATCGGCGAGCTTGTCTTCCAGCACTACGATTTCCTTCGAGAGAGCGTCCATCTTGCCGGGCAGCGTTTCGAGCGCGAATTTCTGCTTGTAAGAAAGCTTGCGCTTTTCCTCACGCTTGGGCTGCGGCGCATCCTCTTCCGACTTCTCGTCACTGCGGACGCCTGAGACCTTGACCGAGCGGCGGCTCAAGGCCTGCTCCTTGCGCTGCGCCATCATGTCGGCATAGCCGCCTGCATATTCGAGCCAGCGCCCGTCACCTTCCGGCGCAATCACCGACGTAACCGTGCGATCCAGAAAATCACGGTCGTGGCTGACCAGAATGACTGTGCCAGGAAAACCTGCAACCAGTTCCTGCAGCAGATCGAGCGTTTCCATATCAAGATCGTTGGTAGGCTCATCGAGGATAAGCAGGTTGGCGGGCCGCGCCAAAACACGGGCCAGCATCAACCGCGCACGTTCACCACCGGAAAGCTCCCGAATGGGGGTACGCGCCTGCTCAGGTTGGAACAGAAAGTCCTTCATATAGGACACGACATGCCGCTGCTCGCCGTTGACGACAAGGCTTTCGCCGCGCCCATCCGTCAGATAATGCGCCAATGTCTCATCCAGATTGAGACTTTCGCGCTTCTGGTCCAGTTCGGCCATTTCGAGATTGACGCCAAGCCGCAACGTTCCGGAATCCGGCGCAAGCTTGCCAGTCAGAAGCGACAGAAGCGTGGTCTTTCCGGCACCGTTGGGTCCAACGAGACCGATACGGTCACCGCGCTGCACACGGATCGAAAAATCCTTGACCAGAACACGCTCGCCATAGGCCTTGCTCAACCCCTTGGCTTCGATCACCAGCTTGCCGGATTCCTTGGTATCGCTTGCCGCCAGTACCGCTGTCCCTTGTGCCTTGCGATGATTGCGAAAATCGGCACGCATGGAATGCAGTTCGCCGAGACGGCGCATATTACGCTTGCGCCGGGCGGTGACCCCGTAGCGCAGCCAGTGCTCCTCGCGCGCAATCTGCCGCCCCAGCTTGTGATGGTCGCGCTCTTCCTCTTCCAGCACCTTGTCGCGCCATTCCTCGAAATGACCAAAGCCTTGCTCGAGACGACGCGTAAGACCGCGATCCAGCCAGACCGTCGCCCGGCTGACATTTTCCAGAAAGCGGCGGTCATGCGAGATCAGCACAATGGCCGAGCGAATCTGGCGCAGTTCGCTTTCCAACCATTCGATGGTGGTCAGATCCAGATGGTTGGTCGGCTCGTCCAGCAGCAGAACGTCGGGCTGCGGTGCAATCACCCGCGCCAGGGCGGCACGTCGCGCCTCCCCACCGGATAGATGATCCGGCTTTTCGTCGCCGGTCAGTCCGAGATGTTCGAGAAGATAAGTGACACGATGCGGGTCATCGGCTGGTCCGAGCCCCGCTTCCACATAGGCGCGAACATTGGCAAAGCCATCCATATCCGGCACCTGCGGGAGATAGCGGACGGTTGCACCCGGATGTTTGAAAACCTCACCCGACGTTGCTTCCACCATACCGGCGGCGATCTTGAGCAGCGTGGATTTACCCGAACCATTGCGTCCGACCAGCGCGATGCGATCGCCTTCGCTTACCGAAAGGCTGGCATCTTCCAGAAGCGGCGTGCCTCCGAAGGTGAGCTTGATCTCGTCGAGGCGAAGGAGCGGTGGTGCCATGGTTCTCTTCGATAAACAGGGTTAAAAATTCCGCCCTGCTTGTCCGCGACAAAAGCCGTTCTGTCAAATGGTACGGCACGAAAAGACCCGTGAAAAACAAACAGGCCGGGTTTCCCCGACCTGTCAGCAAACTTATTTATCCAGCTATTGCTGGCCCAGTCATTACTGGCCCAGTGTTACTGGCAAGGCGCTTCGTAGACGCGGCCATAAGGATCGCGGTAACGGCAGTACTGCGTGCCATTGCGCGTCTGGGCTGCACCAAGGAGCGTACCGGCAACGCCGCCGATAGCAGCACCGGCAAGAGCGCCACGGCCATTGCCGCCAATTGCACCACCGGCGAGTGCGCCGAGTGCTGCGCCACCAACGCCGTACCCGGCCGTGCGCTGTTCATTCGTCGTGCATGCAGCCGTCGAGAACGCGAGCACGCCAGCAACAGCAATCATCGTAAGACGTGACTTCATTGAAACATCTCCTACAAGAGTTGAACTAATCACCGACTTTGCGTCCCCAATTTCGGCGTAAAGCAGATGACACCCGCTTGGCCCATTTACAATACGTTTCGCCTGCCAGCGTCAAGCTCTTTCGATTGATAAGGTTATCGGCCCCAGAGCGGTGTTTCCTCCATCGCCAAGTTGGCTATAAGTATCGCCAATCCAGAACTCGCAGTAACGCGAAGTGTTCCACGAACTACATTGGAAACTGTCCATGAAGAGCCGAATGGCAGTGTCACATTATCTAACGGCCACTCCGCATTCGTGATCGAAAGGCCTTCGATAGTGCTGAAATTAATCACACTGAACGGCGTCCCGTCCGGAAAATCATAAACATAATCTCCGGGCGGCAAAGGCCAGGCCTCCTCGGAACCGCTGGACAACAGCACGTTCCGCCCTTTTGCAGCCTGCGCTGTCGCCATGGTCAGATGCAGAAGCGTGTGATCAGTGCGCTGACCGCCGAAGGCTCCGCAAAGGATCACCCGATCCGCACCCCGCATAAAGGCCTCCTCGAAGGCCAGTTCCCCGTCCGTCATGTCCTTGGCAGCAGGGAACCTCTTTTGCGGCACGTGTCCATATTGCACGCGAAGCTCAGCAGAAGCCGAATCGAAATCGCCAAGCCAAAGTTCCGGTTCGACACCAAGAGCAGCGGCGTGCCTGATCCCGCTATCGGCAGCGAGAATACGCGCACCTGCAATTTGGTGTTTCAAGCGATCGGTCACGACCAGATCACCGCCAAGGAGAATGACGAATGTGCTCATAAGCCGCTCATAACACGGGCAAATCCATGCCGGAAGCCTGCATTCGCCGCCATTGCACTCCCTTGCCCTTCCCGTTGCGAAAGATTATTCTCGCAACCGCTCTAACGGGGTGCCGTCTGCTTTCGCGGATGGCTGAGAGGCCCAAAAGCATTTCCAGCAAAAGTGTGAAACGGTTTTGCGTCCGGAAATGCTTAAAAAACGGCCAACCCGCTGAACCTGATCCGGTTTGCACCGGCGGAGGGATTAGATGCTCCATAAACGGCGCTCAATCCTCTTGTTGTAAAAGAAAGGAAGTGCCGTGATGCGGCTTTTATCTTTGCTGGCCTTTTCATTCTCCACAGCCCTCGCTTTCACGCCTTCTGCGCAGGCGAAGGACAAGCTCACTGTTTATACCTATGACAGTTTCGTTTCCGAATGGGGGCCGGGCCCGAAGATCAAGGAAAACTTCGAGAAGGAATGCGATTGCGAAGTGGACTGGATCGCTTCGGCCGACGGTGTCGCCCTGCTCAACCGCCTGAAGCTTGAAGGTGGCAATACCAAAGCCGATATCGTCCTCGGTCTCGATACCAATCTGACGACCGAAGCACGCGCCACCGGCTTTTTTGCTCCAAGCGGCATCGACCAAAGCAATGTGAGCGTTCCGGGCGGGTTCAAGGACGATATCTTCGTTCCCTATGATTATGGCTACTTCGCCGTGGTATACGATTCGGAAAAATTGCCCAATCCGCCCAAGAGCCTGAAAGAACTGGTGGAAGGCGATGCTTCCCAGAAGATCGTGCTGCAAGACCCGCGCACGTCGACACCAGGGCTGGGCATGTTGCTCTGGATGAAATCGGTTTATGGCGACGAAGCGGAAGCAGCCTGGCAGAAACTTCAGAAGCGCGTTCTCACCGTCACGCCCGGCTGGTCGGAAGCCTATGGTCTTTTCACCAAGGGGGAAGCGCCGATGGTGCTGTCCTATACAACGTCTCCCGCCTATCACATGATTGCGGAAAAGACGGAGCGCTATAAGGCTCTGGCCTATCCGGAAGGTAATTATCTCCAGATCGAGCTGGCCGCCCAGACCACCACTGGCGCGAAAAATCCACTGGCGCAAAAGTTCCTGGCTTTCATGACCAGCCCCGGCTTCCAGGATGTTATTCCTGAAACCAACTGGATGTATCCAGCGGGCAAGACATCCACCCCGCTTCCAGCCGCTTTCGACGCGATGCCGAAGCTGGAAAAGACTCTTCTCCTGCCTTCCGACGAAGTAGCCAAGAACCGGAAGTCATGGGTCGATGAATGGCTGGCGGCAACCAGTAAATGACGACATTCCCGGCACAGCGCCGCTCGAAAGACGCACCTGCCGCCAGACCGGCTGCGGGTGTACTGGCGCTTGTCTTTCTGGTCGTGCTTGCCGGTGGTGCTCTTGTCGCACTGGCATTCGAAGCGGGCCGCGGTGGTTTTGACGCCGCGGCCAATTTCGACACCTATCTGTGGCGGGTTGCGCGCTTCACGATCCTGCAGGCGATCGCTTCAAGCCTGCTTTCCGTGCTGTTTGCGGTTCCGGTCGCCCGTGCACTTTATGCCGAAGCGAGCTTTGCGGGGCGCGGGCTTATTCTGCGCCTGTTTGCCCTGCCGCTTGCTCTGCCTGCACTCGTCGCAGTGCTCGGCGTCACCAGCATCTATGGTCGCAACGGGTTCATTGCGCATCTGTCAGAAGCCGCAGGCCATCCGTTCCAACCGGACATTTACGGTATTACGGGCATATTGATCGCCCATGTTTTCTTCAACATGCCGCTCGCTGTCCGTCTCATTCTTGCAGGCTACGACTCGATACCAACCGATTACTGGAAGCTATCCGCGCAGCTTGGCATGGGCAATGGAGCACGCTTGCGGCTTATTGAATGGCCCGTAATCCGGCGCAATCTGCCGGGCATGATCGGCCTCCTGTTCATGCTCTGCGTGACGAGTTTCACAACTGTGCTGACGCTGGGCGGCGGACCGCGTGCCACCACGCTGGAAGTCGCTATCTATCAAAGCTTGCATTTCGATTTTGATCCGGGTCGCGCGGTCGCCCTCACCTTCACGCAGCTTGCATTGACGTTGCTGGTCCTTCTGGCCCTGCGGATGACCGGTAGTCCGTCTGAAGAAGGCTTCACCCACGCGGCGACACCGCGACGCTACGGCAAGGCGTCAACGGCTGAACGTGTTGCGAACGTCATCGTCATTGGCATAGGTTTCCTTTATGTCGCACTGCCGATTGCCGGCGTTGTCATCTCCGGCCTCGCCGCAGATCTTGCGCGACTTCTGACCGAGAAAACAGTCTGGCGCGCCATTGGCACCAGTCTGGTCCTCGGTTTTTCTGCAGCATCGCTCTCGGTCATTCTGTCACTTGCGCTTGTGTCGGCACGTGAAGCGATAAAAAAACGCAAGGTCGCCAGTATTTTCGATACGGGTGCCAGCCTGATCCTCGTCATGCCGCCTATCGTCATCGGTGCCGGCTGGTTCATCCTGCTTCGTCATTTCACCGATCCGTTCGCGATGGCACCGTTTATGGTCGTCACCGTCAATGCGGCCATGGCCATGCCCTTTGCCGTGCGTCTTCTACGCCCCGCATGGGATACGGCAGCAAGCCGCCACAACCGGCTTTGCGCACAGTTGGGCATTCGCGGCATCAGCCGTTTCCGGCTCATCGACTGGCCTTCGATCCGCAAGCCTTTCGGCATGGCCTTCGCCTTTGCCATGGCACTTTCCCTTGGCGATCTCGGCACGATTGCCCTGTTTGGCAGTGACGCGCTTTTGACGCTGCCCTATCTCCTCTTGCAGCGCATGGGCAGCTATCGCACATTCGACGCGGCAGGTCTGGCGCTTATTCTCGGGCTGCTTTGCCTCGTATTGATGATGATCGCGGATCGCGCATCCCGAAAGGAAACGCCTTCTCTATGAATGCCCGGATGAACCCCCTTGCCGAAATTCGCCTTGATGACGTTCGTTTCAGCTATGGTGAAACCGCCATGCATTTCGATGCGACGATAGAGGGCGGTGTTATTGCTGCAATTGTCGGACCAAGCGGTTCGGGCAAGTCGACACTTCTCAACCTGATTGCCGGTTTCGAATTTCCGCAATCCGGTCGCATCTTCATCGGCGATAAAGACGTCAGTGAACTTTCGCCAGCGGATCGACCAGTTTCAATGGTGTTTCAGGAAAACAACCTGTTTGCCCATCTGACCGTCGAACAGAATGTCGGCCTCGGACGTTCACCGAACCTGAAGCTCTCCGCGCAAGACCACACCGATATTGCGGAGGCTTTGTCGCGTGTCGGGCTCGCAGGCAAAGAACAGCGCAAGCCGGAAGCGCTTTCCGGTGGCGAACGCCAGCGCGTGGCGATTGCCCGGGCTCTTATACGCCAGCGCCCGGTTCTGCTCCTCGACGAAGCCTTTGCCTCGCTTGGCCCGGCGCTGCGACACCAGATGCTGGATCTGGTCAGGGAGCTTCAACTTGAAACTCGTATGACGGTGCTGATGGTGACCCATACGCCTGAAGATGCGCTCTATCTCGACGCGGTGTTGCTTTTTCTCGACAATGGCCGGATTTCCGCAATAGGCCCCGCCACTGAACTACTCTCTTCGACTGGACCGGAAGCATTGCAGCACTATATCGGCGAAAAGCGGAATTCGACGCTAAACCTCAAATAGAGTTACGGTTGCGGACATATTTTGTTCGCAATCTGCCGGAAGAACCGGCTACAGCTTTCTTATAGTGCCCATGTACGGCTTGTACGCTTTCTGGTCTGTGGCTAGATTTGGCCCCGGATCAAGCAATCTGATTCAGAAGCGAGGATAAAATACTGTTCCGTCAATCGACCCGTTCCCGGGCCTTCCTGTGTCTACCCATATCCCTGCCAGAATGGACGCAGCACAATTGGCGGAAACCAGCCATCGGTCTTGGCTTGCTTGCGGTCGCCCTGATTTCCGGTTGCCAGTCGATCAATTCCAGCAAGGATCTTGGACTGCAGCCTTCCGACAATCCCGTGACGGTCGACAATGTGACGCGCAATGACCGGCTGGCGCAGCTCGGTGCGCAACAACATCCGCGCATTCTCGCGACCTATGGCGGCGAGTACAAGGACCAGAGGCTTGAACGTATGGTGGCCAAGATCGTCGGCAAGCTGACGACGGTTACCGACAAGCCGGACCAGACCTATCGCATCACCATTCTCGATAGTCCCAATATCAATGCCTTCGCATTGCCGGGCGGCTATCTCTACGTTACACGCGGCCTGCTTGCACTCGCCAACGACTCTTCCGAAGTCGCAGCCGTGATTGCCCACGAAATGGGCCATGTCATCGCCAATCACGGCATTCTGCGGCAGGAGAAGGAGGCGGAGACGGCCATCGCCGGGCGCGTCGCCAGCGAAGTCCTGCATAATGAATCTGCCAGCCGCGAAGAAGCGTTGCGCGGCAAGCTGCGGCTTGCCCAGTTCTCGCGTAATCAGGAACTGCAGGCGGATGCCATCGGTATCAAGATGATCGGCGAAGCCGGTTACGATCCGTTCGCTTCGGCGCGTTTCCTGCAATCGATGGAAGCCTATCAGGGCTTTCGTTCGGTTTCGGGCGCGACCGATGCCAGCCTCGACTTTCTCGCAAGCCATCCGGCAACGCCGCAGCGCATCCAGCTTGCGCTTGGTCATGCACGCCGCATCGGCGCACCCGGCGTCGGCACAACCGATCGCGATTCCTTCCTCAACGGAATTGATGGCCTTCTCTACGGCGACTCGCCCAATGAAGGTTATGTCCGCGAACAGACCTTCATCCATCCGAAGCTCGGTGTCACTTTCCGCGCACCAGATGGCTTCACCATCGACAATTCGGCCAATGCGGTCATGGCAAGCGGCCCCGGCGAAGTTGCCATTCGTTTCGATGGCGCATCTCTTCCGGCGGGATCAAACCTTGCCGACTATATCCGCTCGGGCTGGGTAACCGGTCTCGACGACAGTTCGATCCAGACCACCACCATCAACGGTTTGCCCGCCGCAACTGCGCGCGCCAGCGCCGACCGGTGGCAGTTCGACATTGTGGTCATCGGTGCAAACAACAAGGTCTATCGCTTCCTGACAGCAGCACCGAAAGGCAGCAACGCCCTTCTGCCTGCTTCGCAGATGGTCACGCAGTCCTTCCGCTTGCTGTCGCCTGCCGAACAGAACGCCATCAAGCCGCTGCGCATCCGCGTCGTGACGGTGAAGCCGGGCGACACGCTGGCGAGCCTGTCGGCACGCATGCAGGGCACCACCCGCAAATTGGAACTGTTCCGCCTTCTCAATGCCATGTCGGCAGGGGCGACGGTTTCGGTCGGTGACCGCGTGAAGCTGATCAGCGAGTAGGTCGTGATGACGGAAACACGCATCCACTCTGTCCTTGCCGGAAAAATCGTTCCTCTCGGACCGCGTAGCGTTCCAAGCGGCATCGACAAGCATCCGGTTACCGGCAAAGTCCGTGTGACTTTCGAGGGGCTGGACTGCGATGCGCAGGGCGACCGGAAAGTGCATGGTGGACCGGAAAAAGCGCTCCATCATTATCCGCACGATCATTATGCGGTCTGGCGCGAAGAAATCGGCGAAAACCCGCGTCTGAGCGCGCGTGGTGCTTTCGGCGAAAACATCTCCACATCGGGTCTGAACGAGCACAATGTCGCCGTGGGCGACAGGTTCCGGCTCGGCAGCGCACTTGTCGAGGTTTCACAGGGCCGCCAGCCCTGCTGGAAACTGAACGAACGCTTTGCAACCGCCGACATGGCCGTGCGCGTGCAGAAGACGGGGCGAACAGGCTGGTATTATCGTGTTCTGGAAGAAGGCAATGTTGAAGCTGGCGATTCGATGATCCTCGTCGACCGCCTTTCACCAAACTGGACACTGCATCGTGTCTGGCACCTGCTATATGTCGACACGCTGAACTATGATGAACTGTCCGTGATGGCGGAGCTTCCGCACCTCGCCGACAGCTGGAAACGCTATGCCGTGCGCCGCCTCGAAAATCGCAAGGTCGAGGACTGGTCGTCGCGCCTTGAAGGCAAGGCCACCGAACCACAAAAGTAAGGAGCCGTTCGGCCCCTCTACTTGTGTTGCCCTGATTGTAACGGCTTATGCCTGATAGGCAGCCAGTTCGTGCTGGCTCAACAAGGCAATCTTCAGCTTCTCCATCGCACGGCTTTCGATCTGCCGCACCCGCTCCTTGGAAATACCAAGCTTTTCGCCCAGCGCTTCGAGCGTCACGCCGTCATCATCAAGGCGACGCTCGCGGATGATGTGCAGCTCGCGCTCATTCAGCGTATCGAGCGCTACATTGAGCCATTGATTGCGACGTTCCATATCGATGGAGCTTTCAGCGACCTCATCCTGCAAGGGATGGTCGTCAACCAGAAAATCCATGCGGCGGGCTGCGCCCGATTCCTCGTTGTTCACTGGTGCCGACAAGGAGCTATCCGGCCCCGAAAGACGGCTGTCCATGATCTCGACATCGCTTGTCGAAACGCCCAGCTGATCGGAAATTTCGCGATACATCTCGGCCTTGGTCATATTGTCGTCGGACTGAGCCAGTTTTGAACGAAGCCGTCGCAGATTGAAGAACAGCGCCTTTTGCGCCGAACTTGTTCCGCCGCGCACGATGGACCAGTTGCGCAAAATATAATCCTGCATAGACGCACGAATCCACCACGATGCATAGGTCGAGAAGCGCACTTCCCGTTCGGGGTCAAAACGGGCAGCAGCTTCAAGAAGGCCGACATAGCCTTCCTGGATGAGATCGTTCATCGGCAGTTTGAATTTGCGGAAGCGCCCGGCCATGGAAATGACCAGTCGCATATGTGCCGATGTTATGCGGTGAAGTGCTTCCTGATCTTTCAGTTCCTTCCAGCGAATAGCGAGGGCTCGCTCCTCTTCGCGCTCCAGATAGGGAGCCGACATTGCGCTGCGGATCATGGACTGGGAAGAGGCTGCTGTCGCTGGGAGGCTACGCGCAACCATAGGCATGCGATTGGCTGGAACTGCGGAAGAACTGCTCATGGATGACTGCTTCATCTGGTTCTCCTGTTCTGAACTCACGCCCATCGGGCGTTCAGTGGAAGGATATGCCAGTCCCACAAAGACTCATTGGACGAACTTGCGAATTCGCCCAAAACTCCCCGCCAGGCCCATTCTTTAGCCAAAGTAGTTACGCCGCAAAACAAACCCGTTTACGAACTGGTGTCTGGGAGAACGCGTCAGCTGCGATCAGGTTCCCATCAAGCAAGGATAAATCTCTGACAATGCAGGAAGATGACTAGGAAGGTTAATGACCGGCTGCAAAATTCAATAGAATTTTAACCAAGTGGCCCACTCAAAAAGCGGGCCACTTGTCAGAGTGCGTTTAGATCTGCGTCAGTCCTCCGTCGACGACAAGGTCTGTTCCCGTCGAGAAGCTGCTTTCGTCCGATGCAAGGAAAAGGGCTGCAGATGCCAGCTCTTCCGGGCGTCCCAGACGTCCCAGCGGCACATAAGCGGCACTGTTCGTGCGATACGCCGCTGCTTCCTCCGGTGTTGTGACCTGCGACTCAATAATGGGAGTGTCTATCGGCCCAGGGCTTAGCGTGTTCACCCTTATCTTGTTTGCAAGTAGTTCCGCCGCCGCCGAACGCGCGAGAGATCGCACCGCCGCCTTCGTAGCATTATAGACGCTGTAGCCCGGCGTTCCCTTGCTTGTCATACATGTAGAAAGAAGAATGATCGCACCGCCGTCACGCATCACGGGAAGAGCTCCCTGGACGGTGAAGTATGTACCTTTCACATTGATATCGAACATCTTGTCGAAGTGATCTTCCGAAGCATCGCGGATCGAACTCAATTCCACAACGCCGGCATTGGCGACAAGAATATCGAGACCACCCTCCTCATTCTGGACTGTTTCAAATAGCCGATCCAAGCTACCCAGATCGGATATGTCGGCCTGAATTGCCGTCGCACCTCGTCCCAGCTTATTTACGGCGGCTTCAAGTTCCGCCTTGCGACGACCAGCAATATAGACAGTCGCACCTTCCTTGATAAAGCGCTGTGCGATGGCAAATCCAATACCGCTGGAACCACCTGTGACAACGGCGACTTTGGAAACGAGCTTACCCATGAAATCCTCGCTTGGGTTCGTTGAACGACAGGGAGCCGCAGGTCCATGAGCGATATTGCGCATACCCTGCCTGACAGCTAGATATGACGAACCCGTGGAGGTTTAAACTGAAGATCAACGCACAACCCTCGTGAGAAAACGCACCATGGATCACTGGAATGAGGTTCGCATGTTTCTCGCGGTCGCTCAGGGCGGCACGGTTCGCGCTGCAGCAGATGCGTTAGACGTCAATCATGCCACGATCATACGTGGTATCAGTCGGCTGGAAGAAACACTGGAAACAAAACTGTTCGACAGGCTGGCATCCGGATACCGGCTTACGGATGCGGGAAGCGACATTGTTGAACTCGCAGGACAGATGGCGACAGCCTCATCCCAGATCGAGGCTCGGATTTTTGGGCGCGATCAGCGTGTCTCCGGGCCTCTGAGGTTCACGCTCCCGATTTCAATGGCGACTGACCTGCTGATGCCATCCCTCGCAGATTTCAAGGCCGCCTATCCAGACATTGGGCTGGAAATCCTGGGCTCGACGTCAATGATTAATCTCGTCAACCGCGAAGCTGATGTCGCTTTGCGTGTGGTCATTGGCGGGAAGACGCCACCCGACAATTTATACGGAACAAGACTCTGCCAATTCCATATGGCGTTCTACATTCATCGAAATCTGATGACACAACCGTCACCAGCTTCCGCAACCTAGTTGCTGGGACCAAACGAAAATGTTCCATCAGATTGGGAGTCAGCGACCGGGATTAAAATGGCTGCAAATCCGGTCCGCTTTGCGGAGATAGGATCACAGTTTCAAGCAACGCGGGCTGGGATGGGCATCTCGTTTCTCCCATGCTTTCTTGGCGATAGCGAACCGAAACTCATCCGCGTACCCGGAACTGCCAGTTCCTGTGTAGGCGATATCTGGCTACTGACCCATAGCGATACCCGACAAACAAGGCGCGCCCGCCTGCTATGCGATCACGTGCGAAGGGGCAATACAGGGATTTGTGGGTCTATTGAATGGCCAAGCGATATCTTAGAGCGTTTCACCTTTTAACGGAACCATATCCGGCGTTTTCCAAATAGTTTTGGCATTCGGCGGGCTGGATGGTTTCGACCAGCCTGCCGATATGACGCCATGTGTCTTCGATGGTGCGCTTTTGT
>NZ_JBCAUP010000046.1:0-21244 GCF_038433355.1 Brucella cytisi
TAGAGCGTTTCCGTTTTTCTCTGAATCGAATGCGCTTCCCAAATCAGTTTTGTTCTGATTCACTGATGCTGGCTGGATGGAGGCCAGCGTTGGATGACCGCACCGATATCGAATGATCTTCGAGAGCGCGTTATTGCCGCCGTGCTGAGTGGCGAAAGCGTTCGTTCAGTGGCGACGCGGTTTGAAATTGCCGCATCTTCAGTCGTAAAATGGTCCCAGCGCCATCGTGCGACCGGATCGGTTCATCCCGGCAAGATGGGCGGCCACCGCAAGCGGATACTCGAACCGCATCGTGATATCATTGTGCAACGGCTCGCCGAGAACCCACACCTGACACTCCATGGCCTGAAGGCGGCGTTGACCGAGCGGGGTATTTCCGTCTCGCACAATACGATCTGGGAATTCATTCGCAGTGAAGGGCTGCGCTTCAAAAAAAACACTATTCGCCCTTGAGCAAGCTCGTGCCGACGTCGCTCGCAAAAGACAGCGCTGGAAGACCCTGCAAAATCACCTTGATCCCGAACGGCTGGTCTTCATTGATGAGACCTGGATCAAGACCAACATGTCGCCGATCAGAGGCTGGGGTCCAAAAGGCAAGCGACTGCGGGCATTTGCACCGCATGGCCACTGGCGCACGCTGACATTCCTGGGCGCTTTGAGAAACGATCAGCTTACAGCACCCTGTGTCTTCGACGGACCGATGAACGGCCAGTGTTTCCGCGCCTATGTCGAGCAGCAGTTGGTCCCGGTGCTCAAGCCAGGCGACATTGTCGTCATGGACAATCTCGGCAGCCATAAGTCGGCAACCATCCGTCAATTGATCAAAGCCGCCGGTGCGCGCCTCTGGTTCCTGCCACCCTATTCGCCGGACCTCAATCCGATCGAACAAGCCTTTTCCAAGATCAAGCATTGGATGAGAAATGCACAAAAGCGCACCATCGAAGACACATGGCGTCATATCGGCAGGCTGGTCGAAACCATCCAGCCCGCCGAATGCCAAAACTATTTGGAAAACGCCGGATATGGTTCCGTTAAAAGGTGAAACGCTCTAGCGACTTGATTTTAAAAAAGGTAAGGCCATGGTTTTCCCAGCACGTTTACAGCAACTGCTCAGTGAGGGCAGGGGGGGCGCCACAATCTGGTCGTAGTACAAGTCCGCAAAATAGAAAAGCAGGCTGTTGTGGGTCTGGCACTACCCATTACCCCAGCCTGCCGGTACGTCGCGGTTAACACGAGAGGGCTGAAGCCGCTTCTACGCCGCGATTTCCTTGCCAAGTACTACCCCAGCCGACCAGACAGATGCAGCCAGTCGCGGCATCTGTCAATCGTTGAACAATAGCGCCATCGCAGGCACTGCGAATGACAGCGTGCGAGAGGCGAATAACGATAATGAGCCGGCATAAATGGCGGAGATCGGGATGAGGTTCCGTTCTAAACATGGAATATGGAGGCTAACCGTCTTTCCCTTCTGCCCGGTCTCGGAGAATTTGTGCGGCTTTGGCCCTGTATTTTTCCTTTAGCTCATCGGAAACACTACCACCGACGCTAGCTCCGCTTACGATTTTGCCAACCGCTGCGTCCCAGTTCAGATCGGGATTCGGGTTTTCTTGCTCAAAAAATTGCTTCGCAAGTTCTTCGATCTCCAGCTGCTTTTCGAGTTCGCCACTCATGATTGCCTCCAGCTGTAAATGGGCTTGAAGGATAAAAGATGGAGCGAAAATCAGGGAGGGCAATGCTTAAAACGGTTGCTATGACCTCGAAGGGTATCCGCATCGCGCCTGGGCGGGGGGGCTTGGGTGCGCGATGCGGATGCATTCCAAAGGAGGTTTGCATGCAACAACATATCCGCAGCGTGGATAAATAAGAAATAACAGAATGTAACGGTTGCCAATATTTATAACTACAACCATAAAATAGAGAAGCCGCTCCGATGCGAGGGAACAGCGAAGCGGCTTTCGCTTCATTAGGCAATATTAAAATGAAACGTTACTAAAAATAGCATCGAAATTTGACATAACAAAATTACAATTTTGTAATTTTTGTGACTAATTTGTAATTCTGTAGTAAAAGTTATTAAATAGTTAACGATAAATTATTTTGAAATTGATACTATACGCCAGCCAACCAATAAAAACACGAGGAGTGCCAATGACTGATAATCACGACTTGTTCAACGCGACTCCTATTGGTCACCATAAGCCCGCAAGAAACCTACAACCCGCTATCGCTACATTCAAAAGCGCCGCCATCGCGCGGGGGTTTTTCATTTCATAATTAATGTGGCAATCACGTCAGTGTCGCGTTTGCTTTGCGTTCGACCAAAGGTGCAATTCCCTCGTAGAAGAATGGGATACTGTCTTCTGGCCCATTGAGAGAGCGATTCTTAACTTTTGCCATCACCAGAACTCCAACCTGGAACTCAGGTTCACCGATAACCAGCACGAATGAGTTATCCTTATCAGCTCGTAGGTAACGACCGCCGAACTGTTGTCGAGCCGTTTCGGACACATATGCAGATGCCAGAAAATGGAGATCTTCGGGCAATTGAGCTTTCTGCAGGTAGAAATCGTGTAAGATACTATCCACCAGTTGCAATGAGGATTCCGAATAGTCGAGCTTTTTTGCATCGACAGGAGAGCCTTGACCAGAGAAAGCGCTTATAAAGTCGCTTGCCTGGGACGCCATTGCTTCCTCTATCGTGGCCGGCATTTTCTTCCGTTTAAGGAAATCGAATAAACCCAAGTTGTTGTCCTCTCATGGTGCCGACGATGGCTTTAACAGCATGCTATGGAATTAGGTCGTGAGCCTTGCTGCATAACGAGTGCTGGAAACAAAGAAATCGCTACTACCTTTTCTACTGACTCTGCGCTACAGAGAAGCTTGGTTCATATTCTCCGTTGCTTTCCTGCAGAAAGTTTATTAGCTGTCGAATAATTATTTCAGCTTTTTCTTGACTATTCTGAGTGCAGTCGTAACTATATTAGTTCTTGGACTGTTGGACCGCTAACTCCATAACCCATTTGAATGCCTCATCCCAAGACGGTAGCGTTTTTCGCTGCCCATTGACGCCGTAGGCAACCCAGATATCCTGTTGGGCACCATCCTTCTCCGTCATGATGGTGCCTATACGAGTTCCACTGTTATCGTGAACTGGGTAGATCATTGTCAAACTCCTAACCTCGAGTGGTCACCTAACGAGTTTCCGTGGGTGCTGCTAGCAGACGACTGCACCTTCTGTGATGGCGGCGTTTAAGTTGAGGGTGTTTGTCGGTTTAGGCAAGGAGGAAAGTATAGTTGTCGTGAACTAGGAGCCGTCGTTGGTCTCACCCCAAAATACCTCTTGATACAGCCCGCTGTCACAACCAGAATACAACTCCTGATAATGCGCACTTCTTGAAAAACCCTAAAAGAAGTTCGCAAATGCCCGCTGCTTTTGATGCGCATGTGTTCTTATCGCGTACGAAGCGCGCAGTTCTATGCGTTTTGAGAACTACGCACTTTCCAGATTTTTGCGGTTTCCTGAATACAACCTGATCTGAGGATGGCGACAGACGCCTCCGGTGAATGGTGTAGCAGGGGGATCGCAAAGCGCCTTGCCCCACGGCAGGGTAACGTCTCGCTTTTGACATGTCCATTAACACCACATTTAGTGTGCCGCTTCACACTCATCCTGCCGCTACTAACGGCATGGACCCACCACCGCAACTAACACGAGGAGTATACATGGCATGCAACCGCATGCGCCCCGGCATGATGGCGAGCTTCGAACGACTGACCTTATGAAGGTTGAGCAGCCTGAGACGCTCGCCGCTCCTGACGCTTACAGTTCAAATTGGATCGCTGGCCGGTCGGAGAGGGTCATCACTTACCAGAGGAACTACGATGAGGACGGGCGCGTAATCTTGTCTGCTGCTCCGGTTAGCCAAGACGACCCGAAATGTAGCGGAGAAAAAATCCTGAGCGTCGCCTAGGTTGAAAAAGAATTCAGTTATTGATCCCGTTTGCTCAGAATTGACTTTCCAAAAGCCAGCCCACCGACCGCTAATATTCCAATACCAGCGATGGATAGAACAACGTTAAACCAAAACATAAAGACCCCCGCCTTTTGATGCGGGCTAATTAATCCGAACGAACCCAATATTGCAAGACGCCCACTGCCGCGGTTTTTTCTTTGCCGAAAGAATCAAGAAAGGCCCCAGTAAGGTTTCACTGAACTGGGGCCGCGCACTTTGGGAAACCACGCTGAAAGCAGTGATAAGTGCTGGATCGACATTTATCTCGTAAATTGTAAACAATCTATTTCGGGATGAATGAAAACCCCGACGAGTCTCCCAACCTGCCGGGGTTAGGCGCCTTCACGTGTGGCGAATACGATGGGTCCGCCGACGAAGTATAACATAGGCGCAGCGTTTACAGCGTCCACCCGTACACAGCGAGTGCAACACCGCCGACCGCTCCAATCACTGACCATCCGATCATGCTGATACCCATGAAACTGTGATAGGTGTCTGCTGAAATCTTCTTGAAAGCTGCAGCGACCAACAGGTTTGCTACTGCGCCGGTTATGAGGCCGATTCCGTTAGCGACGTAGGCCGCTGGATGAAGCGCCATGGTCTGCATAAAATAAGGTCGCAGTAGAAAAGTCGCGCCCAGCATACCTGCGATCAATACAAAAACGGAAACCATTCCGAAGCCAGACCATCTAACTAGCATTTGTTGAATTACCTTTGTCTTGGGGAAAGATCAGGCGGTAATGGCCCTTGCCCATTTTACGGGCAACCCTCTGTCGTCAATTTCCTCAACAAAAAAACGGACCAGCCGGGGTTTGGATTCACTGTCTTCGTCTGGTGTCCCAGAAGAGCATTGATATGACCCAGAGTAGCGCAACGAGAATTGTTCCCTCAATCAGAAAATACCAGTGCATGACACGGCCTCACATCGGAATTCTACCGCCGCTCGAGGCTTTGCTCGTCATCCATGGGATTGCCGCTTCCGGCTGTTCCAGCAGATTGCGCTTTCTCGCGAAGCCTTCGAATGCGGCACGCGCTACGCGAACCGGCTTAAGCCCATTCTGTGCGTCGCAGCACGTTTTCCAAGTATCCTCATAAATGATGTCGCGCTGATCGTCGGGCCATTCATATAGGAAATCAATAGCATCTTCGATGCTTGCAATCTCTTGGATTAAATATTCGCCGTCCTTTACAAAAACAGGACTGTCAAACAAACGGTCGCTCATCGGAACCTCCATTTGATCGAACGCTAAGTTGGAATGACAATTTCGATTTAGTGACCCGACGGGCGATTTCAAGAACCGCATTCTCAAAATCTCAGGAAATCCAAATGAACAAAACAACGTTCTACGCGTATGCGAGGCGCGCGCCTTTTGGCGGGCGCTTGAGCTAGGCGCAGGTCGACGGCACGTCGGCAATTCTGGCTGAAGCTGAACGCCGAGGTCCGCCTGACAATCAACTGGCCTATGTGCTCGCGACGGCATTCCACGAGACCGGCGGCAAGATGCAGCCGATCGAGAAAAACCTCAATTACACCAGTGCGACGCGTATCAGGCAGGTTTGGCTATCGCGGTTTAGCAAGGTAGCTGCCGCCCAGCCTTATGTACGTAACCCGCAGGCCTTGGCTAACAAGGTTTATGGCGGCAGGATGGGAAACACCGGCGTCAATTATGGCTGGCTGTTCCCTCCGCTCCAGGATCACAGTCTGGGCCGTGGCTATCGCTGCGGCCCTTGTGATTCTGGCGGGCGTTTACCTCAAGGGCAGGGTGGATAAAACCACAAGCGCCACCGCCGACCGGCTGAAAGCCACCAACAAAACAAGGAAGAACCGAAGATGAAACGAGCAAGCTTGGCGGCGGTGATGTTGACGCTGCTTTGTCTCGGTGGATGCGTGACAGCCGGTAGCCACTGCGACGTAGCCCGGCCTGTCCCCCCGAGCTTCGAGGATAGCCTGACCGACGGTACGAAGCGCCAGATCCTCGCGGAGAACGCAAAACTGGAAAAGCTTTGCGGGGTGCGGCCGTGAGGGCTAGTTCGAGGTCGGTTCAGTGGCGCCTGGAACTCTATCTGCAGGCATTAAGCTTCGGCCTTCCTCGTAGTTGGCAATCAGGGCAACTGCGCTGAGGGCCAGCACAATCGGTAACGCAATGCACAACACGCGCAGCACTGCATGAACAATATGTCGAACGAGGCGTGGTTTCATTCGGGAATGTTGCCATACTAGACGTTAAACGGCCATAAAGGACGGCATTAACTATGTCTAATCCAAAGGAAACCGCCGGATGACCAGCGCTGAAATCATGGCCGTCGTCGGCTTTATCGTGATGCTAATGGGCTTTCTGTTCGGTCTCTGGAAGTACGTGGAAAGCCATATTTCAAAATCCGAAGCGCGCAATGCGGCGAAAGCCGAAGCTGCAACAACTCTTGCCAGTCTGACGCGGCAGGGGCTGTCTGACTACAAGCTACGCGTAGCAGGGACCCTAGCAACGAAGGCCGGCATGCAGGAGCAGGCGCCCCAGATCATGCGAGCAATCGAAAGCGCCGCGCACCGCATCGACGAGGTCACGAAGCGGATTGATAACATCATGGCGACGAGGACGACGGCGCGCGGGAGGACATAAGAAAATGGTGCCGGCCTAATTTTGGATTATCGTAGTTCCGATCGGGCTCGCGGCAAGCCAGCGAATTATGGTTTCGTTATTGGTTTGCCGAGCGTGCTCAATGAGGGCGGAGTAGACAGTTCTTAGGGCGGCAATCGCCATGACTTCGTTCACTTGAAGAACATCGACGTCTTCCCATCCGCACTGTTCGATCGCAGTCGCGACTTCTTCGATGAGTTCCTGGGCAGCCACGGTGGTGTTCCTTCGCGATTGTGTAGGCTACTTCTACTCCGTAGAAATGGATGGGGCTTTGATTTAGATCAATTGTGAAGATGCCCGTTGGGAAGCGACTATCAGAAGCGATAACGAAATATCGAGACGATGATGTTCGCGGCGTAAATAATCGCGATATGCAAAGTCTCTTATTTGAAGTGATGAGCTTTCGGCAGCAATCCTCATGTTACGCCTGTTGTTTTTCGAGTAGAGGTGACGAGCTACCTATGAGGAGGTACTTTGCTGGCAATGGAGCGGGATTAAGTATAGGTTTCCGTCCGACAGCGCTTTTGTCGGTTCTGGGAAGGGTACAGCTTGTCTTGCTATCAATTCGGAGAAAAAGACGCGGCCAGTCGAATGTACGATCTTAACAAAATCATATATTTCGCGGAAAGGCTTAAGAAAGTGGAGGGGAGGGGCAGTATAAACGAAAGAAAGTGGTGACAGTTTTTTGACCGTACGATAAAAGACCTCCCCAAAAGGGAGGGGAGAATGTACAGCAAAGAAACTGTCGAAGAGCCGCGTTTGTGGGCAGTTCGATGGATCGAACAATTGTCATTGCCTAAGTTTCTGGCATTGGTTGTGGTTTGTAGCGCAAGTACTGGCGTTATTCTGAGCCAGTTAATTTGAAAGCGCTAAACGGAACGCACAATATCGGACCATAAAAAATAAAGCCCCGACGCTTTCGGCAGGCGTCGGGGCCACGCTTGGCAAATGAGGCGCATGTCCTTTCCCGCGTTCTATCCGCTGAGCTTCGTACGCACCCAGCGAGTAATTGGAAGGATGTCCTGCCGAGGGACGAACTAAGCAGGGCTGCGTCAGCGGCGTTTTTAGTGGTGAAAGAAATGTGCTTGCACCAGGCAGTGTCATTGCCTTGAATGAAACGGCTCCGCCGTGATTTTGTTCCGCTACTCTGGCCCGTTATTCTTCGGTCCTTTCATTCTGCCATCTTAGAACAAACTTACCTGCGCTTCCTTATTGTCTTTGCTTGGCGTGAGGTCCATCAGATCGGCGTCGGGTAGGGGCTTTGCATTTCCTTGGCTTATCCGTTGGAGCGCGTAGCCCAGTGTCTATTTCCTCTGTGGTGCGGAGGATCACAGGCATTACCTTCGGATGAACGGATTTCACCACGGTATTCGGTTCGGTCTTGAGAAAGCCGAAGATATCGACCTCAACCGGAACGTCCTTTTTCTTTCGCACACCTTTCCAGCTTGTCCAGATGCCAGCGAACGCGAACAGTGGTTTTTCCTCATTCAGCGCGAACCAGTGCAGCGGCTTTCGTTTGGTCTTGGGATCCGCTTCGCCCTTCATATACATCGGCGGTGTAGGCATGCCCCACCGGAGCATCGCAAGCTCTGGATCGTCACCATGGATGTTTCGCAGAACAGGGGCCGGATAGTCAGGAAAGATATCCATCTGCGGATCGACGCGGTTCGTCAGGTCCGAGAATTTCTTGAACAGACGGCGCATGGCCTCATGTGTCGTGGTGATATTGTACAGATTGCACATGCACGCCTCCTCGTTACGAAGAGAATAGCGCGGTTATTTACGCCGTCCAGTGAGTGCATCTTCGCCTTGCTGCTTATGAGCGCGACGGAACCAGAGTTAGCCGTAACTCAAACGATATGACGGTGGTGTCTACCTTTACCATCCAAATTCTGAATATGGCGATTGAGCAGCCACAGACAGAATTGCCTGCTTCACATAGGGGATGGTTTCGGTGGGAAGTGTGTTGATGTCCCGCCATTGTAGATCACTGTGCTTATCAGTTTCACGTAATTCGAGTACTCCCTCCCAAGCTGTCGTACGAAAGAAATGCCCAAGCCATGTCTGGTTCCCGGTTTTGCTGTGCAAAGTGTGAACATATTGTAGGTTCTCGGGTAGGATTTTGACGCCGACTTCTTCATAGGCCTCTCGAATTGCCGCAGCGCGAATGGTTTCCCCGTCATCGAGACCTCCTGCTGGAATACTGAACGATCCGTCCATCCAACCGGTTCCCTCACGCTTGAGCATGCATATTTCATTATCTTTCATGAGTAAGACAAAGACTGAGGCAGACAGCTGGTATCGAATTCGTTCGCTCACGATGAACTCCGCAATTTCCTAGTAAGTTTTGATATTTCAGCGAAGGTATTTTTGCTGATGCTGATATAGGGAGCCAGCTTTTTAGCCTTGGCAACGTGTGCGTTGTCGTTCTTGTATCCGTTTATTATCCCTTGGGCATTTTCGTAATTCCAAACCGGGCATAGCCCTTTGTCATGCAGGCCCGGCATCGCATGCGTCGGTGCAGGTCGACGAACCAGGTATGTGTTCCATATTTGCGCAGGATCATCTCTCTATCGACTGATCCAATGTGCCCGCAGCGGCAACAGAACCCGTATAGCTCGTGCCATTTGAACAGGTCTATGATCCGGGTCGATACCGGCATTTCGGTCAGGTAAGGCGGTCGCGGTTTCATCGATCAAAATACGTCTCCCACGGCCTGGATTTCTTGTCGGTCGGGTCGTAGGGAACGCCGCCGTATAGCTGGATGAACTCTTGCTGGCCTTCCTTGGCCGGGAATTTCACAATCGAGAAGTAATGGCTCTCATGATATACGCAGCCATTCAGCCGACAAGCGCCAAGCCGGTGTTCGTCCGCAATCACTTCCAAAAGCCTGATGCGCAGCTCATCGGTCGAGAACAGCACGACCTGAAACGGATAATGCTTATCGATAAGCGTCTTTGGCGGCTCACCACGGGATCTGCGCTCATTTCACGAACACCGTCGGCTTCCAGCCTCGCGCAAAGCCCATCGACATAGCCAGACTGGCATATTCGATTTCCTTGACGAGAAAATCCCGATCCTTGAGAAGCGCCTCTATCGCAGCCCGCACATCGCCTTTGTGGTAGGCGAGAACCATTTCAATTTCGTCGTCGTATTCATTTTCCTGCGCAACCGCACTCATTGTCATGCTCCAGTGAAGCAGACACACACGCCACCTAACGTGTCTGGATTTCATCAGCGCCGCCCGCTGACGTTCCTAAAATGTTCTCATCTGGGGTGAGAGTCAATCGCGATCTTGAAGCTGTGGAAATCCGGTGAATTGTCTGTGGGTTTCCTGTGCGCTCTGGCAACGGAAAACGACGACGTTCGTGCGGACGGTTGCGTCCTAAAGACGCAAAAAATTAGTTCGCAAAAATGCGTCTCGCGGCTACAGTTCATGAAAAGCTGATAGGAGGGCTATTATGGCGGACGGCAACTTTTCAGGCGCACGGCGCAGCATTGTGGTTGATGGCTTCACCAACAGCGTGCTCGATCCAAAAGAGCCAATGCTTGGACCATTGCAGAATGGCGGCACAATCATAGCGAATACTGCACCGGGCTGCTGGGGCCCAATGATAACGCCCAGATTGCGCGGTGGGCATGAAGTCACCAAGCCAGTTTTCGTTGATGGGGCGGAAGTAGGAGATGGCGTAGTCATTCGCATTCGAGATATTTCTGTGACATCTCTTGCAACGGCGTCTGGCCATGACACCGTGTCCAATCAATTTTGTCTCGGTGATCCGTTCGTGGCAGCACGATGCCCCACTTGCGATGAAGTTTGGCCTGAAACGCACATCGAAGGCGTTGGGCAGGATTCCGTAAAATGCAACAAATGTGGAGAAGCTATCAAGCCCTTTACGATGGAGCATGGCTACACGGTCGTTTTCGATGACACGCAGTCGGTTGGCCTCACGCTGCCGCAGCATGCCGCACAAAAGATTGCGCAGAATGCAGACCATTACGCGTCGCTACCAGATAACTCCGTGCAGCATTCCATCCTGAACTACGCGCCGGCTGATCTTGTTGGCGCTATCGTTCGTATGCGGCCATTCTTAGGGCAGCTCGGCACGACGCCGTCTATTGCGATGCCTGATTCACACAACGCCGGTGATTTCGGTGCTTTCCTTGTTGGTGCTCCTCACAGCTACGCACTGACGTCTGAGCAGCTTCTTGAACATAAGACAGATGGCCACATGGACATCGATGCGGTTCGCGCCGGTGCAGTCCTGGTATGCCCAGTGAAGGTAAAGGGTGCGGGCGTCTACATGGGAGATATGCACGCCTCTCAGGGGGATGGGGAAATTGCTGGCCACACCATGGACGTTGCAGGAAGCGTGACGCTTCAAGTTGAAATTCTCAAAAATTACAACAATGACGGACCTGTGTTGTTCCCTTTGCTGGAAGACCTTCCACCGCTGGCGCGACCGTTTACTGCTGATGAAAAACTGAAAGCAGCAAAGTTGGCCGCGCAATGGGGCGTCGAGCAGACTGAAGAAGTTGCGCCGATTTCAGTAATCGGAACAGCTCCCAATATGAATGCTGCCATTGTGAATGGGCTCGAAAGGGCGGCGAAACTACTTGGAATGACTGTAGGCGAAGTTCGCAATCGTGCGACCGTTAATGGTGCAATTGAGATAGGGCGCGATCCTGGGGTTATTCAGGTCACTTTTTTGGCGCCGTTGAAGAATTTGGACGCAGCTGGTCTTGGTGATTTCGCCAGGAAACAATACGATATCTGAATTCATTGATGGCGTGTAGAGAAGCGACTGAGAGGTTGAATTACGAATAAGAAAGCGGGGTTTGAGCTTCGCTTTTTTCATGAGGGAAGATTACCAACGCATCGACTTCCAGGCCACTGTTTTTATAGTATGTTACCGCTTATTCGGGGGGCATATCGCATGATTAATTCGCTTAGGATTTTAGCTTATGCGTTGCCTCGTTGGCTGGATTGATCCTAACTGGCGGCGCAAACGAGCAACCATGGCAACGTGCAAAGAACGTGCCGTTCCAGATCAAGTCTGGATTTTTGCTTGCAGACGAGGCCCCTCAAAGACGACCCGCTAAACTAAGTCTAGTTTGCGACAGCGACAGCCAATCGAGGCTTGTGTTAGTCACACGCTTACCAGGACGCGATTTCGGAATTGTCCTCGACCAAAACGTGCCGCATGTCAGCAAGTGTTGGTTTCGTAGTGTGCATGATTGCCCCTTTTGCCCGTTAGCGATTGAATCCTGAATCTGGTTTTGAAACAAGATCCGAGCACGCCCAAAGAGCCGTTTCCAGCCTTTTTCTACAGCCCGCTGTCACAATAAAAATACAACCCTAGGTAACGAGCACTTCTCGGGGTTACCTTAAAAAGCATACGCAAATGCACGCTGCTTTAACGGTAGGCAGCCAGCAGTTACTGCCATCGCTCTTTAACAGCCGCAATTCGAGTGAAAATACTATGGGCGCCGTCCCTGAATGGATGGAGGTCTGCGAGGCGCTGTCTTGCCCAATGATGTCATTCTGAGGCTGGCCGGTCATCGATTTCTTTTAGTCTCTGCTGCTCGTATTTCTCGTGGCGCTCTCGTTCCCACCGTTCTTCGTCAGCCTTACATTTTAGTCGCCATTGGCGGGCGGCCCCAACAAGAGGCGGAATATTGGCAACGACTGCACATGGGGGAGGTTGACGCCGGGCTTGCGGGCAGAATACGCGCATGATTTCCAAGGATCGAGCCGGGCCGCATTGGGCTACAGCGCGCTTGGCGGGCTTCCTTATGCCCTCGGCATCGAATATCAGACCAGCTTCGGCGGCTCTGGCGCGCGAGACCACGCTTTTGCAATGCGGCTCGGTGCGAAGTTCTAGTTCCTGCTGTTACGCTAGTAAGTGGCTACTGAGGGTCTGGAAAGCGGGGCTTTGGTCCCGCATTGTTATTGCTGCGACCAATCGGGAGTGATGCCGTTCTTGCCCATAATGCCGTAGGTTCCCCCTGTATTAATGAACCAAACGCTGAAAATTGCACAAAGGAATAAGAATACGGATGCTGAGACGGTGACAGAACTTGTAAATGACTGAGAACAGTTGAGCCTCAAAGAACGTCAACGGTTTTCCGTATTCGTAGTTCGGTTTCTTGATGTCGGATACCATCTTGCGCTTGCCCATGTCGATCTCCTTAGAAGCGACAGTAGGCGAAAATTGGACTGCCGTCGCTTCCTATCTTTCTAGCCTTGGTTAGAGACAAATCGCCCACTATACAACCCGCTGTCACAATCAAAAGACAACTTCTGATGCTGCGCACTTCTTTTTGCGCACTTCTCGAAAAACCCTAAAAGAAGTTCGCAAATGCACGCTGCTTTTGGTGCGTAAGAGTTCTTATATAGAAACTTACGCACAAAGCGCGCAGTTCTCGTAATTTGAGAAGTGCGCGCTTTTCCTGATTCTGGCCAATTCAAAAATACAACCTGAACTGAGGTTGGCGACAAGACGCCCCCGGTGAATGGTGTAGCTGGAGGACCGCAAAGCGCCTTGCCCCTCGTCAGGGTAACGCCTCGCTTTGTACCTGTCCATTAACACCGCATTTATTGTGCCGCTCCACCCTCATCCTGCCGCTACCAACGGCATGGACTGCTGACTTCCTTGCGCAGTGTGTCAATCTGTTCGGAAAGCATGCCTTCGGTTGTCTGTGCCGTTTCATTCTCCTTTTGAATTGCCAAACCGAAACGGGGAAGAGCAATGAATTGTTCCACTCTTATGCATGTTTTGCGTAGCAACTAAGCAGCCATCTCCCGGCATGTTGCGGCACATAAATCGCAAGCTGCGACGCATTCGTCCATCCCATCGAGATTTTCGCAGCTTTTGGAACAGGCCTCACATATTTCAGCGCAAGCCTTGCACACCGCCTGATGTAAAGGCGTCCTCAAAAGCATGGTATGTGCGCACGTCCTACATATTTCGGCACAAGCAAGCATTGTTCGGAAATGAACGGGCTCAACGTGCTCGCCACCTTCCTCAAGGCAATGGGTAGACGCCATCCCGATGCATGTCTGATAACAAGCCAAACAAGCGTCAATGCAGGCTTTCATCTCGTTATTATTCATCGTTCCTTCTCCCGACTGTTCGTCTTTAAGGAACGCAGCGCAACCACGTCTGTTCCAGTTCGGATATTTCTTGATGCAGGGAGCCGGCTAGCACACTTGACTGGGGGCAAGGGGTCGTGGGTTAGATCCCGATGCCCGCAACCAATTGGCATTGAGTGAAATTAATTGGAGTCAGGATTATCCACTTGGCAACCTACGCCGTGACATCCGATATAATTACCTTGAGTGTCAAAGTTTGGGTTGCCGTCTTTATCAAATTGAGGGCGGTTATCAATCATCCCTGCCGATGTGCCCGCAGTATTATCTAATTGATTTAGTCGTTGTCTGTCTCGTCTGTCTTGCTGTTCTAATGACTGCATAGTTTGACGCTGGTCATCGTCGCGTTTCCAGTCCCTATTCATCATACAGTTCGCAAAAGCGTCAGTACCTGGTGCAAAGCCGTATGATGAGCATTTCTGTTGATCGGCCGCCTGTTGATCCTCAGTACTTACACACCCAGTAATCGCCAACGGAAGTAGCAAAATTGGTAAGATTTTGATGATGAGTTTAGGCAATTTTCCTCTCCTTTAACCTATCGCCGGCGAAAGAAATCACACATGTTCAAGACTGACAAGCAGCTACTTATATTGGTTTCTTAAGTTGCTTGGAGGTGATCGTCGCAGCACGGAAGCCGCTGCTTACCGCAAGCTTTGCAAGACATCCCGTTGGCAACGCTTACGTGAGCGGCAATTGACCGCGCAACCTTGCAGGTGAAGACACGCAAGCGCCGGGTGGCGAGCTACACCGGGGCGGGAATCGTCGATCCAAACCCAGCCCCGAGCCAGAACCGGAGCCTGAAACGCCGCCGGAGGGTGGTGGTGATGGCACTGGTTGAGCTTGATCTACTGGAAAAACATCTCCGTGTGTTTCATGACGACGAGGATGCCGAGCTTGAAGTATATCTGGCTGCGGCTGAAACGATCGTCGTCGAATATGTCGACCGTGAGATCGTGGGAACGGGCGCGACGCCAACCTTGCCGGACGGCATTGTGGTGACGCCGCCTATCACGGCAGCAATTTTGTTAGTCGCGGCTGATCTGTACGAGAACCGGGAACCTGACATGAAGGCCGAAGACAATGCCGTTCTGCCGCGTCATGTTCGGGCGCTTCTGGCACCATATCGGGGGTGGCGCACATTGCCAGTGGAAGAATAGCGCTCCGATTGTCCGTTCATCGCAAGTTCATGCATAATCTTTCAGGATGCGTCTTGAAAGGAGTATGCAGAATGAAGCTTGTTAAAGGACTTATTGCTGGGGTTCTGGGCATCGGGCTGCTTATTGGGGCTGGTGCAGCGCAAGCCGCACCAACATTGAATGTTGCAAAGCCGGACGTTAGCTCGAATGTTGAGCAGGCCCGGGATCATCGCGGACATCATTCACGGAAACATTGGAAGAAGCGGCATTACTATAAGCGCAACCATTGGCGCTCGCATCACCGGCATTACCGTGGACCACGCTGGCATTCACACCGCTATTACAGACACAACGGCTGGCGTAATCATCATCGGCACTATTACCGCGATGGGTATTACAAGAGAAGATGGTACTGAATTCAGGGCGCTACGGCGCCCTTTTTCTTGTGGAGTAATCGATGCCCTGGTCGCGCAACACGATGGCTGCGCGATTCCCATAGGCCTTTTTACGATCTAATCCAATCGCACAAGATTATTTCATTGAGGCTCTTAGCAGAAGTATTCCAACTATAAGTGCCGCTGAACTCACGAAAAAAGTCCAGGTGGATTCAAATGGATGGTCCGGTAGAAAAGGGCTGAGTAAGACCGGGGCCATTCCTGCCGTCACGAAAATCTTTCCGAAGTCGTATTGCATATCATCCAGTGACTTTTTCATCGTTTTACCTCTGCTCGTGCGCGAAAGCCCGCCATACCCGATTGGCAACGTACGGTGTTTTTACGGGTCCTGTAATTATCCAAAGGTAAACTCACATGCCTTGGCTCCACTTCACAGCCACTTACGACTTCATCCCCATTGCAGCTGTGACGATCCGGTATCCGGCAGGCTACGTCGGCTTGGTGACCACGCCTTGCGCTAATCGCGCTATTGCCGCTGGCAAAGCCGAGCGACTTCCAACTCCTACGAAAGACGAGGCCGAAGCATGGCGAAGCGCGCATCAACGACGAATATGTCGCGGGGTTCATCTGCAGCTCTGGATTTGCGGCCAAGCAGCTGCACGGGCTCACGTTCTTTCCGGTGACCGATATCGAGCAGGCCTACAAGGTCGGCCTGTAACCATCATCACAGTTTGCGCAATTTCGGGTCCGCCAGCAGCGGGCCTTTTTTGTTGCGCCTGCATGAGGCCACCGTATGCCATTTTTAGCGCCTATCACCACGACTACCAACCAAACACGAGAAGACTGTATGTCCCATGACAGACAGGGCGCGGGTGCGCGCCTTCCACACGAAGAACTCCTGCGTCGCGCGGAGGCTTACCGGGATCGCGCCTGCCAACGATAACAAGCCTATGCAGGCCGCAGCCTAAAGAGAAAAGGCGGGCATTTGCCCGCCTCTAACGTGGTTGTCCTATTGTGCAGCGAGAATGCCTGCGATCAGTCCGGTGGCCCCTGCAATGAGAAGGTACTGGTTGTCGACCTTTACCCAATGCTGGCCACGGCCAGGCTTACGAAGGCCATAGCGCTTGTAGTCGCGGATTTCCTGATGGCGACGCCAATCGCTGTAACGCTGCCCCTTCGACCACTGATGGCGGCCATAGTCGCGGCGATCATGGCGATAAAACTCCTTACCGTGATGCGGGCGCTGTGGCTCATAGCGATGTGGAGCAGGTTTGCTGTGATGATAATCGCGAGCCTGTGCCATTGGTGCGGCAACGAAAGTTATTGCGATGGCGGCTAGTACAGCTTTCTTGAACATGAATGCTCTCCTTTGTTGTCCGCAAGATATCGGGAGCGAACTGAACGCCAGATGAACAGACGAAGGTGCAAACATTAAATAAAATCAATGTGATATTTTCTATTCATTAACCATAAGACTAACCACCACACCACAAAAACGAGGAAAAATATGCTTGAAGAAGCAGAAGACCGCGCCGCGCGAGCGGCTGTTGAAGGGCGGCAGAAGAGGGCAGGCGGGAAGGTTATAAGTTACCTGCCAACACCTTATAACGACAATGTGCCATGCGGCTGGATTGCACTTGAAGGATTTGTTGACCCGCCAGAGACGCCACCCGGATACAAGGTAGAGTTGAAGCGGGATACATTTATGGGCTTCGTGACGGCCTATAGATTTGTGCCAGTTGCCCAGCGACCGGCACTCGTCATCATCGAATCCCCCTACGGCGGTGACGTTGAGCGCAACAAGGCCTACGCCCGCTCCTGCCTGCTGGATAGCCTGCGACGAGGCGAAGCGCCCATTGTCAGCCACTTGCTGCACACGCAAGTGCTGGACGACCGCAATAAATTTGAACACAAGTGGGGCATTGAGGCTGGCCTCGCATGGTATCACGTAGCGGAGAAATGCGTTGTTTACAGTGACCGTGGCATCAGCGGTGGTATGATCGAAGGCATTGATCGGGCCAAGCGATTTGGCGTGCTGGTCGAGTTCCGCAATATTGAAGCAAGCGCAGCTGCTTGAAAGCGCCGCAGGAGAAAACCATGAGTAACCTTGAAACAGCAATTGCGGTGGCGGCAGCGGCGCATATGGACCAGAAGAGCGATAACGGCGATCCGTACATTCTGCATCCACTGCGCGTTATGATGGCTCAGGAGACGCGCGAAACGCAGATCCTCGCTGTTATGCACGACATGATCGAGCACACGAATACCTCCCTGAACGATATCTATTCGTTCGGTTTTGATGATGACATCGTGCTGGCTTTGAATGCGATCACCCGTCGCGATGACGA
Source organism: Brucella cytisi (assembly GCF_038433355.1). Classification (NCBI taxonomy): domain Bacteria; kingdom Pseudomonadati; phylum Pseudomonadota; class Alphaproteobacteria; order Hyphomicrobiales; family Brucellaceae; genus Brucella; species Brucella cytisi. Next base: position 17,682 of record NZ_JBCAUP010000046.1, read on the forward strand.
AGATTACTTAGTGTTTGTCAAAAGGGCCTGCTCTAACCCTATCGCGCGACCGGTCAAAATCGCAGACCTGCGCGATAATCTGTGCACTTACGGCGACGACGAGGAACATCGGGTGCGCTATACAAAAGCCCTCGAAATGATCGGGGAGACGCCATGATCCACTTCAACGTTGGCGATCAGGTCGTCTGCATCGACGCCAAGGTCGGCTTTGAGCAGTTCATCGAGATCAAGGAAGGCGAGGTCTACACCATAAGCTGGATCGCCCGTTCGAGCATTACACACAGGGCAGTTACATCGGCGTTCACCTGAAGGGCGTCGATCGAGGCATCTGCCCGCAGTTCGGATATGACAATCCGCCGTTTGCGGCGCGTCGGTTTCGTCCGCTAGTTCGCGATAAGCTGACTTCGGTACGGGGACTGCTTGCGGGCGGGGCAGTAACCGAGAAATTCGAAGAGCCGAAGCGGAAAGTGAGAGAGGAAATCTAATGGTTCCAGATGCACGAATTGACCGTGAGACGGCTGAATGGGCGCGCGTAGGTGCAGTCCTAGAAGGCCAGCCCGTCTATGACCCGCGTGCCATCACCTCCGACGGCGGCAGCACGAGCTACTACAAGCTACCGCCACAAGCGATTGAACTGAACGATCTGATCGAGCAGAAAGGCATGTCCTTTGCGCTCGGCAACATCTTCAAGGCTTGCTATCGGTTCGGGGAAAAAGACGCGGCCAGTCGAATGTATGACTTGAACAAGATCATATACTTCGCGGAGAGGCTGAAAGCTGTGGAAACGCGAAGGTAAATGTAGCCAGTCGTGCACACCCTTTGGGCGCTTATCTACGAAAAGAACGCTTTCGCGATGAGCCACCGCATGACCGCCTAAGTATATTGGAAAGCTTTGTCCAATCTTCTGAGGGGGATGACATCTGTTTGTGCGCGTCTTCAATCTCGCGCGGCGTAGCAACAGCATGTTTCAATATGCTAAGATTAGTGGCGGGTACGGTAAGGCCGATATTCTCTTCATGGTTATTCATTTTACTCTCTCTTTCGTGTTGGCTCCCTTGCCGAACAATTAAAATAAACAAGGTCGGGCGAATGCCCGACCCTAAAGCCAACTTCTTTCATTCGTGCCAGTACATCCGTGGTCACAAGAAAGAAGAAGCCTCATTTACGCTGCCTGCAAATTACAAACAGTCATTTTCCCAGACTTACGATCCTGTTCCAGGTCATAAGTCAGTTTCTGGCCCTCATTGAGCGTATGCAAGCCTGCGCGCTCAACTGCAGAAATATGAACAAATGCGTCCAAGCCGCCATTGTCAGGCTGAATAAAGCCAAAGCCTTTTGCTGCATTAAACCATTTAACTGTGCCGGTGTTCATGTGAACCCCTTTCATAGCAATATTGATAGCTGCGTTTGAAAAACGCAGAGATGAAACGATTTTTTAAAGGGAGTTTTCGTTCAGGGCACGGTGCTAATCGCGCAAGGATCAAAGCTCAGCAAGAAAATCTCGATGGTTTTATTTTAGTGGTTAAATAAAGTTTGTCAAACTATTAATATATTGCGGTTAATTTAATTGATGAAAAATACTTAAATCGCTTAATATTTTCGTTGTTTTTACGTAAGCGCAGAATTTCTGCACACCTTCTGAAGCGCAGTGCTCTCAGGCATGAAGTGTCCACCAAAATAGGTGGACGCCAAATCATGGAAGAAGATGAGCAAAGACTGCGGGTGCGGCTTGTGGGTATCCGACACGTTGGCCAGCGTCGATGACGGTGATCGTCCTGAGTATGCGATGGTCTTTCCAGATGCTAGCCGCGGCTATCGGTACGGCTTCGCATCGAGTGGTGTAGACGCTCCATCGCTGAAGCTGCCCGTCAACCAATTGAATGACCTTGCAAATAATATGTCAGATGCGTTGGACGAATGGCAGGATGGCGAGTTCATGGCCGTGATCCTTCCTCGCAGCCACAGCAAAGGCTGGCCGGTCATGTTTGGCAGCGCAAAATCCCAGCAAGACCCTATTTCGCAGCAGGCAGCAAATGCCAGTAAGGTGGAGAAGTCACATGAGTGAGATTGTCACAATGCAGCCGGGCCTTCGCGCCTTGGTGATGTTCGAGAAAGTGCTGGAGGGGTGCGTGACCTTTCCGTGCACGGACGCCAGCAGTATGCCCCACGTGCGACCAGGGGAATTTGTCATTGTCGATAAGAACGATCGAGAGCCGGTACACGGCGAGCTCTATGTGGTCAGCTTCGGGCCGAGACGACATCAGCATCATATCTGCATGGTGCGCCGGAAAACTGGCATCACGTGGCGGTGCAGTGATCGGCCTCAAGATGGATGGGAAGTCGGAGCCGTGCGAAACGACGAACTGCGGCAGATACGTCGGGAGCTGGACAGGCAGCATTCAGAAGGCTTGCCGCGGGATCAGTTCATTGCAGGCCCAGATGGTCACTGGCGCTTGGAGCGAGGGACCGTATGCCAGTGAAGGCGACAGCTTCGATCATTCGTGTGATTGCCTCGTTGGCCGCGTGATCGGCATTTATGCGCCAAGCTTCGAGGAGCCGAGCCGGGGATGACTGCAATGCGTTTGATTCTATCTCTGCAGCTACGTTTCTGGAACTGGATGGCTGCTTATTGCGACAGGAAGGCGGATAGTCTGTGGACAGAATATGAGGAGAGAGAGGAGACCGAGAACCGACACCGTGTCGGATTTGTCCCGGGTAACATGACGATCCATTAGAGCGTTTCCGTTTTTCTCTGAATCGAATGCGCTTCCCAAATCAGTTTTGTTCTGATTCACTGATGCTGGCTGGATGGAGGCCAGCGTTGGATGACCGCACCGATATCGAATGATCTTCGAGAGCGCGTTATTGCCGCCGTGCTGAGTGGCGAAAGCGTTCGTTCAGTGGCGACGCGGTTTGAAATTGCCGCATCTTCAGTCGTAAAATGGTCCCAGCGCCATCGTGCGACCGGATCGGTTCATCCCGGCAAGATGGGCGGCCACCGCAAGCGGATACTCGAACCGCATCGTGATATCATTGTGCAACGGCTCGCCGAGAACCCACACCTGACACTCCATGGCCTGAAGGCGGCGTTGACCGAGCGGGGTATTTCCGTCTCGCACAATACGATCTGGGAATTCATTCGCAGTGAAGGGCTGCGCTTCAAAAAAAACACTATTCGCCCTTGAGCAAGCTCGTGCCGACGTCGCTCGCAAAAGACAGCGCTGGAAGACCCTGCAAAATCACCTTGATCCCGAACGGCTGGTCTTCATTGATGAGACCTGGATCAAGACCAACATGTCGCCGATCAGAGGCTGGGGTCCAAAAGGCAAGCGACTGCGGGCATTTGCACCGCATGGCCACTGGCGCACGCTGACATTCCTGGGCGCTTTGAGAAACGATCAGCTTACAGCACCCTGTGTCTTCGACGGACCGATGAACGGCCAGTGTTTCCGCGCCTATGTCGAGCAGCAGTTGGTCCCGGTGCTCAAGCCAGGCGACATTGTCGTCATGGACAATCTCGGCAGCCATAAGTCGGCAACCATCCGTCAATTGATCAAAGCCGC
>NZ_JBCAUP010000047.1:0-20815 GCF_038433355.1 Brucella cytisi
GCAGGTTATGATTCAATCGGATTTCTGACATACGATGGAGATCACGATGGCCTGGACTGAAACCGCTCGCCGACAGTATGAGCGTCGCAATTCGCGTTATGCAAGCGATTTAACGGATGCGGAATGGTCTGTGCTCGAACCGCTGATGCCTTTGCCACGACATCTCGGTCGCCCTCGAAAGACAAACCTGCGAGAAGTGGTGAACGCGCTTCTTTATATAGCTTCTTCGGGCGGTGCGTGGCGGCTTTTGCCTACTGAATTCCCACCATTCTCCACGGTGCAGAAATATTTCTACCGCTGGAGAGATGATGGCATGCTGCGGACCATCAACAACACACTTGTGATGATTGCGCGTGAACAGGCCGACAAGCAGCCCAGCCCCACGGCTGGTGTGATCGATAGCCAGTCGGTGAAAACCACGGAAAGCGGCGGAATACGAGGTTTTGATGCGGGGAAGAAGATCAACGGTCGCAAACGTCATATTGTGGTTGATACTCTCGGCCTGATGGTTGGTCTCGTGATCCATTCTGCGGGCATTCAGGACAGAGACGGCGCGCCGGATGTCTTGAAAACCATTCTCAAACGTTGGCCGTGGTTGCGGCATATCTTTGCTGACGGCGGATACGCAGGACCAAAGCTCAAAGGCAGGCTGGAAAAGGTCGGGAGGTTTACACTGGAAATCGTCAAGCGGTCTGATCGCGCTGAAGGTTTCCAACTACTCCCGCGTCGATGGGTTGTCGAACGCACATTTGCATGGCTGGGACGGTGTCGCAGACTGACCAAGGACTTCGAGAAAACCATCGCTTCCTCTGAAGCGTGGATCTACATCGCAAATATCCGCTTCCTCACCCGAAGGATCGCAAGAGCCTGATATCGTTACGTTCATTATGATTCAGGCTCTTAGAGGTTAAAGAAAATGGCGGCTGTCGCATGGACAGTCGCCATTTTCGTCTTGGCCCACGTCTTGCAAAAGATCCAGTTACTGGCCGATCGCCTTGGCCGACAAGGTGATCGTGAAGTACTGATCGCGCTTGCTTTTCTCTACAGTCGACAGCTGGGCTATACCGTAATCAGCGAATTTCCCCTGCTCGAAGTGCGGATAATACCCTTTCCAGAAATAGCGCTGCTGCGTATCACCGGCGCTCATCTTTTGTGCAGTCAAGTCAGCAACAAAGCGGGTGTCGTCTTCGCGATCGCGTGCTGTGAGAGCGACGCGAGCCTCGGTCATTTGCCAGTGACACACGCCACGTCCATAGTAATCCTCATCCAGAATCAGATCGGTATACACTGTACCGGCGTATTCGGTCGCCGAAATGGGTGAAAGACGGAATGGTTCATGGCTTGAGATAACGGGTACGTTGCCGGCAAGCCAGCGGCTCTTGCCACATTTGGCCGCATTGCGGACATCGAACTGCATAGTACCCTCTACCGATGCAAACAGCGCGCTACCTCGATCCACTGGCGAGATATCGGAAACATTTTCGAGTTTCAGCCGGATTTCATAAGCTTGCTTCGGGTTCGCATTGAGTTTGCGCAAAGGAGGCTTGGAACCGCTGACTTTCGTAACAGGGGTTGTCTGCTCTGCGGCATAACCTGGATCGCCAAAGCCGGTAGCAAAAAAGATTAGCGCCAGAAACAATCCGGATAGTCTGAAAACAAAAAGTGAGTGAACAGCACGATTCAATTTCGATCTTTCCTGTAGGTGAGAATGCGTCATCTGGCCCTTGATTAACATGTCATCCATTGTGGTGGAATTATCTTTCTACCTTACACGCCCCAAGATGGCCGCATCTAGCATCGCATCAATTCTGCTTGCGCTCCAACCTGTAATACTGGTTTCCGGGCGCTTTCGTCGCAGCGTTCTTCCAGTTGTATTGGCAAATCCAAGTTCAGTGAAGCTCTGGGGTAACTGTACTGATTGGTAAAGAATGGTGGTAGCGAAATCTCCGCAAATGTGCTAATGTGGGTTTGTGTATTTATACGGAGGCAGCCCCATGAGCCGTCTGACAATCGACATAACGGACCAGCAACACCAGAGCCTTAAGGCTCTGGCGGCCTTGCAGGGCAAGACTATCAAGCAATACGCCCTCGAACGCTTGTTCCCCGGCGATGCCAATGCTGATCAGGCATGGCAAGAGCTGAAAGCCTTGCTGGGAAGCCGCATCAGCGATGGTCTGGCAGGGGATATATCCACCAAAAGCGTAGCCGAAATTCTGGAAGATGAACTCGGCGGGGATCGCGCTTGACAGCCTATATTCTTACGGTACATGCGGAAGCCGATATGCGCCATATTATCCGCTACACACGCAAACAATGGGGCGCTGCGCAAGTCCGCCGCTATGTCGGCAAACTGGAACAAGGAATTGCCGCCCTTGCGGTCGGACAAGGCATTTTCAAGGATATGAGCGCACTCTTTCCAGAGTTGCGGATGGCACATTGCCAGCATCATTACGTTTTTTGTTTGCCGCGCGAGAGTGCGCCTGCCCTGGTGGTGGCAATTTTTCATGAACGAATGGATCTCATGGCGCGACTGGCTGACAGGCTCAAACTGGACTGAGCTATGATGGGCTCAAGAGGTTGCTATCTCAACCCAGGGTCGTTGGCTTAGCCTTTCTTTATTTGTCGCCCCGAGCGAATAATGCATCTATAGAGAGACTGGGCTACCGAGGATTCCATCAATACTCGGTAAACAACACAGACGGACAGGCTTGAGCTTGAACTCGTTTGGAGCAGCTACTCTCCAGGCAAAGAGGGTTGAAAACGATGAGCCGCAGCCGAAAGAAAACGCCAATTACCGGCATAACCACCGCCGATAGCGACAAGGCTTTCAAGGAAGCCGAGCACCGGCGCGAACGGCGTGCTCTGCGAAGCGCTGTCGAGCCTCTCGGCTGGAACTTCGATCTTGCTCGCGACACCGAAGGCTCCTGAACATAAAAGGGGCACAGATATACGGTAGACGGATATCAGGGCATTCACCGGTGATTTATATGTGACGCCTCACGAAGGCCGAGGTGGAATGCGCCGAATCTGAAAGCCTGTCTTATTCTGCTCGAAGCCAACGTCGTGATAGAACTTCAGCGCGCCATGCTGCGTCGACCGCTTCACCTCTGCTATCCACCGCGAACTACGCCAAACAGCCAACGCTGTCTGGCGCAATATCGCGCGCCTGTAATCTGACCAATCACGACATCATAGATCAACACGCATCTGTGCACAGGTTAAAGTTACGGTGCCATCCCAACTCCCCAATCCCTGTTGCTTCAGATAAAAACCGAGTAGTAGCGATGTATCGCCACAGGCACCTGCAGGGAAATCCCTGAACTAAACCGGTAAATTGCCGCGATCAGTTTCTTCGATGGCGCGCCTGAAACGTGTCACGATCGCGATTAGCTCATCCATAGTTTGGCCTCGGGGCTCCGAAAAAATAAACTGACTTGTTAGAGAGACCTCTATGAGCTTTTTACCAGCCCGAGAAACTCCCCGATATTCATCAGCCATTCCTGCTGATCGCTGTGATAGGTCGTGTGAATGCTTTTTGGCAGGACCAACCGCAGCGACTGCGCCTGCATTTCCGTGGTCTGGGTTCTGGAAATTGAGGGCTCAAGGGTCAGCAAATGCTTTTCTGAAATCCTGTTCGCTTCAGCGAGGACCTGTCGCCAGCGGTCTTTACAGGTCGTCTTGACTGCCAGCATGCGAAGGTTTTCTGCGGGGAAGGCGGGATTGGCATAGGATGCCTCATCCGGAAACAGAAAATCTGCTGCATTGCGTTTCTCAGTGGTTGCTTCACGCTTGTAAGCAATCTTATGTGCTTTCAGCACAGCTTCCACGTGATGGGCAAAGGCATAGCCGGCGCGTGACTTGCGCCGGTTCTGAACACTCAATGAAAACGACAGAAAGCCATCGACATCTGCATCACCATCGTGCAGAAACCTTCCCCCAACGCGGTGAGCGACGGGGCAACGGAGTGATCCACATGGGGCTTTTAAGTATCATCCGTCGGATGGCGCTGCACGAGAAGCAGTCGATCCGGTAAATCAGCCGACATACGGGGCTGACGCGCAACACAATTGCGAAGTATTTGAGCGCGGATATTATCGAACCGACGTTCAGGGCGCCGGAACGGCCGAGCAAGCTTGATGGTATTGCCAAGTTGTTTGACCGCAGCGTTTCCTCTATCTAGGCGACAAGAATTTACCGAGCACTTTCCCTCGTTTGAAGGGGTTTCGTTTTCCCCGTGAAGTTGTCGTCTACGCCGTCTGGGCCTATCATCGGTTCGTCTCTGGATCACGCTCTTTGGCCAACATTTTGCCGCTTGCATTCGCAGGAACCGGCCCAGGCCAAACGATAAGTGGCATATGGATGAGGCCTTCATCACGATCAGCGGAAAGAAATTCTGGTTATGGCGGGCCATTGACGCCGATGGTGACGTACTCGACATTCTGGTTCAAACTCGCCGCAACACCAAGGCTGCCAAGCGCTTTTTCTCTGGACTTGTCAAGCAATTCGGTGAACCGCGTGTCGTCGTAACGGACAAGCTGCGCAGCTCTATCAAGCCGATACAAAATCTGGCCCCGGATGCTGATCATCGGGCCAACAACGGCCTGAACAACAGAATTGAAAACGCACACCGCCAAACCAGGAAGAGAGAGAAGATGATGGGGCGGTTCAAATCGCCCCGCCAAGCACAGCGCTTCCTCAGCCCACGATCAGATAAATACCGTCTTTCGTCCCCGCCGGTACAACCTACGGCTTGAAAAAGCAACCGCCGCGCGCCCGTGCACCAATCACAAACAACTTGGCAATACCGTTTCCAGTATGTTGTCGTCAATGACGTGCTCGCCAGTTCAGTGCGTATCGGGTGAAGCGAAGCTGACCGCTGCGCGTCAACGCGCCCTTGTCGACCAAATCCTGCAAATCGCGGGTGGCGGTTGCGCGTGAGGTCTTTGTTATGGCCAGATAGTTGTCGGCACTGAGGCCACCGATAAAGCCCCCCGGTCCTGCCTCGAACAGACGCGCAATGACTTTCTCCTGACGGGGATTAAACGCCCCCCTGAACCGGTCGTAGAAATGCGCCTTGGCGATGTAGAAGGCGACGCGATCCAGTGTTGCTTGCTGAGCCCTCAGCACGGTTTGGGAAAACCACACCAACCATTCGGTGACGTCGAGGGTTCTCTGATGGATTTCCAGCTGATCGTAATAGGCCTTCCGTTGCTGTTCGATGGTAAAACTGAGCATGATCAGGCTTGGTTGCCCCAGCGATTGGGCGAGTGCTTTCTCGGCCAGCGCGCGACCAAGCCGCCCATTGCCGTCCTCAAACGGATGGATACTTTCGAACCACAAATGGCTAAGCCCGGCGCGGGTAAGCGCGGGGAGGGGCGTGCCGCTGGTCAGAGCGCTTGCGTTGAACCACGATATGAACTGACGCATTTCGTCTCGCACCTGCGCTGATGGCGGCGCCTCGAAATGGATCGTCGCACGGTCCAGCTGGCCAGAGACGATCTGCATAGCGTCGGAATGGCTGCGATAAGCACCGATACTTTCCAGATGTCGACTACCTGCCATCAACATGGTATGCCACCGAAAGAGAGTGGCATCATCAAGCGGCAGGGCATAGGTGCCATAAACGTCGACCGTCATTTCCGCGATCCCATATTCACGCGGTTGCACTGAACGCCGGTCCGTGTCCAGGCCAAGCTGTCTCCTGAGCGATGACTGGACACTTAAGCGATCCAATGTTTCGCCTTCGATCGCGCTCGTCTTGATCGCTTCGTCGCTCAAGAGTTCGATGCGCAATCGGTCGCGCTCGTCGGGATTAATGTGGCGCACAGCGCCGATGACCTCGCCGGAGGAGAGCAGAAATCGCTGTTCCAGTGCCACGAGCGCGGATGCGTCATAGCGAAAATGCGGCCAATCAGGCTGTGTCCAATTCCAGGGCATGAGGGATAAAATCCGTTTCTATCGCTCTCAATACCACATATTTATGAGTAATAGAAGCCACCCCAATCACTCGCTGCCCTGATTGCGGAGAAGATGTGCGTCCGCATTGCGCCTCCAATCCAGACGTTAGCGATACATTCACATGCTTCCCAAAACGGAAGTTCCGCTTTTTCTTGCTGCTAACGACCAGGATGAGGTGGGAAGCGGACATTCTGGTTTTGGGCGACGTGAAGATATAAGTTGCCGGACCACAAGTTTTCGGTCGAAGCACTACAGGTCACGGCAATGAAGATTTCGGTGCAGACGCTCAGCGTGTCAGATCGGCGTTTGGTCGCGGAATGGGCTGCCATATGCGCTGAGCGCGTCCTTTATTTGTTCGAAGCCGAGCGCTCCGACGATGAGCGCCCTCGCGCCGCCATTGCTCGGACACGGGCCTTTTCCCGTGGAGAGTTAAACACCGCGTCGGAAATACGTGGGCGGTTCGGCGGCGGCAGTGCGGGTCGCGATGTAAAGTCAGCAGCGGCCGCCGCGGCGGCGAGAGCGGCTGGGTGCAAATTTTCAAAATTCAGTCAATAAGGTCCAAAGATTGGGAACGTTGTTGAAAGCGTTTTACTTCGGTCTTTTTGACTGATGCTTAAGAGTCCCCGAAAGCTGACATAGACTATGGAATGGCGGAGCGCCAGTCGAGTGCTTCGGCATAAAAGTTCGAATCCCGCTCGGCCTGCCAGTTTCACCGATCACTGCTGATGGCCGCAACATCAGCAAGTAGCATCCGCACCGTCGATCGCCGCCGCTTCTACGGTAAGGCCTGACATCTCCGTGTCTACAGCAATCAATGATCTTATGGATGGTTCGCTATCGTCCGTGTTGTCGGGAACCGACAACCTGTGAACACTATCGGCGGCGCTTGAGCCACTGAAAGCGGAAATATACTTCCAGGAAGTTTTTGCGTGTGCCTACCGATGATGGCGTCGACCCTTAATTAAGAGTGCTTGTCCTAGTCAGGTGGAACTAAAGTAAGCCTCATATTGTTTAGCTTCTGTCAGAGGAACAGGAGTTTTTATCATGATTGGCCGGCCAGCGGACCTCGTCGTTCTGAACGAGGCGGATAAGAAGTTCCTTGAATCCCAGGTGCGTAAGCATAAAGCGCCACGTTCCTTGTCAGATCGTTGCCAGATGATTTTACTGTGCGCTCAGGGTCTGCACAGCAAGGAGGTTGCCGAACGCCTGGGTGTTCACGAACATACTGTTGGTAAGTGGCGCCGCCGGTTTGCACAGGATGGCATTGAAGGCCTGACAGATGAGTATCGTGCAGGTCGACCACGAACGGTTTCCGATGCGCAGGTTGCTCAGGTTGTTGAGCGTACGTTGAACACTATACCCACAGATGCCACGCACTGGTCCATCCGTTCGATGGCAGCCAATAGCGGGCTTTCGCACACCACTATCCGGCGGATCTGGCGAGCCTTTGGCTTGCAACCACATCGATCGGAGACATTCAAACTGTCCACCGATCCGCTGTTTGTTGACAAGGTCCAGGACATTGTTGGGCTTTATATGTCGCCACCAGATCGGGCGATTGTTCTATGCGTAGATGAGAAGTCGCAAATCCAGGCGCTGGATCGTGAGCAGCCAGTTCTGCCAATGGCACCGGGTATCCCTGAACGGCGGACGCATACTTATGTGCGCAATGGCACAACTTCCCTATTTGCCGCGCTCGACGTTGCCACTGGCGCGGTAATCGGTCGTTGCTACAAGCGTCACAGAGCCGCTGAATTTCTTGACTTTCTAAAACGGATCGACGCCGAATTGCCCGACGGGCCAGACGTCCATCTGGTGATGGATAACTATGCAACCCACAAGACACCTAAGATCAAAGCATGGCTCGCGCGGCGACCTCATTGGTATGTTCACTTCACACCTACGTCGGCATCCTGGATTAACCAGGTCGAACGTTGGTTTGCAGAACTGACGCGAAAGCAGTTACAGCGTGGCGCACACCGTTCAACAGCAGAACTCGAGGCTGACATTAATGCCTTCATCAAAGCACACAACGAAAGCCCCACACCCTACAAATGGGTTAAATCTGCCGATCAAATCCTCGCGTCGGTCAAGCGTTTCTGCCAGAAAACAATGAACCGAACTTCAGATTCAGGTGACTAGCTCGCCCACTATTTAAGCCAAAAGCTGATTGCTTAAATAAAACCGCCTTCGCATAATGTGTTGTGTCTGAAACAGCATCCAACTTCCGGCTCGACCGCTTTGTTGAAACTCCCGTTGGGGGAAATCGTGCAGGCCTTCGTACCGCCGTCACGGCCACCAGAACCAATTAGGCAGCCGGTTGCCCGGTACGCGCTGAATTATAATACGCGGTAAAAAAATACCTCGGTACACCGCTCCCCAAGGAAATCGTCGATGCTAAATAAGGCCCGCTTTGGTGACTGGCGCCGGATATACTTATCCGGCACTTCACCTACATATAGTGCCTGATAATACCTTTGCATCCGGTCCGCCTGGTAGATGCACTACCAGCGGTCTACCAACGAGCGGGTTCGGACTGACAATTCGGAGGGCTTGATCCGTCTAAGTAGCATCAAGACTCTTCCATTTCCTCATCAGCCGATCTGAAATCGCTGTACTCACCCTCACTTATCAAGCTTGGGAGGCCCAGCTTGTTTCGTTATCGCAATACTTAGTTGGATCGACGAAGCCCATTTATCTGGATGCTCACGATCTCTTTGGCCAAGGCAATTTTGTCGTTCTCAGTTTGAATGCTTCTCGGCTGATACCAGATGGACAACCAGTTGATCGCGCCGAGTACGGCTTTGGCCGCTATCGATACATCTACCTCCCGAATACTGCCGTCATCGATCCCGTCGCGAATTATCTGCTTGAACAAATCCTCGAACCGGCGTCGGATGGAAATAAGCTCGTTGAGTGTGCGGCGCTGATCTGGCGTGGTTGCCGCCAGTTTATGCATATGGACGCCTTGCACTACCACGGCTTCGAAAGCGACGTTGGTCATCATGGCTAGCGCATGCGCCATGAGCATCTCCTCAAGTCGGTGCAGGCCCGAGCCGTTCATCGTCATGACCGGTTCGACAGCCTTGAACAGTCGATCCATGCCTTCGCGATGCACGTCGAAGAACAAATCCGTCTTCGATGAGTAGTAGTGATAAATGCGCCCTTTGGTCGAACCCATCCTGCGCGCCACATCATCAATGCTTGTTGTGGCGAAGCCTTGCTCCATGAAGCACTGAGCGGCGGTTTCCAGGATTACGACATTCCCGGTACTGTCCGTTCGGTTATTTCGGCGGCTGTCAGCCATCTGCTACTCCGATTTATGCATAGGTAAGCGGCAGCCCAGCCTAGCAAACTTCGATGCCAAAATGCCACTAGACAAAGCCATGTTCAAGTGCATACTACTCAGTATGTTGTTGATTAATGCGGCTACCGTCCATTTCTCGACGCCTGGAGGATGTAATTTTGGAAATTAGCCCTAATTCTGCTGCGTCAGCACTCATTGCAAACGCAGAAAGCCAGCTCCTGTACTCGGACTGGATTAAGATCGATCAACAGCTTGTGGATCGGTTTGCGGACGTGATCGATGATCATCAATTCATTCACACAGACCCGGAACGCGCAGCGACGGAAAGTGTTTTTGGTGGCACTATTGCACACGGTTTTCTCGTGCTTGGCCTGTTGACCAAGCTCAGTCGTGAGGTTTTGCCGGAGGTTGCCGCGGGTATGGTTGAAATCAATTATGGGTTCGACAAAGTCCGCTTTCTCGCGCCGGTGAAGGTGGGTTCTTTCATTCGTGGTGCGTTCAATTCGAAATCGGTTCAGCCGAAGGGCAATGGCCAGCTCCAGATCCTTGGAGCGACAGTTGAAATCAAAGACGAAGCAAAGCCAGCGCTGGCCGCTGATTGGCTCATATTAACAGTAGGTTGAGGTTCACATGGCCATTTCTTATGAAAATCGTGTTGCAATTGTAACAGGTGCGGGCGGAGGGCTTGGGCGCGCTTATGCCTTCGAACTGGCAGCGCGCGGCGCAAAAGTCGTCGTGAACGATTTCGGTGGTAGCCGTGACGGTACCGGCGGAGCATCGGAAGCAGCCGAGAAGGTTGTTGCGGAAATTAGGTCCAATGGTGGCGTTGCCATTGCTGACGCTGGCAATGTCACGAAGTTCGAAGACATGCAGGCGCTGACAAAGCGCACGGTCGAGGAATTCGGTCGCATTGATATTCTCATCAACAATGCCGGGATCTTGCGCGACAAGAGCTTCGCGAAAATGGAAATGTTCGATTTTCGCGCCGTGGTTGACGTGCACCTTATTGGCTCGGCCAATGCCAGTCGCGCTGTGTGGGACATTATGAAAGGCCAGAACTATGGTCGCATCCTCATGACGACTTCCACGTCGGGGGTTTATGGGAATTTCGGCCAGTCCAACTATGGAGCGGCCAAGGCGGGCCTCGTCGGCCTGATGAATGTGTTGCATTTTGAAGGCGACAAGTACGACATTCATGTCAATGCGATTGCCCCGACTGCTGCAACGCGCATGACCGGCGATGTGCTGGACGAAGAAATGCTGGTGCGCCTCGCACCCGAAAATGTCGTTCCCGCTGCTCTCTTCCTCGTCAGTGAACAGGCGCCAAGCCGCACTGTACTTTTGGCTGGTGCGGGGACTGTGGCCCGTATGGCGATTGTAGAAAGTGAAGGGGTTTATCTACCGAAGGGTGAGCGAACACCGGAAGCCGTTGCCGCTGCTTTCACAAAGATCGATGACATGACCAATTTCATCGAGACCGACGCTGGTTTGGCGCATGTGGATCGCATCATCGCGACGTCGCGCGCTAATGAGGTTATCGAATGACGGCCTCCAAAGCGCGCCCGAAGGCTGAACCCCGGTCAGGCTACCGGGAGTTCTACGAGATGCAGACGCGCTGGAGCGATATGGACATTTATGGTCACGTCAACAATGTCGTCTATATGCAATATTGCGATGCAGCATTGAACCGGTCGCTTATTGCGTCTGGTGCTCTGGAGCTGAATGGCTCCACCCCCATTGGTATCGTTGCGCGCAATTCAACGAATTATTTCTCCGAGATTTTCTACCCTGACAATGTCGTTGTTGGGGTTCGCGTCGAGCATATCGGCAATACCAGTTTGCTGTGGGGGTTTGGCATCTTCAAGGATGGCGAAGAGCTGACCGCTGCAGTGAGTGAGTATGTGCATGTCTATGTGGACCGAGACACGCGACGGCCTGTTCCGCTTACTCCGGAACTGAGAGAATTAGCCAAAAGGCTTTACGTTCCAGCATCAGTGGAGGAGCTCTGATGAGAGAAGCTGTAATCGTATCAACTGCGCGTACGCCGATTGGCAAAGCCTATCGCGGAGCCTTCAACGACACGACTGCGCCAGCGCTGGCGGGCCACGCGATTGCCGCTGCGGTCAAGCGGGCTGGCATCGATGGCGCTGAAGTAGAGGACGTCGTCCTCGGTGCTGCGCTTCAGCAAGGCACGACCCATATGAATATCGCCCGCACGTCTTTGTTGCGGGCTGGCCTTCCGGTTTCAGTTCCGGGCCAGTCGATGGATCGTCAATGCGCATCGGGGTTGATGGCTATCGCAACAGCCGCCAAACAGATCGCCGGCGATGGTATGACGATTGCCATTGGCGGTGGCGTGGAGCAGATTTCGCTGGTGCAGAACGAGCATATGAACGTTCATCGTTGGCACGATCCATGGCTGACGGAGCATCTGCCCGCCACCTATATGAGCATGATCGAGACGGCGGAGATTGTTTCGGCGCGTTACGGTATATCGCGTGAAGCGCAGGATGAATATGCGCTGCAATCGCAGCAGCGCACTGCAGCTGCACAGGCAGCAGGCCGCCTGAACGCCGAGATCGTCCCGCTTCAGTCCACCATGCTTGTCAAGGACAAGGCCACGGGCGAGGTCTCCGCGAAAAGCGTTGAACTGGCGATGGACGAAGGCAATCGCCCTGAAACCACACTGGAGGGCTTGCGCGGATTGAAGCCGGTCTTTTCCGGTGGTCAAACTGTGGCACAGGGGGGCTTTATTACCGCTGGCAACGCCTCGCAACTGTCGGACGGTGCCTCGGCTTCCGTGCTGATGGAAGCGAAGAAAGCGGAACAGCGGGGCCTTTCGCCGCTCGGTATTTATCGCGGAATGGCTGTAGCCGGATGCGAACCCGACGAGATGGGTATCGGCCCTGTTTATGCCGTGCCGAAATTGCTCAAACAGCATGGCCTGACGGTTGATGACATCGATCTGTGGGAATTGAACGAAGCCTTTGCGGCACAGGTGCTTTATTGCCGCGACAAACTTGGCATCGATAATGAAAAATTGAATGTGAGTGGCGGCGCTATTTCGATTGGCCATCCCTATGGAATGTCGGGCGCGCGAATGACCGGGCATGCCCTCATCGAAGGCAAACGGCGCAATGGACGCTACGTGGTGGTGACCATGTGCGTCGGCGGAGGTATGGGTGCTGCGGGCCTGTTCGAAATTTGTTGATTGAAACGAAAAAGGCCGGTGAAAACCGGCCTTTTTCATAAGATTGTCTGTGTTGCTATCAATATGCGGCTTTATAAATCGCCAAGGCGTCCGCCTCGGTTACCTTGCGTGGATTGTTGACCAGAAGGCGCGTCTGTTTCATGGCGTCGCGCGCAAGCAGGGGCAGATCGTCTTCCGTGATATTCACTTCGCGCAAAGTCTGTGGCACGCCAAGCTCACGGCTGAGTTCTGCCAGCTTTTCAACAAAGGCTTCAGCACGTTTTTGTGCCGATACTGCGCCGAGTTCCGGGAAAACATCTGCTGCAATTTCTGCATAAACGTGGCCTGCTTCCGGCAGGTTGAAGCGCAGCACATGCGTAAGCACGAGCGCATTGGACAAGCCGTGCGGCACATGGAAATGCCCACCAATTGGGTAGGCGAGGGCATGCACAGCTGCAACCGGAGAATTGGCAAAGGCCTGCCCGGCAAGCAGCGAGCCGAGCAGCATGGCGGCGCGAGCGTCGCAGTTGCCGCCCTCAAACACAGCGGTGCGGATATTGGCGCCGAGCAGTTGCAGCGCGTTGCGTGCCAGCGAGCGCGACAAAGGGTTGTTGTTGGCGGAAGCTGAAGCATAAGCTTCGATAGCATGCACCATTGCATCGATGCCGGTTGCGGCGGTGACCGCTGCTGGCAAACCGACGGTCAAATCCGCATCGAGAAGTGCCATGTCCGGCAGCAGAAAAGGCGAGACCACGCCCTTCTTCTCCGCTGCTCCGGTGGTGATAATTGATATTGGTGTGACTTCCGACCCCGTGCCCGCGGTCGTCGGTACCAGCACGAGCGGAAGGCGTGGCCCGCGCGCGATGTTGACGCCATAAATGTCGTTTAGCGTTTCACCGCTTTTTGCCAACAGGGCGGCAACCTTTGCAACATCCATTGATGAGCCACCGCCAATGGCGAGAACACCAGTTGCTTCATGGGCGACAATCTGGCCTTTCAGCGCCAGAACATTGCTTTCCGGTGGGTCGGCCTGCACATCATCGAAGATCGAAACGGCAATGCCCGCCTGCTCCAATGTGTTTGTGGCCGGGCTCAGCAATCCGAGCTTACGCAATCCCTTGTCGGTGACGATAACAACGCGCTTGCCCAACAAATGCCCGGCAATATCGACAATCCTCGACAGTCCGCCGGTTTGTTGCACGATGGATGGCGTCGTGTTGAAGACGAAGTTTTCCATGATGTTTCAGGTCTTTCGATTCTGAGAGATCAGCTTGCGCGCTTCACGTTGAGCTCGCGATCGATCGTGTCTCCGGTAATGCCTTCGCTGCGTAGTACATGTTTCTGGATTTTACCGCTCGAGGTTTTTGGAAGAGATTCCAAAATTCGCACATAGCGAGGCACCATGAAGCGGGGCAGACGGCCTGTCAAAAACTCCAGCAGTTCTCCGGCTACGATTTTCTGTCCCTCAACTGGGGTTACGGCGATAAGAACTTCATCCTCGCTCAATTCGCTTGGCACTGCGATAGCCGCGCACTCTTTGACGCTGTCGTGGAAAAGCACTTCGGCTTCCAAAGCGAAGGAAGAGATATTTTCGCCACGCCGTCGGATGACGTCTTTCAGGCGATCAACGAAGAAATAGACGCCATTTTCGTCCTTGCGAAAGCTGTCTCCGGTGTGAAACCAGCCATTGCGCATGGCTTCGACGGTTGCTTTTGGGTTGTTGTAATAGCCTTTCATCAAGGCCCAGGGGCGGTCGGAGCGAACGACCAATTCGCCGGCCGCGCCATCTGGCACTTCGATGTCGTTCTCGTCAACCACACGCAACTGATACCAAGGGCGCGGCTTTCCGGCGATTCCCTTTTGCGTAATGCCGGGCCCGGCAACAAGCGGGCTGGCAATTTCGGTCATGTTGTAGATGGTCCAGGCCTCCACGCCAAATCTCTCGGCGAATAACGGACCATCCTCACCGAACGGGGTGATGAAGGCGCGCCGCAGCGGGTGGCTGCGATCATCCGGTGAAACGGGCTGTTTCAGAAGAAAACTCGCCATGACGCCGAGCAACAGGCAATAGGTCGAGCCCGTGTCCCGGACGGCCTGCCAGAAATGCTGCGTTTTGAACTCGCGCATCATGCCGATGGAAAGGCCGCGCGCCAGCATGGCATAGACGTAAAGGGTGGAGCCGCAATGGAAGATCGGGCCGCAGATCATGCAGCGATCCGTTTCATTGACGCAGTCAAAGGCATCTGGACCCATCGTATAAAGCTGCGCATAAGAGGTTACGACGCCTTTGGCATTGCCTGTCGTACCAGAGGTGTACATGACAGCAAGCGTGTCCCACGGCTCAATCGGTTTGTCGAGAACAAGTTCGGTTTCACTCACTGTTTGAACGTCAATCAAGGGCAGGATTTCTACGCCGGCGACTGCACAGCTTACAGAGCCTTCGACCACCAGAACTTTGCGCAGCTTGCCGGGAGCGACATCCAGCAAACGTTCCAACAGCTCGGCGTGGGCAATCATCAGCGAGGCATCCGCGTCCTCCAGTACATGTTCCAGCGGGCGTCCGAGTGCTGCGGTGTTGATCGGCACATAGACCGCACCGATATAGTTGATCGCGAACCAGGTGGTGAGCAGATCCGGCCCGTTACCCATAAAGCAAAGCACATGGTCACCGCGTTTTACGCCATGGGATTTCAGCGTGGCTGCACGTTGGCGAACGCAGTCACGGGTCGTC
This sequence comes from Brucella cytisi, assembly GCF_038433355.1. NCBI lineage: Bacteria > Pseudomonadati > Pseudomonadota > Alphaproteobacteria > Hyphomicrobiales > Brucellaceae > Brucella > Brucella cytisi. Next base: position 15,187 of record NZ_JBCAUP010000047.1, read on the forward strand.
TTGTAATCCCACTTCGTCGATGGCCAAAAATGCACGAATGGTGCCGTGGGGTGTTCGGTTGCATATTGATCAAGAAGATATCGCAACACGGAATGGTTACGGTTGAGCGCACGCTGGTCTGGCGTCATTTTCTGAATTCCTCCTACCCGGCCGCAACTAAACCTTCAAAAGAGGGCAGTTGCAAACCCGTTTGATATATGCAACATACTCGGTAGTATGTCAAAGCGAAAACAACTGGGAGGATGGTAATGGCCATAGTCGATATCAAGCGCGAGGGACCGATTGCGGTGGCGCGCTATGACCGCGGCGGCAAGGCCAATGCTCTCAATGAAGAAGCGATCAAGGCGCTCATAAAGGCTGCTGACGAGTTAGCGGCAGATGACAGTGTTCAGGTCGTTATTATAGCTGGAACTGGAAGCCGCTTTTCCGGTGGCGTTGATCTGAAGGACGAGAATCTCTGGCGCACCAATGCGGATTCTGTTGCGCGCCACACGGCCATGTCGCTTGGCGGCGTTATGTGCGATCGGTGGCGGTTGCTGCCACAGATCACCATCGCAGCGGTTGAAGGCCCGGCGGTTGGTGGCGGTGGCATCCTGGCTTTGGCAGCCGATTTCCGCGTTTTGGCGGAAGGTGCCTTCTTCCAGTTTCCGGAAGTTCGTTTGGGCATGACGCTGGGTTGGGGCGGGTTGCCCCTGCTTTCATCGTTGATCGGCCCCACGCGCGCCAAGCGTGTGCTTTTCGCTAATGAGCGGATCGGAGAGCAGGACGCGCTCAATATGGGGCTTTGCGACAAGATTGCCCCAGCGGGCGGTGCGGTCGAAACCGCAAAGATTTTCGCGCAGACCGTCGCCGAATGCCCACCCTTGGCCTTGCGGATGACGAAAAGGGCTATTGATCAAGAACACCGCGCCAACTGGGCCGCACCCTATCAAGCCGACCAGTTTTATCTGGCGAGACTGATTGCGGAAAGCAGCGGCCAGTCGGGCTGACACCGTTGATAATTTGGGAGGAGGAAACATGAAAATGAAATCAATGATGCTTTCGGGTGCTTTTGCCGCCATGATGCTCGCAAGCCCGGCATTGGCGGAACCGGTTCGACTGGGCGTGCTGACGGATATGTCCGGCATGAATTTCGATCTTGCTGGCGACGGCTCGGTTGTAGCTGCCAAGATGGCCGTGGAAGATTTCGGTGGCACGTTGAATGGGGAGCCGATCGAAATCATCGTGGGCGACCATCAGAACAAGCCGGATATCGGTTCGACGCTGGCGCGCAGCTGGATCGATGAGAAGAATGTCAAAGCCATCATCGATGTACCAACATCGTCGGTCGCCATGGCCGTTCAGGAAATCACACGTGACAAGGACGTAGCGTTTCTTGCCTCCACAGCGGGTTCCTCGGACCTGACGGGCAAAGCTTGCTCACCGACGACAGTGCAGTGGACCTGGGACACTTATTCGCTCGCCAATGGCACCGGTCGCGCCATGACACAAGAGGGCGGTAAGAAGTGGTACTTCATTACTGTTGACTATACATTCGGGCATGCGCTGGAGCGCGATACCGCGGAAGCCGTCAAGGCAAGCGGTGGTGAAGTTGTGGGTTCGGTGCGTCATCCGCGTGAAACCACCGATTTCTCTTCTTTCCTGCTACAGGCGCAAGCATCGGGCGCTGACGTGATTGCTCTTGCAAACTCGTCGGGCGACACGATGACCGCGCTCAAGCAGGCCAGTGAATATGGCATTACTCAGGGTGGCCAGAAGATTGCTGGCATGCTGCTGTTTCTCTCCGACGTTCACAGCGTTGGGCTCGAAACTGCAAAGGGCCTGACACTGACCACCGGCTTTTACTGGGATTATGATGACCAAACCCGTGCTTGGTCGAAGCGTTTCGGGGAACGGATGAACGGCAAGATGCCGACAATGGTTCATGCGGGCGTTTATTCGTCTGTCATGAATTATCTCAAGGCGTCCGAAGCGGCAAAATCCACCAGCGGCAAGGCCGTGCTCGACAAGATGCGCACGATGGATATCAATGACTTCTTCGCACGTAATGCGAAGCTGCGCGCCGACGGTCGTATGGTTCACGACATGTATCTTGTTCAGGTCAAGTCACCTGAGGAATCCAAGGGACCGTGGGACTACTACAAAGTTCTGCGCACAATCCCCGGTGACGAAGCATTCCGCCCACTCGACAAGGGCGGCTGCCCGCTGGTAACGCAGTAAAAAGAGGCTGGTTGAATGAACGCAGCAACTGGCAATATGACGGCCCTGCATGAAGCAGGGCCGAACGATGGCGGCTCATCCGGCAAGACCGTTCTTTCGGCACGCGGACTGGGCAAGTCTTTTGGCGGCTTTCATGCAGTCAAGAATGTCGACCTCGATGTGGAACATGCTCGTGTTCACGCGTTGATCGGCCCCAACGGCGCAGGCAAAACCACGGTTTTCAATCTCCTGACCAAGTTCTTGCAGCCATCGAGTGGCGAGATCACGCTTCTGGGCGAAACCATCACCAAGACTGATCCGGCCAAGGTGGCCCGCATGGGTTTGGTGCGCTCGTTCCAGATTTCGGCCACCTTTCCGCACCTGACCGTGCTGGAAAATGTAAAGGTCGCATTGCAGCGTCCCAATGGGCTTGCCACACAGTTCTGGCGCTCGCTGTCAGCACTCGACCGGCTCGACGCACAGGCCATCGAGCTTCTGGAGCGGGTCGGCCTTGCCGATGCCCGTCATGCACTGGCCGCCGATCTGTCCTATGGCCGCAAGCGCGCGCTCGAAATCGCCACCACGCTGGCGCTTGATCCGAAGGTTCTGCTGCTCGATGAGCCGATGGCGGGCATGGGCCATGAAGATGTCCATACCATTGCCGCCCTCATTGCCGATGTGGCGAAGGATCGCGCGGTCTTGATGGTCGAACACAATCTCAAGGTGGTGGCCGACATTGCCCACCACGTCACGGTGCTGCAGCGCGGCGAAATTCTCGCCTCCGGCGATTATGCCACCGTCTCCAGGGACGAGCGCGTGCGCACCGCCTATATGGGAACCGAACATGAATAGAGGCCAACCGCTATTATCCGTGCGCGGGCTCAATGCCTGGTATGGCGAAAGCCATGCCCTGCACGGCGTCGACCTCGATATCTGGCCCGGCGAAACCATCACGCTTCTTGGCCGCAACGGCGTCGGCAAGACGACGACGCTGCGTGCCATCATGGGCATCATCCGCAAGCGCACTGGCACCATCACGCTCGACGGCAAGGACATCATGCGCGTGCCGCTGCATCGCATCGCCCATGCAGGTCTCGGTTTTGTGCCCGAAGAGCGCGGCATCTTTGCCACCTTGAGCGTGCATGAAAACCTGCTTTTGCCGCCTGTCGTCGCCAAAGGCAGTCAGGGCACGATGTCGCTCGACGAAATCTACGAACTCTTTCCCAATCTGCATGAGCGCCGCAACAGCCCCGGCACCAAGCTTTCGGGTGGCGAACAGCAGATGCTGGCAATTGCGCGCATCCTGCGCACCGGGGTCAAGGTGCTGCTGCTCGACGAGCCGACCGAAGGTCTTGCGCCCGTTATCGTGCAGCGCATCGGCGATGTGCTGGTGGAGTTGAAAAAACGTGGCATGACGGTGTTGCTGGTCGAGCAGAATTTCCGCTTCGCCGCCAAGGTCGCCGACCGCTTTTATCTCATGGATCATGGCGTGGTGACGGAAAACTTCCCCACCGCCGAACTGCCCGCCCGCATGGCGGCGCTCAACGAAGCGCTGGGGGTATGACACGATGACAATGATTTTTGGAATACCTTTGCAGGCACTTCTCGGGCAGCTGCTGGTCGGCCTCATCAACGGCTCCTTCTATGCCATGCTGAGTCTCGGCCTTGCCATCATCTTCGGGCTTCTGCGCATCATCAATTTCGCCCATGGCGCGCAATATATGCTGGGTGCCTTTGTCGGCTATCTGCTGTTGAGCTGGCTTGGCATCGGCTACTGGCCAGCGCTGATCCTCGCCCCGCTTATCGTCGGCCTCGGTGGCGCGATCATCGAGCGCGTGGCCCTGTCGCGGCTCTACAATCTCGATCCGCTCTATGGCCTGCTCTTCACCTTCGGCCTTGCCCTCGTGATCGAAGGCACGTTCCGCTATTATTATGGTGCTGCCGGTCAGCCCTATGCCGTGCCGCCTTCGCTTGCGGGCGGGCACAATCTCGGCTTCATGTTCCTGCCGAACTATCGCGCCTGGGTGGTCGTCGCCTCGCTTTTCGTCTGCCTCGGCACCTGGCTCCTGATCGAAAAGACCAAGCTTGGCGCCTATCTGCGCGCCGCGACGGAAAACCCCACTTTGGTCAAGGCCTTCGGCATCAATGTGCCGCTGCTCCTCACCTTCACCTATGCGTTGGGTGCGGCGCTTGCCGGTGTTGCGGGCATCATGGCCGCGCCGATCTATCAGGTCAGCCCGCTGATGGGGTCCAACATCATCATCGTGGTCTTTGCCGTGGTGGTCGTCGGCGGCATGGGCTCGATCCTGGGCGCCATCATCACCGGTTATGTGCTGGGGCTGGCGGAAGGCCTCACCAAGGTCTTCTATCCGGAAGCCTCCAGCATCGTCATCTTCGTCATCATGGCTATCGTCCTTCTGGTTCGACCCGCCGGACTGTTCGGGAAGGAGGCCTGATATGGCTGATACTGCTCTCAAGACCGCTCTCAGGGCCACCGCAGCCCCGCGCGACAGCAAGGCGCCTGCCGTCAACAGCCTCTCGGTCATCGTCCTCGGCATCGCCCTTGTGGGACTGCTGGCTGCACCCTTCATGGTCTACCCCATCTTCCTGATGAAGATGTTGTGCTTTGCGCTGTTCGCCTCCGCCTTCAATCTTCTCTTGGGCTATACCGGCATTCTGTCCTTCGGCCATGCGGCCTTCTTCGGCGGCGCTGCCTATATCACAGCCCATACGGTGAAAGTCTGGGGCGTCACGCCGGAACTCGGTCTCGTACTCGGCGTTCTCGCCGCAGCCGCCCTTGGCCTCGTCATCGGTTATCTCGCCATTCGCCGTCAGGGCATCTATTCGACGATGATTACGCTGGCATTGGCGCAAATGTTCTTCTTCTTCTGCCTGCAAGCCACCTTCACCCATGGCGAAGACGGATTGCAGGGTGTGCCGCGTGGATATCTCTTCGGCATCATCGACCTCAACCAGCCGATGAACATGTATTATTTCGTGCTGGCCGTGTTCGTCCTTGGCGTCTTCGTCATCTGGCGCATCATCAACTCGCCCTTCGGCATGATCCTGAAGTCGGTACGCGAAAACGAGAACCGCGCGGTTTCGCTCGGCTATTCCGTCAACCGCTACAAGCTTGCAGCCTTCGTCATGTCGGCAGCACTCGCGGGTCTTGCAGGCGGCCTGAAGGCGCTTGTCTTCCAGTTTGCAACGCTGACCGATGTCGGCTGGCAGATGTCGGGCGAAGTGATCCTCATGACGCTTCTGGGCGGTATCGGAACACTCATAGGCCCCATCGTCGGCGCTGCTTTCGTCGTTGCGCTGCAGAACTATCTCGCAACATCCGACTTCCCGGTAACGATCGTGACGGGCGTCATCTTCATGGCATGCGTCCTCCTCTTCCGTAAGGGAATCGTAGGCGAGTTCTATGGAT
>NZ_JBCAUP010000048.1:0-19311 GCF_038433355.1 Brucella cytisi
ACCGCACCAGGCACGATACATGCCGGGGCTGTTGAACGGCAGGCTGACATTGCCTTTGCGATCCACCGCAACAAGACCGCCGGAGCCACCGATTTCACCCAGCTCGCGGACAACCGCGCCAGCCGCCTCATTGAGCGATTGCCCTGCCCAGCGCATCCGTGCATCCACTTCGTGACCCACCACCCAGCGAATGAAATATTCTCCGTGACCTGTGGCGGAAAGCGCTACCGTCTCGTCATCCGCCCAGGTTCCAGCACCAATGACCGGGCTGTCACCAACGCGTCCCGGGGTCTTGGCGGTCATGCCGCCCGTGGAGGTAGCTGCCGCCAGATGACCGAAACGATCCAGCGCAACGGCCCCGACAGTGCCATGCTTGCGGGCAGGATCGCCATCATCGGCAGCACCACTGCGACGACGTGCCATTTCGTCATGCAAGGCCTTGCGACGCTGCTCCGTCGAGAACCACTCCGGCGCCATCATTTCCAGACCCGCAGCTTCGCAAAATCGCTTTGCCCCTTCGCCTGCAAAAAATACATGCTCGGTCTGCTCCATGACCGCACGCGCGGCCAGAACAGGATTGCGCGGCCCGCAAATTCCGGAGATGGCGCCGCATGCCCGTGTTGCACCATCCATGATGGCCGCATCCATCTCATGCGTTTCATCCGTCGTGAAAACAGCCCCATGACCAGCGTTGAAGAGCGGATTTTCTTCCAGAGCAATCACAGACGCCGTCACAGCATCAAGTGCTTTGCCACCTTTACGCAAGACATCCAGTCCAGCCTGCAGGCATTCACGCAGACCGGCATGATAGGCTGCTTCCTTCTCTGGCGTCATATTGGCTTTAAGAATGGTTCCAGCGCCACCATGCAACGCGATGACAGGTACAAATTCGGGCATCTTCATTAACTCGCTAAAAAAACCGGCGGCCTTGAAGCCGCCAGTGGATACGGTCTTATTTCGGCTTGACGTCCATCGCCAACGTGTCCTCGTCAGAGCGCGGCGTATAGGAAATCTTGTCCTTTTTAACACCCCATGCCGACATGTTCACAGCAAGCGGCAGATCTGGTCTATCGGTTGAAACAAGCAGATTGGCTTTCTCAAGAAGAGCGCCGCGCTTGGCCTCGTCCATTTCACTACCGGCATCCTCAATCAGCTTGTCCATTTCCGGATTGGAATATCCGCGCGTATTGAAAGCGCCCAGTGATTTCGCGGTGTCATTTGTATGCATCAATGACGACAACATATAGTTGGATTCACCGGTCAGCGTGCCCCAAGACGCCATATAGAGCGAATAATCCCCGCGCGTCTTGGCCGGATTAAATACCGCTGCAGGGACGCCGCTGACATCGACCTGAATATTGATCGAAGCGAGCAACTGAGCAATTGTCGGCCCCAATTCCATCGGCATACGGTCATTGGCATAATTCAATGACACTTTGAAACCATCCGGATAGCCAGCATCGGCCATCAGCTTGACTGCCTTTTCAACGTCGTAAGCAGCCGGAGCAATGTCCTTGTTGTAGCCGAAAATATTCGAGGCCACCATTTGCGTGGGCACCGAGCCCATGCCTTCCAACGCTACTTCCGTGATCGTCTGGCGATCAATGGCCAGGTCGAAAGCCTCACGCACACGCGGATCAAGGAACGGGTTCTTCTCCAATTTTTTGCCGGTTTTATCCCAGACCATTGGCGATTCCTTGCGGAAATCGAACTCCAGATAGGGAATATAGACGGATTCATCCTTCACGACGTCCAGCTTGGAATCGGACTCTAAGGCAGCAAGATCTGTCGAAGGAACCTTCGATATCAAATCAACTTGCCCGGCCTTCAGCTGGGCGACGCGAGCAGCATCATTGGGGATTTCCTTACGCACGACATGATCCCAAGGCTGGGCACCACCCCAGTAGCCGTCAAATTTTTCCAATACCAGATCCTGCGTGGGAGCCCATTTCACAAATTTATAGGGACCCGTACCAATCGTAGCCTTGCCTGAATTGAAACCATCTGCGGCGGTTTCCTTGGTCGAATAATCCGCTGCGGCTTTGTGTGAAACAATGAACAGACGCACGAAATCATTGGGCAATGTTGGCGCCGATCCAACCGTCGTCACACGGACGGTCAGCGGATCGATCACTTCCACACCCTTCACCCTGCGAACATAAATGGTCGAAGGATTAGGTCCCGTCACATTTGGAATGCGCTCGATGGAAAACTTCACGTCCTCGGCAGTAAAGTCCGATCCATCGTGGAATTTGACACCTCCACGCAGTTTGAATTCCCACGTCGTATCATCGACAGGCTTCCAACTTACTGCGAGCGACGGTTCGACCTCCAGCTTATTGCCCGATTTCAAGAGCGTATCGAAAACATGTTTGGTTGCCTCGGCATTCGCGGAGGTTGCCGTAAAGTGCGGGTCCATTGAAGCTGGCCCCGATTTCGTGGCAATCACGAGGTCGGCAGCAATCGCTGACAACGGCATCATCAATGTCGTTGCCAGCAAGGCGGTATTGAATATCGAGCGAATGGTCATCTTTTCCCCTGTAATTTTCTCATTGGCATGACGAATAGTAAAATCCATGGCAAGCCGACTTGCCGATTATTGATCCGAGATGTGCTGTTTCAGGTATCTTCGCCTTCGATAGGCTCCAAATCCGCGACGAGCTGCTGCGGCCAACTTTCCGAAGCTACCACCAGCTTGGTCAGGATTTCAGAAAGGTTCAAACGCTCGGCGGGCGACAGGGATTCGAGCATCATGCGTTCGTGATCCATCATCTTCGCCTCGACAGCTTCCACCGCCAAACGCCCTTTTTCCGTCAGTTTTAATGCAACTCGACGCTGGTCAATGGGGTCGAGCTCGCGGCTGATCATGCCCAACGTGTCGAGCTTGTTCACGGCACGGCTCAAGGTATTTTTTGGGAAACCGGAAGATCGGACAACTTCGGTCAGGGTCAACTCGGCGCTCAGATAGAGCGACCAAAGCACGACAAACTCCGGCCGCAGCAAACCAAGTTGCTGTTGGATCAATCCATAAACAGGATTGTTGAACCGCAATGCCAGATAGTTCAACCGAAATGAAAGCCAGCACGGATTTCGCCAGAGCTTGGGATAGAGCGGATCGCCCTCCGAAAGACTGGAAAGCCCCGGCTCCTCCCGTCCCGCGCGCCCTTCGTAAAGAGCCGTACGCAACAAATCATCCATCGATAAAACCTCAGCGGTTTTTCATTTAGTACTATTTGGAACGATATTTAAAAATTTTGTTGCGTCAACTCTATTTTTTTGTTCCTAATGGAACCGAATTCAAAAAAGCAAATGAATGCAGGGATGCCATCGCACAACCATCCCTGCGAGGGGTTAGTGCGCTCTGGTTGCCAATCCGGAAAATTGCAGGAGACGAAAATGCGCATTCAGGACATGCATTGGTCGCAGGTCGAAGCACGTGTAAAAGAAGACGACCGTTGCGTCATCCCGGTCGGGTCTGTTGAACAACATGCCTATTTGAGCTTGGCAACCGATATGATCCTGGCCGAACGCGTTGCCGTAGAGGCGGCCGAGCCGACAGGCGTGCCGGTGTTTCCTTGCCTGCCCTATGGAATGGCATCCGGGTTCGCTGATTTTCCAGGTACGGTTACGCTGACGCTGCGCACCTACATCAATGTGATCGAGGACATTCTGAACAGTGTCTATCATTCAGGTTTCCGTCGCATTCTGATTGTCAACGGTCATGGCGGCAATTCGCCTATCAACCCTCTCCTGTCGGAATGGATGAACAGTCATCGCGACACTTCGGTCAAGCTTCACGACTGGTGGCGCGCGCCAAAGACCATGGCAAAAGTGCAGGAGATTGACCCTGCTGCCAGCCATGCCAGCTGGATGGAGAACTTTCCATGGACCCGCCTGGAAGGTGCGCCGATCCCGAATTTCCAGAAAGAGCGCATCGACTTTGCCGCATCCGCGCGCGTCGATGCTGGCAGAAAGCGTGAACGAATTGCCGAGGGCAATTATCACGGCGTCTTCCAAAGGCCCGATCGGGACATGATGGAAATCTGGAAGGTAGGCGTCGAGGAAACGCGCCACGAGATCGAGCATGACTGGCATTAACGCGCCGGTCAAACCTTCCAAGTCCCTCGCAACCCTTGCCCGAATGCAACCATTGGGGCACTAGCCAGAGAAAAGCCAATGGCCTCATTCATTCTCCGCAGGTCGGGACAGGCGTTCATCGTCCTGGTGGTCATGTCCATTCTTGTGTTCATTGGCGTTTACGTCATCGGCAACCCCATTGACGTACTCATTTCACCGGATGTTACGCAAGAAATCCGCCAGCGGGTTATCGAGGAATACGGCCTCAACCAGCCCCTCTGGAAACAATATGCCGATTTTGTCGCCAAGACTGTCAGTGGCGACTTCGGAAGATCATTCGTCTTCAACATGCCAGTCAGCGAGTTGATTGCCCAGCGATTGCCGGCGACCTTGGAGCTCGCTGTTATCGCCGTTCTGCTTGCCTCTCTTATCGGCATCCCTCTTGGCGTCTATGCCGGTTACAAGCCAGAAGGGTTCATTTCCAAACTGATCATGGCGGGCTCGATACTTGGCTTTTCCGTGCCTACCTTCTGGATCGGATTGATGCTGATTATGGTATTTGCTGTTCAGCTCGGCATGTTGCCGGCCGGTGGGCGAGGAGAGACTGCCGATATTTTCGGAGTTCCCTTTTCGTTTTTGACCGGCGATGGCTGGTCACATCTCTTCCTTCCAGTTCTTAATCTGGCTCTGTTCAAGATGGCGATGATGTGTCGACTGGCAGCAGCAGGCACACGCGAGATAATGACGACCGATACAATTAAATTTGCACGGGCGGCAGGCATTCCTGAACACACGATTCTGCGCCGGCATGTATTGAAGTTGATCTCCATTCCGCTTGTTACGGTGTTTGGTCTGGAACTCGGCTCAACACTTGCCTTCGCTCTTGTCACGGAAACCATTTTCAACTGGCCGGGGCTCGGAAAACTCATCGTAGACTCCATCGCATCGCTCGACCGTCCAGTCATGGTCGCCTATCTGATGATGGTCGCGATCCTCTTCGTCGTCATCAACCTTTGCGTCGATCTGGCTTATGCAGCCCTTGATCCACGACTGCGTCAGAAAGGTCGCTGAGATGGCCGAAACGGTATCAACTCAAAGCTCCGCTCCAATAAGCAGCACGTCTCCTGTGAAGGAGTTTTGGCGGGCCTTTTCCAAGAACAAGGTCGCGGTTATCGCATTCGCGGTGGTTGTCATTATTGCTCTGCTGGCAATATTCGCGCCATGGATCACGCCACAAGACCCCTACGACCTCAAATCTCTCGTGCTGCGTGATGCGCGCAGGCCGCCCGGCTATGTCGGTGCCCAGGGCATGTATTATCTGCTCGGCTCGGACAGTCAGGGACGCGACCTGCTGTCAGCCATTATATATGGTCTGCGCATATCACTCGAAATGGGACTGATTGCAGGGGCCATAGCCTTCAGCCTCGGCGCGATTGTCGGTTGTTTCGCGGCCTATCTTGGCGGGCGAACAGAAACTTTCATAATGCGCCTTGTGGACGTGCAATTGTCATTTCCGGCCATCCTGCTGGCCTTCGTGGTTGCCGCCGTGCTCGGTCAGGGAAAGTGGCAGCTCATTCTGGCACTTGTCTTCGCGCAATATGCCTATTTCGTGCGCACGGCACATGGTGCGGCGGCGGCGGAACGGCAAAAGGATTACGTGCAGGCGGCCCTTTCCGTGCCGATGAGTGGCTGGCACGTCGTGACACGGCATATCCTGCCCAACTCCCTGCCACCGCTCATCGTCGTGGCAACTGTGCAAGTTGCTTCAGCCATTTCGCTGGAAGCCACGCTTTCATTTCTTGGTGTCGGCCTGCCGCCAACAGAGCCCTCCCTTGGAATGTTGATTGCCAATGGCTTCCAGTATCTTCTGTCGGGCCGCTACTGGATTTCCATCTATCCGGGCGTTGCGCTGATCGTTCTGATCATGGCCATCAATCTCATGGGCGATCAGATCAGAGACATACTCAATCCGAGGTTGCGCAAATGACAGCTCTGCTACAAGTCGACAATCTCTCCACTTATTTTGAAACTGACCGCGGTACGGTGAAATCCGTCGATGGCATCTCATTTGAAATCGGGAAAGGCGAAATACTTGGCCTTGTTGGAGAATCCGGTTCAGGAAAATCGATCACCGGTTTCTCTCTGATTGGCCTGATCGATAAGCCTGGCAGAATTCAACCCGGAAGTTCAATTCGATTTGAAGGCCGGGAGCTGGTCGGATTGCCGGAAAACCAATTGCGCAGCATTCGCGGTCGGGAAGTCTCTATGGTCTTTCAGGACCCCATGATGACCCTAAACCCGGTCCTCAAGGTCATCGACCAGATCGCAATGGCTATCCGCGCTCACGAAAAAGCTTCGGATGCCGAAGTTCGCCGCAGAGCGATCGAAGCTTTGGCGCGGGTGCGCATTGTCGAGCCAGAAAAGAAGGTCGACCAGTATCCACATCAGTTTTCAGGTGGCATGCGCCAACGCGTGGCGATTGCTATTGCGCTGCTTCACAAGCCAAAACTGGTAATCGCGGACGAACCCACAACGGCGCTCGATGTGTCGGTTCAAGCGGAAATCCTCAAAGAAGTGAAAGCGCTCGTCTCTGAACTGGGCATTTCGATGATCTGGATCAGCCATGATCTCGCGACTGTTGCTTCAATCTCACAGAGAATAGCCGTCATGCGGCTTGGCAAGATTGTCGAGATGGGGAGCGTTGCCGAAGTACTCGGTTCTCCCAAGCACTCCTACACTCAAGGCCTGCTTGATGCCCTGCCGTCACGAAAACAGCCAGGGGAGCTTCTAACCTCAAGCGCCACCGAGAACGCTGGCGAATATTCAATTATAGAGACGCAGAAGAATAAATCTCTCGCCCCAAGCCCGAACTTCGTCAGCGCCGATGACGTTACGATGGTCTTCCAAAAGCCGGTAGGCTCGCTTGGCCGTTTTGCCCAACGGCTCGGCCTCGCCAAACCAGCTCATGCCGTCCATGCCGTTCAGTCCGCAACTCTTACGATTGCACGCGGCGAAGTGCTGGGGCTGGTCGGCGAATCCGACTCGGGGAAATCAACGCTTGGCCGCATCATCTGCGGCATCTCCACGCCAACTTCGGGTAATGTTCTGGTTGACGCTCGCAAGGTCCGGGAAAAAGACCGTAAGATCGGCACTTCCGTTCAAATGATCTTTCAGGACCCCTTTGCATCGCTTGATCCACGCCGCACAATATTTCAGTCCGTCGTGGAAGGGCCGATCGCACACGGGCTTTGCACCAACAAAGACGCGCGCGAATATGTCAATCGCTGGCTGAAATCAGTGGCATTCGATCCGGCGCTGGCAGACCGTTATCCTCACCAATTCTCCGGCGGACAGCGACAGCGCATTGCTATTGCGCGGGCGCTGGCAATGCAACCGGAGCTCATCATTTGCGACGAGCCAGTGGCTTCGCTCGACGTTTCCATTCAGGCACAGGTTATCAATCTGCTGTTGCAACTGAGGAAAAGCCTTGATCTGACATTGCTTTTTATCAGCCATGACCTGTCTGTCGTTCGCCATCTGTGTGACCGCGTTGTTGTCATGCATCACGGCAAGATTGTCGAAGAAGGTACCGTTTCTCAAATATTCACTCAGCCGAAACAGCCATATACGCGCATGCTGCTTGACGCGGTGCCCAAGCTGGCCTGGTGAAGGGGCCTCTCGAACGGAGTTCAAAAGGCTTCACTCACCCCGTCTCAGAGTATAGGGCAGAATAAACAGATACAGCCCGGTTGCGAGTAATATAAACAGCGGTAGAAGCGGAGAATAAACGATCCACACCGGAGGCTGCCCGAACGCCATAGTGACGAAATTCGCAATCACGGTAAGCGTGAATATGATCGACAACCAGCGGTGAATTTGGCGTATGGATTTATTCAAGACCATATGTGCTTCTCCTTATGGAGTTCGCCAACCACATTGGCTGAACTCCAGTTCCTTCCGGCTCATTATGCTTTGCGGCACTCTCTCTAGGAGCAGGTTCAGTCCAAATCAGCGGCGACGGCATCGAGCTTTTCAAGGAAATTTCGCCATCCATGATGTGCACCGTGAAAGGCCTGTTTCTGACCCGGCATAAAGCCCGACTGTTCCATCCGCAAATGTGTCCCGGTGGCGGTCGGTATCAAAGTCAAGGTCACGATACTTCTGAGATTGTATGCTTCGTCCTCATGGGTGTGGTTCCAGGTGTAGGATAGCCGCCTGTTCGGCTCGACCACCAGAACCTCACAATCCAGCACCCCGCCCCACTCACCTTTGAGCTCGAAACAATGGCCTACGGTCGGAGCGAAATCATTATTCATCAGCCATTCCGCGATGAGGTGAGGCTCCGTCAATGCGCGCCAGAGCTTTTCAGGCCGATGAGGCATTTCACGCTCAACAATTACCGTTCGCACATCATCAGATATCTCGGTCATTGATCCATCCTCTTCAACAGGTCTTCAAGGGCATCGAACTTCTGCTCCCAGAAACCGTTCAACTCTTTCGCCCAATCGATCAGTGGAATTAGTGCCGTGTATTCGGCCCTGTAGTGGCTTTGGCGCCCCTCGTGACGATCACTAACGAGGCCTGCCCTCTTGAGAGCGGCAAGATGCTTTGAGACGACCGGCTGGGACACATTCGTTCCTGCGGTCAAAACCGTAACCGTCTTCTCGCCCTCTCGGCAAAGTCGTTCAAATATCGACCGTCGTGTCGGATCGGATAAAGCTTTGAAAACTTCGTCTCGCATAGTCATCGCTCAATTCATATCCAATTGGCTATGCGTTGATACATAGCCGAGCAGCTATATATCAGTCAAGTACTTTTGACGAACTGTCCGTAACGACGTGACACACTGGCTGACCTGAGAGCCGTCCGATGCAAATAAAAGAAGGATGGACAGGCGGAACATGCCGCCTCCGTTATCAGAACTGCTTCTTGAAATTGACCAGGAAACCGTGTTCACGGTCCCCGTCTGCAGCTATCAGCCACAATATTCAAGCAGTGCTGCTCGTCTCTTTGTCGCCAATATCGCTATCATCACGACCATAGCCGAAGCTGCCCCGACAGTCAGTTCTCTGGCAAGATGATAACCCATGCTAGCGCTGACGCCGGTGGTCGTGAACCTGACGTGCTTGCCATTATCATGCTCACCCACATTGATCGCACCACACCGGTCCGCAGAGTGAGACGATGCACCGGAACCAATCACTTTGCCAGAATTCATCGTGACCTTCACCAAGACGTCAAATGAGCGGTTGAGCATCATGCGCTCATACACCTGTTCCGGTCTTTCGCCGCTTCAAAAGTGGGAGTGTTGCAGGATGACTACAAACCGACAAACATGACTCTTTTAATCATGTAATTTCTTGCCAGCACTAATACATGAATATATCACTCATGATTGTCAAAATCATGTTGGGAATATTCTATATGCGCTCCGATTGCATGCCTCTTCGCCGTACAATTCTGGCTGGTACATCCCTGATTGCTCTTGCCGCCACGGCAATAGCGCAGGACCAGACCACTGCCTCTCCAACGGAGAATGGTGCAATCGTTCTCGACAAGATTGTGATCGACGGCGGCAGCGGCGGCGTGATCGATGCGGACGGTTATGTGGCGCGCAGCAGTGCGACCGGCGCCAAGATCGACACGCCATTTGTGCAGACCCCGCAGTCCATTTCGTCCGTCACCCAACAGCAGCTTGAAGACCGCAATCCGCAGACCTTGCTCGACGCCATTGCCTATACGCCCAGTGCTCGCGTTGGCGGCTTTGGTTTCGATCCGCGGTTCGACTCCTTCACCGTGCGTGGCTTCGACGTCACGTATACCGGTGTCTTTCGTGACAATCTGCGCCAGCCCGGAGCAAGCTCGGCGCTGTTCAAGACTGAACCCTATGGCCTGGAAGGCGTTTCCATTCTGCGCGGCCCATCGTCAGCCCTTTACGGCGCTTCCGGTGCCGGTGGCCTGTTCAACCTGATCAGCAAGCGCCCGACCGAAGCCCCGCTTCACGAAGTACAAGTCCAGTACGGTACCAATAATCGTTATCAGACCCAGTTCGACCTCTCCGGCCCGGTCAAGGAAGGCGACCCACTTTACTACCGCCTGACAGGGCTTTGGCGCAACGCCGATACCGAACAGCCCTCAGTTCCCGACGACCGCATTTACATTGCACCGGCATTTACGTGGAAGCCAGACGAAGACACGCGCCTGACAATCCTCAGCGAGTTCTCCCGCATCAAAACCGGCGGCACTGCCGCTTATTATTACGATGCCGTAACGGGCAAGGTATCCGACATTTTTGCAGGCAACACTGCCTTCAATGACTCAGTACAAACGCAGGGGCGTGTCGGTTATGAATTTGAAACCCGCCTCAACGACACGTTCGTGTTCCGCCAGAATGCCCGCCTTGCATCGACCAAGATCGGAGCCGACTGGGCCTTTGCCTATCAGGCCAATGAAATCGATCCGTTACTGCTCGACAGCAGCGCAGGCACTTTTGAGGAGCGGCTGACCAGTTTCACCATCGATAATCAACTGGAAGCAAGCTTCGATACCGGCAATTTCGAGCACACGCTTTTGGCCGGCGTAGACCTGACAAAGCTGCAATGGAAGGGATTGAACGGGTATGGCTATACGCCACCGCTGGATACCCGACATCCGTCCATGGGACGCCCTGTAGCGCCAATCGATTTCCAGACAAAAGACGTTCAGGACCAGCTCATGGCTGGCATCTATCTGCAGGATCAGATCCGCTATGATGCCTGGACCATAACCCTCGGCGGTCGTCAGGACTGGGTCAGCACCGACACCAAGAACACCGATCTGGCAACCGGCACGTCCAGCGATTTTGATCAGAGCGACAAGGCCTTCACATGGCGCGCCGGGCTAACTTACGAAACACCTTGGGGCATCACGCCGTATGCCAGCTATTCGACAGCCTTTTCGCCCAATGCCGGTGTAAACCGGGCAACAGGCAATCCGTTCGAGCCAACGGAAAGCGAACAGCAGGAAGTCGGGATCAAGTATCAGCTGCCCAACAGCAACACCCTGATAACGGCCGCCCTGTTCAACATCAATCAGGACAACGGTCTCTATTACGAAGTGGTCGAATTGGATGCTGGCCCGGCCAACATTCAGGTACAGCGCGGGAAACTACGTTCGCGCGGTCTGGAACTGGAAGCCAGCACCAGTCTCGACAACGGCCTCTCCCTCATTGCGTCCTATAGCTACATGCAGACCAGCATCAAGGACGGTCCGGACGGAACAGTGGGCAATGAAATCTCATCTGTACCGACCCACATGGCGTCAGCCTGGGCTCATTATAAGTTGCCTGAGAACAGCTTCCTTTACGGGCTGGGTGTCGGCGCAGGTGTCCGTTTTGTCGGCTCAAGTTACGGCAATGACGAAAATACTATGAAAAACAGTTCTCGCGCCTTTGTCGATGCAGCAATAGATTTCGATTTTGGCGCGATCAAGAAGGACTATGAAGGTGTCAAACTGCAGGTCAACGCCACCAACCTGTTCGACACCAGCAAGCCGGTCTGCTCCGCAGGTTTCTGTTATCGTGATCAGGGCCGCACTGTTGTCGGCAGCCTGAAATATTCATGGTAAGCGCCGATACCAGAAATGAAGCACTGCAAGCTCTCAGGCCCCAAGGCCTGAGAGCACTGTTCCATGGTGACAATGCATGGTGTGCCGATAGTATGATGCTGTCCTGTGAAATGACGGACAGCATGCCGCTGTCGGAATTTCTGTACGGCCCTCTCCTGACGAAAACCCTGCATCAATGCGCAGCCGCCTATCCTGATGCCGACCTGCGGGCGGTTTCTTCGTTCTGGTCGCTCTATTATTTTTCGCTTCTGGTCATTCCCTATATCTGCGCCCGACAAAGTGGAGTGGCCCTTCCGGTCGAGCTCGAGAATATGACCATTGCCATCAATGATCAGGGCTTGCCACGTTCCTTTGGCTTGCCCCACGAAGGGCAAGCTTGTGACGCGCCGGATGTGATGACGGTTATCAGCCATGTCGCAAAAAGCCATCTGAACACTGTCGTTCAAGTCCTGAAAGACCGCACCGGCATCTCATCGAAGCTCGCCTGGAATAATGCAGCGGTCTATATCGACTACGCCGTCAACAGCGCAGCTGAAAACCATTGTCGTGATGGCTGGCCATGTCGCCCGCTTTTTGAAACGCAAATTTTTGACGATGGAACGCGCAACCCGTTTTTTGGGTGTCTGCGTCAAGAAACAGATCATGGCGCCAATTTGTGCCGGCGCAAGATTTGCTGCCTGCGCTATAAACTGCCGGGCGTTGCCGGATGCGGTGAATTATGCGCGCTCCCCGAACTTAGAAAGCAATGAAATGATCCGTCTTATTGTGTGTCTGACTGTAATCTGGCTGGCCCTCGGTAAAAGCGCTGTTGCAGAGGTAACCTATCCCATTCACGTCAAGGATGCGCTTGACCGGGAAGTCACCATTACCGCCCAACCAAAATCCATATTGCTTGGCAGCGGATTTAATCTAATTGCGTTGTCGCTCGTCCATCCAGATCCCGTCAGTGTGCTGGCCGGTTGGGCCGGAGACCTCAAGGGGGACAATCCGGAAATCTATGCCGGCTTCAAACAGCGCTTCCCGGAAATTGAAAAACTGCCGATCATTGGCGACGGCATTACAGTTTCGGTCGAGAAAATCGTTTCTGTAAAAGCCGATCTGGTCATTCTTTCAGACTGGCAGATGCGCAATGATGAAGGCGTGCAGGCGATCGCCTATCTCGAGAAAATGGGCATACCGGTGCTCGTGGTCGACTTCGGCAATCATGCACTCGAAAATACTTCGAAAAACATGCGCCTGTTGGGCAAGGTACTCAACCGCGAGGAGCAGGCTAACGCTTTTGCCGACTTCTATGACGAGCGTATTGCCCGCATTCGTGATCGGGTGGCGAAGAGCGATGCTGGACCGACTGTATTGCTGGAAGCCTTTCCCAATGCCGATCAATGCTGCTACGCTTACGGGCGAACCAGTATGGGCGAGTTCATCACATTGACCGGCAGTCGAAATATTGCTGCAGATGGACCAGCACAGGGAGGGGTGATCAGCAGCGAATTTATCGTTGCCGCCGACCCGCAAGTTTACATCGCCACCTCATCCCCAGGCGGGAAGTATAGCGGTTTTTCGGTCGGGCCGGGCGTAAGCGAACAGGAAGCGCGCGACACACTTTCAAATGCCCTGAAAAATCCTTTTCGCGCTGGTTTGAAGGCCGTGAACGACAAGCGAGTGCATGGATTGTGGAACTTTTTCAATGCTGTTCCCTTGAATGTTCTGGCAGCAGAAGCCTTCGCCGTCTGGCTGCGACCGGAACTGTTCGCGGATATCAGCCCCGAAGCGACACTGGCGGAAATTAACCAGCGTTTCGCGGCTGTCCCGTTTGAAGGTTCATACTGGATCAGCCTGAAACCCTGACCCCGCATTTTTCTGGCGTATACTGCTATCGCAGGCCGCCAGAAGTATGAGTGTGGGCTTCCGCAGCCAGACCCGGCCAGTAATAACCATTGCTGGTCGGACGTGGACCGAAAATGGCCTGCCCGACCCGTACCACGGTTGCCCCCTCCTCGATTGCAACCTCGAAATCGCCAGACATGCCCATGGAAAGTCCGTTCATATGCGGATACACATCAACAACACGATCCCGCAGACCACGAAGCAAGCGAAAGCAGGCGCGCACGCGCTCTGTGTCGGAGCTGAAAATTGCGAGCGTCATCAGCCCACGTGGTTTGAGGCGGGGAAACTCTGAGAGGCGCGCCACGAACGACATGAGATCGTCCGGATGCAGCCCATATTTGCTTTTCTCGTCCGAAGTATTGACCTGAACGTAAACATCAAGATCACGATCTTCCGCGTCCAGTCTGCGATTCAGTTCTTCCGCCAGGCGGAAACTATCCAGCGCATGGAATTCCCATGCAAGACGAACAAGATATTTGACCTTGTTTGTCTGCAGATGGCCGACAATGCTCCAACGGATCGGCAAATCGTTCAGGGCCGTTTGTTTGTCGCGCGCTTCCTGAAGTTTATTTTCTCCGAAATCGAGAATTCCGGCCGCATAAGCGTGCCGCAGGATGCGAGCCGGGACTGTTTTTGTGATCGGGAGAAGGCGCACATCGTTCGGATCGCGTCCGCTGCGATGACAAGCCGCAGCGATCCGCGCGCGAACCTCTTTGAGATTGCTCGCGAAAACAGAAGTCGGATCAGCACCGAAACGCGCTATCTCGTCTTTGATTGCCTGCCCCTCAACCGGCTGCGGCTCGACAGATAGTTGCATCGCCAATCTCCCTTCAAGCGCCGATACAAATGCTTGCCGCTGCGCGGATACGACATGGCAACCATCCCGCCAGCTTGTATCATGGAGATGGTCTGGTTCTCCCATCCACTTCCAGCACAAAGATCAGACCAATTTCCAAGTCATCCGGTAATGACGATCATTCAACTGCTGACCATTCGAACACCTATGGCTTCATGATCGCGCGAAAGGCCGTCGCCAGCTTTTTAACTGCGATCTCGATTTCTGTCGGCGTATAGGCTGCAAACCCCATCAGAAAACCGGCCTTTCCGTCACCGGCAGCGTAAAGCCCGGACAGACCGAGGAGCTCGATACCGACACGCTGGGCTGCAGCGACGGCATTACGCTCAGATAAATCACCGGTGAGCAAACAAGACATCTGTAACCCTCCGGCAGGTACATGCGACTCGACGAAATCCGCCAGATATCGCTCGATCAGTCTGGCCAGTACATCGCGCCGTTCAGCATAGATACCGCGCATGGCCCGGACATGCGCGCCGAAATGTCCACCTTCCATAAACCGGGCAAGCGTCAACTGCGCCATCGGTGCGGAATGCCCATCAAGCAGAGTGCGCGCAACGGTCATCGGTTTGACCAGTTGCGGCGGCAATACCATGTAGCCGATACGCAGGCCCGGAAAGAGTGATTTGGTGAAAGTGCCGATATAGATTGTCCGCTCATGCCGGTCGAGGCCTTGTACGCAGGCGGTCGGTTTGCCAGCATAATGAAACTCGCTGTCATAATCGTCTTCGATAATCCATGTCTGCTGGCGGGCGGCCCATTCGATCAGCGCCAGACGACGATCCAGCGACAGGGTCGCGCCGGTTGGAAACTGGTGCGAGGGTGTGAGAAACACGGCCTTGGCCTTGAGCGTTTCGCCAACCATCCGCTCGATCACAATGCCTTGGTCGTCCACATTGACTGGAATGGATTCAAGTCCTGCAGCATCGAACGCCTTGCGTGCACCGTAATAAGCCGGGTCTTCGATGAAGATGCGGTCACCGGGGTCGAACAGCATGTTGGCACATAAAGTCAGCGCCTGTTGCGAGCTGGTGAGGATCAGCACCCTGTCAGGTGTCGCGCGTCCTCCGCGTTCCAGGTTCATGTACTCGGCAACAGCGCGTCGCAATGGCTCTGTCCCCTGCGGATGACCATGCAGCAGCGCTTGCGTGCCGGCTTCCTTCAAAACCTGCCGTTCCAGACGTTCCCAAAGCTGAAGCGGAAAATTTCGTGTTTCCGGAACACCGTGAGCGAAAGGTCGTGGCGCCAGCAGCTCGCGCACACCACCGCTTCGGAACATGGCTGCTCCGCGTTTGCTCAGATTGGGCGCCTGATTGCGCAATAACGCTTCGCGCTGGGAAACGCTGTGTCCGGGTGTGAATTCCGTTATCTGCGCCACGAAACTTCCACTGCCCACCCGGCGGTCGATAAAGCCCTCTGCATGCAGCTGCGCATAAGCCGCTTCGATCGTGTCTCGGGAAACACCCAGCGATTTGGCGAGGCTGCGCGAAGCCGGAAGCGGCTTTCCCGGCCCCAGCGCACCATCGATGATCAATTGCCGGATCGACCGCTGAATACGCGCATGGAGCGGCATTGCTGCATGGGCGGGGTGGGCAATCCAAGCCTTGACGGATTCAAGTTGCGAATGCCTGAACAAATGGACTGGTCCTTTTGTCAAAAATGGATGGGCATATCAGGCCATTAAACAGCTAACTGTCAATCAATCTTTTCAGCCCGACTTGCAGGCCATATGCCCAATTCCCAGAAGGTTTTTGAGGATGATACCATCCCGTGCTTCAACGTCATCGATCCGCTTGAGCGACCTTGCCCATCCCATCGTGGCGGGCCTAATCTCCGTCATTGTCAATTATGGCGGCACATTCATTCTTGTTTTTCAGGCCGCAAAGGTTGCGGGATTGAGCCCGGAACTGACTGCCTCCTGGGTCTGGTCGGTTTCGATTGGCGTCGGGCTTACCGGCCTTTATCTCAGCTGGCACTACCGCGAGCCGATCATCACCGCCTGGTCGACGCCAGCTGCTGCCTTTCTTGTAACGGCACTTGCCACCACATCCTACGCCGAGGCAATCGGCGCTTTCATGATTTCGGCTCTCGCATTTGTCATCCTCGGCGTGTCGGGCTATTTCGAGAAGGTCATCCGGCTGATACCGCCAAGCATAGCTTCAGGGCTTCTGGCCGGCATTCTGTTGCAATTCGGAATAGGGGCCTTCGGCGGCGCCACCACCGACCCGTTGCTGGTTGGACTGCTGATTGTTGCCTATGTGGTTTTGAAACGGCTGTCCGCCCGCTACGCCGTAGTCGGCATTCTCGTGCTCGGACTGGCCTTCCTGCTTCTGCAAAACAGGGTCGACCTGTCTGGACTGCGACTGGAGTTTGCAACTCCAGTCTTCACCATGCCTGCATTCTCTCTCAATGCCCTGCTGTCCGTCGCGCTGCCATTGTTCCTCATCACACTGACGGGACAGTATATGCCGGGGATGCTGGTTCTGCGTAATGACGGTTTCAAGACCAGCGCCAATCCAATCGTTACCGCAACAGGTCTCGGCTCGCTCATCATGGCGCCATTCGGATCGCATGCCTTCAACATTGCGGCAATCACGGCAGCAATCGCGACCGGGCCCGAAGCACACGAAAATCCATCCAAGCGCTGGATCGCCGGTATTGCAGCGGGCGTGTTCTACATTCTCGTCGGCATATTCGGTGTGACGCTCGCAGCTGTCTTCATGGCTTTTCCCGCAAGCTTTATCACAACGCTTGCAGGTCTGGCCCTGTTGGGCACGATAGGCAGCAGTCTGGCTGGAGCCATGTCAGACCCCACGCATCGCGAGGCAGCATTGATTACCTTTCTCGCATCCGCCGCAAACATCAATCTCTTCGGCATCGGCGGTGCTTTCTGGGGACTGATAATCGGACTGGTTGCCTATATCGTTCTCAACGGTCGTCTGCCGCGTCGTGAACGGACCGAATTGAGCGTGAGCGAAGGAGCTGCAAAATGACTGCTAAAAGCACTGGAATGACCACTTCCATCATTTCAATCCAGAGCCAGGTTGTGCACGGGCATGTCGGCAACAGCGCTGCGGTTCTGCCCATGCAGGCCCATGGGTTGAATGTCGCTGCAGTCCCCACGACCTTGCTGTCCAACAATCCGCATTTCGAAACCATGCGCGGGCGGGTTCTCGAATCCGAACTGGTCGGCGGTCTTCTGCGCGGCGTCGAAGAGCGCGGATTGATTGAAACAAGCCACTATATTGTTTCTGGCTATCTCGGCTCTCAGGCAAACGGGGATGTGGTCGCCGCGTTCGTCGAACGCGCCCGCCAGATCAATCCCGACATAAAATACATTTGCGATCCTGTCATGGGCGATATGAACCTCGGGATCTTCGTTGCCGATCAGGTGGTGGAATGTATCGTTGAACGGCTTGTTCCGCTAGCCGATCTGTTGACACCCAACCAGTTCGAATTGGGTCTTATCGCACAAACAGATGTAACCTCCTGGGCTGCACTTGAAGCCGCAGCGGGGCGTGTGCAGGCACTTCACGGCGCACAGCTGGTTGTGACCAGTTGCGAACTTGCCGACACTCCTGAAGGCTCGCTGGAAAACATCGTCTTCGACCACGAGACCCGCACGCGACTGCTATCGCCGCGCCTGCCGATCGTACCTGTGGGGACTGGCGACCTTTTCACCGGCCTTCTGACTGCCAAGCTTACGCGCGGGAAAACATTGATCGAGGCAGCCCGCAGCGCCGCTGCAACTGTGCTTGAAGTACTCAGGCGTACCATGGAGGCGGGTGAACGTGACATGCAGCTTGCCAGTATCATCGATGCGCTCATTCCGAGCGAGAATGCTCAAGAATGAAATTCCAGACGATGCTCATCAGATGAAATAATAGCTCAGCGCGATGAATCTGCCGGCTGTTCAACTGTTGCCCCGTAGTGCAGTCGGGATTTGCCGCGCTGTGTATCCCGATAAAGGAAACGGAAGAAGAAGGCGTCGCCCGTTCCGCGCAGAAGTCTGGCGAATATCGCGACCAGAACAATGGAGAAAATCAATCGACCGAACAGGACGACATAGATATCCGCGCCAAGAGCCACCACGATCAGCGTATCTTCGATCAGGCTGTGGCACAGCCCCATGAACTCGACGCGAGAAAGACGTCCCGAGGCTGAATGTGTCCGCGCTGTGCTTCACGGATGATGAGACCTCCACCATAGGACAGTCCCAGCACCAGCCCGACCACGGTCAATGGAGCGGCATTTTTCGATATGCCGAGCAAGCGCAACAAGGGTGAAAGAAGCAGGTTGAGGAAGCGCGTCACATCGAGCGCGTCCATTGTTCTCAGCACAGCCACCAGACCGAGCAGGACGATAAATATCCAGACCAGCGTGGAAGCCGTATCGGCGACGAAGCTGCTCCAGCTTGAATCGTAATGGCCCGGCACCCAGCCCGGTGCAGCCGGTTCTGCCAGCCAGCCGGTACGGCTGGAAATCAGGTTGATCCCCCATGCGAAAACAAGGCCGCCGCCAAGCCGGATCAGGGTCGACACGATCAGGCGCGGACCAGCCTTTTGTACGATACGCTGTTCGATGGGAAGAGCATGAGCGAAGAGGAAAAGCGAACCGAGGATCGTCACCTGAGCTGTGGTGAGTGTGTCGACCGGCAAGACGGCGAACATCACCACTGCCCCGCTCCACACGCCCACCAGCAGGTTCATAGCCCAAACAAAACCGGCTTCAGGCGGCAGCCCCACGAACTGCATGACGGGAGCGAAGGCAGGAGAAATGGCTTTGATCAGGCCCATCTCGATTGCCAGCTGCGTCAGCACCATCACCGGCAACATGATCTTGACCAGCGTCCAGTAGACGCTGATCGCCTCGCGCAGGATAACCAT
>NZ_JBCAUP010000049.1:0-17856 GCF_038433355.1 Brucella cytisi
CAGTTCGGCCAGTGTCTCAAGCATTGCCTCGAAAACACCGGTCTCGACCCAGCGTCGATATCGACGAAAGACGCTGTTCCACTTGCCGTATTCATCAGGCAGATGCCGCCATTGCGCTCCTGTGCGCGCCATCCACAGCATGCCTTCGAAATAACGCCGATTGTCCTGAGCAGGG
Organism: Brucella cytisi; assembly: GCF_038433355.1. Classification (NCBI taxonomy): domain Bacteria; kingdom Pseudomonadati; phylum Pseudomonadota; class Alphaproteobacteria; order Hyphomicrobiales; family Brucellaceae; genus Brucella; species Brucella cytisi. Next base: position 176 of record NZ_JBCAUP010000049.1, read on the forward strand.
CGGCATCCACGCCCACTTTCAGCAGGTAGAAGCGGACTGATTACTGCCCATTCCTCGTCTGTCAAACCGATCCGTTCGCCCAAAGCAGCCTCCAAATGGTAGCTTTGAATCAAAAATCGATTCCGCAGTCAACCTTTGTCCACGAGCGCTAACCGGTCGAACTGACGCTATACCCTGATGGCCGCTGGACGAACTTCATCAACTGGTTCTGTAGGAATCTTGTATGACGCTTTCGAACCAACACGGGTAAGCCATTGTTCAGTACATGTAATTCTTTGGAACAACAAGCGGGTAATATTTGTTGGATACATTTAAAGGAGAAAAAATCACACGCACACAGGTCGGTAGGCCAATCAAAACGATAAACATACCAAAGCAAGTTCAATAGCGGGACTATTAGTTCGGAGGAATGAGGTGCGTTCGTTTTTCAGAGATAACGGATTAACAATTGCGCTTACCGTGTTGTTCGGGATGTCGATCATTGGTATGGCCGCGGCGGGTTTTAACAGTTTTAATGCAGAGCTCGCGAAACATGGCGAAGCGCCAGTGTCCCTGACGACGTATTTGACAGGGGGGCAATTTCTCTCTGCGCTCTTCGAGAATTGGGAAAGTGAGTTTTTGCAAATGGGCGTGTATGTCGTGCTAACGGCATGGCTATTTCAACGCGGTTCGGCGGAATCCCGTGATCCGGGCAAGGAAGGGTCGGAAGAAGACGAGACTACACGATTTTCCTTTCTTTATGCTCATTCGCTGGGTTTGACATTGTTCGGACTATTTATCGGCAGCTTCTTTTTACACTGGTTCGCAAGCGCACGTGCCTCGGAATTGGATGCTGCTCGCCACGGAGCTCCGACAACGGGATATTTGCAGTATATCCTTGATGCAGAACTATGGTTTGAATCGTTCCAAAACTGGCAGTCGGAATTCCTTTCAACCGCAGTGTTAGTGGTACTATCCATTTTTCTGCGCGAGAAGGGGTCTCCTGAATCTAAACCTGTCAAAGCTCCAGACGAACAGACAGGAAGCTAGTGGGAAATCGACAGGAAAAGTTCGAGCCCCGCCAGGCAGATTTTTACCTGAATTCCTATAAATGCGGAACGAGCCGCGAAAACGTAGGTTGGAGCATCCTCCACAACGACGTATACCCTTGCGAACCAATATTAATTTATTATCGAAATTCGTTCGGGCTCAATCTCACGCCCCGACGCCCTGATGGATAGAGGGCTCGACGCTTATGAAGTATCCATCAATCCTGCGGACCTAACTATCAGAAAAATATCATTGCAACAACTGCAGCTGCCATAGCTGCGTTTGCTAGCCAGCCGAACAACCGCGTACAGAATCCGATTGTAAACCTGCCCATTTCATCACGTTTGCTCGCAACGATCATCATAGCAGTCATTATAGGAACAGCTACAAATCCATTCACCACCGCACTCCAGAACAGCGCAGTAATAGGATCGATCGGCGAAATGGCGATGGCGGCCCCTATTAGAAAAGCTAACGCAATCACGCTGTAGAACCCGATCGCTTCCCAAGGCTTGTCTGCCAGGCCGCATTTCCACCCTTGAGCCTCACCAAAAGCGTAGGCTACCGATCCTGCGAGGACTGGCAAGGACAACAGCCCGGTACCAATAATGCCTAAACTGAAAATGAAAAAAGCAAAATCCCCTGCCAATGGCCTGAGTGCTTCGGCGACATCTGCAGCTGAACCGACTTCCATCTTTCCCGAAGCATGCAACGTTGCCGCTGTACTGATCATGATCGCAATCGCAACAATGTTGGATACGGCCATCCCGGAAAACGTATCAAGTCGAATTCGCCTCAACTCTGTTCTGGCCTCGTCCGGATGTTTCCGGAGGGAATGCTCGTTCTTCGAGTTATTTATTTCTTCAACTTCCTGCGAGCTTTGCCAGAACAGAAGATAGGGGCTTATAGTCGTTCCGAAAATCGCGACGACTACAGTAAGGCTTTCTCCATTCAACTTGAACCGCGGCCAAACAAAACCTTTTAATGCAGACATCCAGTCAACGTTGGCCAGGAATAAAACAGCAACATAGGCGAGTAAAACCAAAGTAAGCCATTTGAGATAGCGTGAATAGGTCTCATAAGTCACCAGAAGCTGGAGCCCTAGAGAGAGAGCACCAAAAGCCAACGTGAATATGATTGGCGAGCCTCCGGTTATCAAGCTTCCGGCTATCCCCATAGCAGAGAGATTTGCACCCATGTTGACGGTGTTGGCGATAAGCAGAAGAGCGATTAGCGAAAGCAATGCCCAGCGTGGAATGATTTCGCACAAGTTGGCTGCCAGACCTTTCCCGGTCACTCTGCCTATTCGGCCACTCACCAACTGGATTGCGGTCATAAGCGGATAAGTAAACAACATGCTCCACAGCATATTATAGCCAAATTGAGCGCCCGCTTGTGAATATGTAGCTATACCACTGGGATCATCGTCGGCAGCCCCAGTGATTAAACCTGGCCCCAATTGCTTGAAGAGCGCTGCACGGCGCCATCGCGGAAGAACCAGATGGCTTTCCTGGGAGGACTCGGTATCTGGGTCTTTTGGCATGATCGTTTCTCAAATCCACGGGTGTTTGCATGAGAATGTTCGGTCAATTCATTCCGATGTCGTAGCCGCCGGGAGGAGTTTAGAATTCGATCCCTGCGGTTCTTGTCCAGGGATACGATTCAAGAACTTTCACGGGAAAGTCGGCTCGGCGCGCAATACCGCTTTTCTGACATCTGCTTCCCCAATGATTTCAAAAACAGCGGAATGGCCTTCAAGTTGAATGTTGTTTTCCGAAACTTTCATTTAATCCTCCGCAAGTGGGTTCGGCCTAACCCGAGAAGGAAAAATTTGTTCCGGTATTTGAATGGTTTGTACACTAGCAGACACTTGCGATCGTTTCTCGACACCGAAGGTGGCTTCACCTGTAGAGTGCTCTACAGGAGCGATTAATCGACGTTGGAAGCACTTCGGTATCAAAAAGCGTTACAGAATAGTTCCGTGGCCCGTAAAAGATACCCATCTCGCCTGCGGTATACATTGGTCCCCTCATGAATCGGAACAAAGTTACGCGTGGGCAGTTTCAGACAGTTATGGAAACATGCTTGCGTCGGGTATTCGCCGAACCGTGGTGTCGCGCTGTTCAAGTTAAGCATCGGTGCGGAAAAACACTGATAAATACTGTTTGCGTGGACGAAGCGTCACTTGCGTTTTGAACAGTGAGTATGAGACCAGCCTGGCGCGATTTCCATTATGAATATTGACCAAGTTAAGGACGGGAGCCAGCCATGTCAGTCAGCAACAAAGCCACATCTGCGCGCAAACCGATCAAGATTCATGATCAGACACTTGAATTAGACAAGGGTGGAGACCTGCACCAGGTTGCCGACGGCAAAACACCGTTCATGACCACCGCGCAGGGCGGACCAGTTTCGGACGATCTTAATACGCTCAAAGTGGGTGAGCGAGGGCCGACGCTGATTGAGGATTTTCATTTTCGAGAGAAGATTTTTCATTTCGACCATGAGCGGATTCCCGAGCGCGTTGTTCACGCGCGCGGCTATGGCGCGCACGGCTATTTCGAGACAACGAAATCGCTTGCCGAATATACGCGGGCCGACATTTTTCAGCGGGTCGGCGAAAAAACACCGGTTTTCGTGCGTTTTTCCACGGTGGCGGGATCGAAGGGCTCGTTCGACCTCGCCCGGGATGTTCGCGGCTTTGCCGTGAAGTTATACACGAAAGAAGGCAATTGGGATCTTGTTGGAAACAATATTCCTGTCTTCTTCATCCAGGATGCCATCCGTTTTCCCGATATGGTTCATGCGGTCAAAGAGGAGCCCGATCGCGCCTTCCCACAAGCGCAATCTGCACACGACAATTTCTGGGACTTTATAAGTCTGACGCCGGAATCCATGCACATGATTATGTGGATCATGTCGGACCGCGCTATTCCACGTTCCTTCCGGTTCATGGAAGGTTTCGGCGTCCATACATTCAGGTTCGTGAACGATAACGATGAATCCACGTTCGTTAAGTTTATCTGGAAGCCGAAACTAGGCCTTCAATCTGTCGTCTGGAACGAAGCTGTAAAGATCAACGGAGCCGATCCCGATTTTCACCGCCGGGACCTGTGGACAGCCATTCAGGCTGGCGATTTCCCTGAATGGGAACTTTGCGTTCAACTCTTCGATCAGGACTTCGCCAACAGCTTCGATTTCGATGTGCTCGATCCGACGAAGTTGATCCCTGAGGAGGTGGTTAAGCCTATTCCTGTCGGTCGGCTGGTTTTGGATCGGATGCCTGATAACTTCTTCGCCGAGACTGAACAGGTTGCGTTCATGACGCAGAACGTTCCCCCGGGTATCGACTTTTCAAATGACCCGCTCCTTCAGGGACGTAATTTTTCCTATCTCGACACGCAATTGAAGCGGCTGGGCAGCCCGAATTTCACTCACATCCCAATCAATGCGCCAAAGTGTCCGTTCCATCATTTACAGCAGGATGGCCAGATGGCAATGCGCAATCCTGTCGGCAGGGCGAATTACCAGCCCAACTCCTGGGGAGACGGTCCGAGACCCGATCCAAAACGAGGTTTCCGGTCATACCCGGCGGAGGAGGATGGCCCGAAAGTACGTCTACGAGCCGAGAGTTTTGCTGACCATTACAGCCAGGCACGTCAGTTCTATCTGAGCCAGACCGAAGTTGAGCAGAAACATATAGCGCTGGCCTTAACCTTCGAGCTCTCTAAGGTAGAAACACCGGTCATTCGCGAGAGACTTGTATCGCATTTGATGAATATTGATGCGACCCTGGCGGAGGCAGTTGGCAGTAATCTTGGCTTTCGCAGTATGCCCAATGCGGCCGATGCAGCGGTTCCCGTGCGACACGATCTTGCCCCTTCGCGGGCGCTCAGTATCATTCAAAATGGACCTGACAGCTTCAAGGGAAGAAAGCTAGGTGTCCTCGCTGCGAACGGCTCCGATGCAGACATTATAGAGTCGGTTCGCCAGGCGGCGCAAAAGGAAGGCGCTATGGTGGAGGTTATCGCGCCGATGGTCGGTGGCTTCAAGACAGCACAAGGAGGGTGGATAGCAGCCAACCACATGATCGATGGCGGTCCGTCAGTCATTTTCGATGCCGTTGCGCTTATACTGTCCGAGGAGGCAGCCAATCGACTGACCACGGAAGCCACCGCCCGCGACTTTGTTGCGGACGCGTTCTCTCACTGCAAATTCATCGGTTTCACCACTGGTGCGGTTCCGCTACTGTCCAAGGCTGGCATTGAACCCGATTTGGACGAGGGACTAATCCCGCTCGATAATAAAAACGCGGTCTCCGACTTTATGAAATCTTGCCGCAAGCTGAGGATATGGGCGCGCGAAGATGCAGTTAAGCTCTGATTCAACGCCATTCGGCTGATGCGTAGAGCCATATTGAACGAAAAATAGAAAAGTGTCCTGCCTGCGAAAGGCCACGCGAGCAGGATGCTTCGGTTTTCCAACGCCTGTTTGTTCTTGAGCCCCGGACTGGCCGCTTTCGGTCGCGGTCCAACTGGCGGGGCGACGGCGCTGTCACAGTCAGAGGTGATGGTGCTAATGGCCGTCGGTTACTATCAGCCGGTTACACGCAGCTAACCAGGCAGGATCCTTGGCAAGGAAATCAGCCGCGACATGATCGCGGCACTGCGCGGCGCCGGCTTTATCGGACCCGGACCCCGCAGTCCGACGCCAGGCGGTCCCTACACCTATATGACGACAAGACATTTCCTCGCAGCCTTCGATATGGCGACATTGCGGGATCTCCCCGATATCCAGGCTTGCCGGCCTGCTCGGTCGACCTTGACGTCACCTAAATCCGCATTCGTCCTCAAGATGGACGCTTCATACCGTTGAGCGTCGATTGGCCTGTTATGGAGGCTGGTCCGCTTTTATCCAGGGAGCGGAAAATTGTTGGGATGAAGCTTCCAGGATCGCAAAGGCCGAACAGGCAGTCGGGGGCGTCGGGTTCAGCTTCGGTGATGAGCGGTTCAGCCATGTTTGCCTCAATTCGCGTTCCCCTCCAATCGAAGGCGAGAAGACGTCAGGGAAGCGTCCGGCATCGGATTAACCTCGTTTGGAGAGGCATGGATGGGCCGCAGCAGTGCAGGCCGCACCGGCATCTGCCTGAGCACCATAAGGCATGTTGCTTGTTGCCAGAAATTGGCCGTGGGCTCACCGTTACACACATGCCGGCATTTATAAGGGTTGGCGAACAGGCAAGGATCTACAGCCAGAGGCATGACCTCATAACTATGAGTTATGAAGCCGCAGACATTTTTTACCTTTGTATTCTTTCTGGCGGTCACTATCGTGATGAAAATAAAGGGAACGTCGGCGGCATAATAAATCATCAAGGTTCCGCCTGAACGAACATCGATCCAGCGTGTCTTGCAGGCATTTCGGGCCTGCGTTCGCGTAAAGACGGGACAGTCGCGTTGAGCGATAAAAAAGGGGAGTGCGGTTGTTGAATGCAATGCGACCGACTTTGGTGTCAGGGTCTGCTGGCGTGGTAAATGCGCCGGCCTCCGCAGCGAAACTCATACGCCTTGAGGGGGTGAGCAAGCATTTCGGGGCACATCTCGTCCTTGAGGATATTGATCTGGAAGTCGCGCAAGGCGAAGTGCTGGCAATCATCGGTCCCAGCGGCTCGGGCAAGAGTACGCTTCTGCGCTGCATCAATTATCTGGAAAGGCCGGATGGCGGTCTGCTGACAGTAGGCAAGGTAAAGCTCGACGCCACCCAGACGCCGCGCACCTCGCAGCTCAAAGAACTGCGCAATACCGTTGGCATGGTGTTTCAGTCGTTCAATCTGTTCCCGCATATGAGCGTTTTGCGCAATGTCAGTCTGCCGCAGGAACGTGTGCTGGGCCGCAGCCGGGCGGAGGCCGAGGAGCGGGCGATCCAGCTTCTCGATCGCGTCGGCCTCGCCGACAAAGCGACGCAATATCCGGCTCGTTGCTCCGGCGGTCAGCAACAGCGCATCGCAATCGCCCGCTCGCTAGCGCTCAATCCGCAGGTGATGCTGTTCGACGAGCCGACCTCGGCGCTCGATCCCGAACTGGGGCTCGAAGTCCTGGCCGTCATGCGCGAGTTGGCCGAAAGCGGCATGACCATGCTCGTAGTCACCCATGAAATGGGCTTCGCGGAAAATGTCTCCGACACGGTCATGATCATGGCCGATGGGCGCATCATAGAAAAGGGCGCATCGAAGGACGTCATGCGCAATCCGCAAGAGGAACGCACGAAGCAGTTTCTTCGTGCGGTGCATGACCGATGACAGCGGACAATGTTCTTCTCATCCTGAGCGGTCTGCCATGGACTATAGCGCTCACACTTGGTTCCTTCGCAATCGGCTGCATTCTGGGCGTCCCGCTTCTCGCAGCGCGTCAGGCGCGTCTGGCGCCGGTACGGTGGATCGCGGCTGTACTGATCCAAATAGTGCGCTCCTTGCCGCCGATCCTCTGGCTGTTCATTATCTTCTTCGGCATTGGAATGGGCATCATGCCGATCAATCCGTTTTTGGCGGCGCTGATCGGTCTGGGGCTCATCGCATCAGCCAATATGGCGGAAATCTATCGCGGTGCGCTGGCCTCACTTCACCATGGCCAGTGGGAAGCGGCGACGGCGCTGAATTTCGGTACGCGCCACACGCTGGTCGATGTGGTTGCACCGCAGGCCTTTCGCGTCGCGCTGCCATCTGCGGCGAGCTATCTGATCGGGCTGATGAAGGAAACCGCAGTTGCCTCGACCATCGGTGTCGCTGACCTCGCCTTCCGTGGCAATCAGGTATCACAGCTCACCTTCAAGGGCATTGAGGTCTTCGCTCTGGTCGGCCTGTTCTACATATTCCTGAGCCTCCCCGTCGCATGGCTGTCGCGCTCTGCCGATAGCTATCTAAGAGCAAAGGTGGCGCGCTGATGCTCCCGACTTCTGAAGAATTCTTCGAATGGATGCCTGCGCTCCTCGGCGGGTTGCAGGTCAGCTTGCAGGTGGCGGCGCTGAGCCTCGCCATTGGCATCCCGCTGGGGCTTCTGCTGGCGCTGGGCGTTGGCTCAAAATCGCGCTTCAACCGCTATATGAGCCTGTTTCTTGTCGAAATCGGGCGCGGCGCTCCGGCGCTAGTGCTGTTGCAGTTCATGTATTTCGGCCTGCCTGTGACCGGTCTGACGATGACCTCGTTTTCGGCTGCTGTCGTAGCGCTGGCCTGGAATACGGGCGCTTACACGAGCGAGATTATCCGCGCGAGCCTGCAATCAATCCATTATGGCCAGCGCGAGGCAGCGGAGGCGATGGGCTTCAATACGATCGACGAACTGCGCTTTGTTCTGCTGCCGCAGGCGCTGCGCGTGGCGCTTCCCGCGCTGCTGGGCTTCGCGATCCTGATCTTTCAGGGTACGTCGCTCTGCTTCACGATTGCCCTGCCGGAACTCGTCAGCAATGCCTATGAGATCGGCTCTAACACGTTCCGCTATATGCCTGCCTTACTACTGGCCGGATTGCTCTATGCGACGATCTGCATTCCGGCTGCATGGATTGTTTCCTATGTGGAGAAGCGCTCATCCGCTTACGCCACCCGATAGAACCCAACGCAACAATAAATACCAAAACAACAAAAGGGGAGTAGCAGATGAAAAACGGGATGATGCGTAAAGGTGCTCTCGGCGCCGTATTGCTTATGGGGCTGTCTTCGGCAGCGTTAGCAGAGGATTGCAAGCCGAAGCATGAATTCAAGACCATCACGCCAGGCACGTTGACAATTGCCGTCACCACCTATGCGCCGCATTCCTTCATGGATGAGAGCGGCATGCTTAAGGGTCTCGATGGCGATATTGCCACCGAATTCGCCAAGCGCGAATGCCTGACCGTCAAGCCGATAGCCGTCGATCCGGCTGCGGCCATCCAGTACGTGCTGTCGGGCCAGGCCGATATCACCACTGGTGACTGGTATCGCACAGCTGAACGCGCCAAGGTCATGAACCTTTCCTATCCGCTCTACAAAGACCAGATGGGTCTTTATTCCAAGGATGGCGCAAAGACTGTCGAAGAACTGGTCGGCAAGAATGTCGGCACCGTTCAGGGGTATCTCTGGGTGACGGACGCCAAGAAGCTTCTGGGTGCGAAACTGCGCCTTTATCCGAATTCCGTGAACATGCATCAGGATCTCGCATCCGGGCGCATCGACATCGGTATCGACGGCTATTCGACCGGCGCCTATGCGGCCAAGAATGGCACGCTCAAGGATATAAAGGTCGAGGTTGCGCAGCCCGATCCGCGCATCCGCGCCACCAAGGAAGCGGCGCAGGCAAGCCTGCCATACGCCAGGAGCGCAACGGATTTTGGTGCTGCACTCGACGCCAATATCGAGGAGATGCACAAGGATGGCACCATTGCCAGAATCCTAAAGTCTTACGGTCTGGATGAGAGCGCAGGTGATACCGGAGCCCCGATGCTTATCGAATAGTCCTTGCGCGATGACCAGGTGCAGCGGAAACCGCTGCACCTGCCTCAATCATTTTTCATTGGAGACTGCTACGATGACTGTTTACGCGGTCAGCCGGAACAGCCAGTCGTGGTATGGGGAACAGGTCGGCATTCTCATCCTGGATGCGGCCTATCCCTGTGTACCCGGCAATGTCGGCAATGCAACGACCTATAAATATCCGGTTCGTTATCAGGAGGTGCGCGGTGCTTCCATCGATAGGCTTCTAAACCAGCGCGATCCGGCACTGCGAGAGGCATTTGTAGAAGCAGCTCTGGAACTGCAGGGACGGGGTGTGAAAGCAATTACCGGCGCGTGCGGGTTCATGGCCTATTTTCAGGAGGAGGTTGCGGATGCGGTTGATATACCCGTCTTCCTGTCGAGCCTGATGCAAATACCTTTCATGCATGCTGTGGCGCGTGGCACTGTGGGCGTGATTACAGCCAATGCAGAACGTCTCACACCACGGCACTTCGCTGCAAGCGGTGTTCCGGACTCGATCCCGATCGTGCTCGCCGGAATGGAAAATCAGGTCGAATTTCGCGAAGCGATCCTGGAAGAGAAGGGGACGCTCGATTCAGCCGTCATCGAGCAAGAAGTTTGCGAAGTCGCCAGGAAGCTTGTGCGTGACAACCCGCAGGTCCGCTCCATTCTGCTCGAATGCAGCGATCTACCCCCTTATGCTCATGCTGTACAGAAGGTGACAGGACGGCCCGTATTCGATTTCATCTCGATGATCAACTATGTCCAGCAGACCGTCGCCTGTCGAGCTTATCAAGGCTTCATGTGACCTGATAATCAGGAGTTCTCCCTATGGCATTCGATCATTATTTCCTTCTCGGCCGTTCCGGTCTTCGTGTCAGTCGACTGGCGCTTGGCACGATGACATTCGGCAATGCCGGGATCAGGGGGATCGGTGGATCATGGGGCACTGACGAGGACAATGCACGCGCCATAGTCAACCGCTACCTGGAAGCGGGTGGCAATTTCATCGACACTGCGGATTCCTACGGCGCGGGTCTCAGTGAAACACTGGTCGGCAAGTTCATAGAGGAAGCCGGCGCGCGCGACCGTGTTGTCATTGCGAGCAAATATTCGAACAATCTGCAGCCGGGAAACCCCAACGCAGGCGGCAATGGTCGCAAGAACATGATGCGCGCGATCGACCAATCGCTGAAGCGACTGAAGACCGATTACATCGATCTCTATATGGTGCATACCTGGGACGGGATGACCCCCGTGGAGGAGGTGATACGCGGCTTCGACGATCTGATCCGCGCTGGTAAGATCCGCTATTGCGGCCTGTCCGACGTGCCTGCCTGGTATGCGGCGCGGGCCCAAACCTGGGCGGAGGCGCATGCGCTCTCGCAGCCCGTCAGCCTTCAATTGCCCTATTCGCTGGTCGAGCGCAGCATCGAGCAGGAATTCGTGCCGCTCGGACAAAATCTCGGTCTCGGCATCATGGCATGGAGCCCAATGGCCATGGGGCTTCTGTCGGGAAAGTATCGCGCGGGTGGCGAAGGCCGTCTGAACCGTGACAATGCTGAAGGGTTGGGGCTGTTCACCGAACGAAACACCCGCATTGTCGCAGCATTGGCCGAGGTTGCAGACGCCATGGGAAAGCCGATGGCGCAGGTAGCTCTCAACTGGGTGGTGACGCAGCCGGGCATTGCGGCGGCCATTATCGGCGCAAGCAAGCTTGCGCAGCTCGACGACAATCTGGGCGCGCTCGCATTCGCAATTCCGGATGAACTTCGCACCCGACTGGAGACCGCAAGCGCCATTAAGTCCACTTATCCCTATTCCCTTTTTGCGCCGGATTATCAGGCGGGCATTTTGAACACCGGCGTTTCGCTCGGTGACAAGCCTGCCGGTTATCAGCGTCCGCATTTCGTGCCGAAGGTCGGTGAATACACTTTCGGAAAGCCTCCCAGGAACAACTGATCAGCCTCAAGGAACCACCATGAACGACATGCCAGCGAAAGTGCGGTCCGTCGCCACTGTCGAACCAACCATTTTTGTCCTCACGCTTGATTGCGATGACAAGCCCGGCATCGTAGCGGCCATCACCACGGAACTGGCGGCAATCGGCGGTAACATCGTGGAAAGCAATCAGTTTCGCGACAGGCTGACCAACCGCTTTTTCATGCGCATTGCTTTCAGCGCTCCGCTTGGCATGTCGCGTGAGACGGTCGAGCATTCGCTGAAGCCGGCGGGCGAGCGCTTCGGCATGAAATTCGCGGTGGCCGATGCCAGCCGCAAGCCGAAGATCGTGCTCATGGTTTCAAAATTCGATCACGCCATGCTTCATCTGCTCTATCAGATCCGCGTCGGCTGGCTGAATGCCGATGTCGTTGCCATCGTCTCCAATCATGAGGATAGCCGCGGGACTGCGGAAAGTGCGGGGATTCCCTATCATTCCTGGGGCGTGAACAAGGAAAACAAGGCCGAGCAGGAAGCCCGCCTGATCGATCTCGTACGTGAAACGCAGGCCGATCTCGTCGTTCTTGCACGCTATATGCAGGTTCTATCGGACAATCTATCCAACCGCCTGTTCGGCAAGATCATCAACATCCACCATTCGTTTCTGCCATCCTTCAAGGGTGCAAAACCCTATCATCAGGCGTTCGAGCGTGGCGTGAAGCTGATCGGTGCGACAGCGCATTATGTAACGCCGGACCTTGACGAGGGTCCGATCATCGAGCAGGAAACCGAGAGGGTCACGCATTCCATGAATGCCGAAGATTTCGTCGCCACCGGGCGCGATATCGAAAGTCGGGTTCTTGCGCGAGCTGTAAAGATGCATCTGGAAAGCCGCGTCATGCTCAATGGCCACAAGACGGTGGTTTTCACGTAGTAGGCCGACGGGTCTATAGGTGCAGTTCTGCGTCCGCTCCCTGTTCGAGAAGCCAGTCGCGGAACAGTTCTGCCCCTCGCTTCGGCGGGCGTTGAGCGGGCATGACCAGATGGATCGTATCGCCGGAACGATGAAAAATATGCATGGCAGGCACCAGGCGTCCAGCCACGATATGATCATGGACCAGGTGTTTCCAGCCAAGCGCCACGCCTTGTCCCTGCACCGCAGCCTCGATGGAGCTGAGCGCGTCGGTGAAGACAAAATCCTGTTCGATGCGCGGGTTCGGTACGCCGGAGCGTTCCAGCCATTCGCGCCAGCCAAGCCGCGAGCGGTGGCGCTCCTCGAAATGCAGCAGTGAGTGGTTCAGCAGATCGCTGGCTTCCCCGATCTGTCCGCGCTCTTTCAGATAAGAGGGACTGCATACGGGCCAGACCTCCTCCGTCACGAAGGGCCAGGCGAGAATGCCCGGCCACTTGCCTCTGCCCAGACGTGCTGAAACGTCTATATCTTCTTCAAGCAGATCCTGATTGTCGCGGCTGCTTTCCTCGATGCGCAGCGCCACATCCGGGTGCTTTTCCTTGAACCCCTTCAGGCGCGGCAAAAGCCACAGCTGCACGAAGGATGCCGAGAACGACACGCGGATGATATCGCGCGAGTGCTTCTTGCGCATGGACGAGATGACCATGTGCAGATGGTCGAATGCTTCCTGCGTTTCGCGATAAAGCCGCTGGCCTTCTGCTGTCAATTCCAGACGGCTGCGCTCGCGCCGGAAAAGCTTCAGTCCGGTGGCTTCCTCCAGGAGCTTGATCGTCTTGCTCACCGCTGGCTGACTGACATTCAGCTCTTCTGCTGCCGCAGTAAAGCTCAGTCGTCGGGCCGCTGCCTCGAACACGAAAAGGTAATTGGCCGATGGAATGAGCGAGCGGAGTCTGTGCATAATCTGAAGTTATATCTTCGCGGATTTTTTATCAAGCTCACAGGGCGCAGAACCCTCTGTAAGGTAACGAACAAAGGAGTCCGTTTTGTCGCCGTCAGCGACGCTTCGGCAATCTCCAAATCATATACTGGAAGGGAACCAGGAATGCAGACTCATGCGCGCGCGGTTGTCATCGGGGGAGGTTGCGTCGGCGCCTCCATTCTTTACGGTCTGGCCAGGCGAGGCTGGTCGGATGTCGTCCTCCTGGAGCGTACGCAGCTGACCGCCGGTTCAACATGGCACGCGGCAGGCCTGATCCCCTCCTATGCGCGCAGCATCAATATCGGTCGCATGATCAACAAGTCCATCGAGATATATGAAGGTCTGGAAGCCGAGACCGGCCAGCATGTCGGCTGGCACAAATGCGGTCAGCTGCGCATTGCCAATACGCGTGACCGGCTGGACGAATATAAGAGCTATATGAGCGTTGCCGAAGTGCAGGGCGTGCGCGCCGAACTGGTTTCTCCGGCGCGTGCCCGCGAGTTGTGGCCGCTGCTTGAAAACAATCACGATATGCTGGGCGCACTCTATCACCCGGATGACGGTCATATCGCGCCTGCCGACGTCACCATGGCGCTTGCCAGGGGTGCACGCGACAAGGGCGCGAAGATTCATCTCAACACACAGGTCAATGGTTTCGAGCGTCTGCCGAGCGGCGAGTGGAAGGTAAAGACCAATCAGGGCGACATCATCTGTGAGCATATCATCTCGGCCACAGGTAATTATGCCCGGCAGACCGGGGCCATGCTCGGCCTCGACATTCCGGCAATTCCAATCATCCATCAATACTGGATTACCGATGCGGTGCCGGAAGTAATCGAGCGCAAGCGTCAGGGCCTGCCTGAAATGCCGATCCTGCGTGACGAGGGCTTTGAAGGCTATCTGCGCGAGGAAGGTGACGGGCTGATGTTCGGCCCTTATGAAAAGACGGAGCACCTGAAGCTTTTTGCTGAGAACGGCGTGCCGGAATGGTTCGGCGCGGACCTTCTGGAAGAGGATTTCGATTCCGTTTCGTGGAACTGGGAACAGGCCATCGATATGGTTCCCGCGCTCGGTCGCGTTGGCATCAAAGCCAATGTGCGCGGGCCATTTCAGATGACGGCCGATGAACTGCCGCTGGTCGGCCCGGCCTGGGGGCTGGACAACGTATGGTTGGCAGAAGGCGTTCCGGGCGGCATCCTATGGGGCGGCGCTATCGGCTATTACCTCTCGGAGCGTATCGTGGAGGGTGGCAACAGCATCGACACATCAGAACTCGACCCACGCCGTTTCGGCGATTACGCCAACAAGAACTGGACGCGCGAGAAGGTGCGCGAATCGTGGGGCACCCATGCCGAGCAGCATTATCCGGGACAGGATATGCCCGCCGCGCGCCCACAGAAAACTGCGCCGTCCTATGACCGCCTGACGGAACTGGGCGCTGTCTGGGGCTGTCTCAATGGTTGGGAAATGCCGAACTGGTTCGCCCCCAAGGGCGTCGAGGCCAAGGACCAGTACAGCTGGCGCTGGACTGAAAAGGGCAAATATGTCGGCGAGGAAGTCGAAGCAGTGCGCAACGCGGTTGGCCTCGTCGAAATGACACCGATGACCAAATTCGAGGTCAGCGGTCCCGGCGCGGAAGCCTGGCTCGATGGCATTCTCGCCAACCGCCTGCCGAAAATCGGTCGCGTCAACCTCGCGCATCATCTGACCAAGAAGGGCGGAGTTCAGGCGGAATATGTGGTGTCGCGTCTCGATGACGGCACTTTTTATATGATTTCCACCCCACGCGCCGAACGCTGGAACTTTGACGACCTGTCGAAGCTGCTGCCGAAGGACGGTAGCGTCAACCTGCGTAATGTAACCAATGATCGGGGTTGCTTCACGATCGTCGGGCCAAGGGCGCGCGAAGTATTGCAGTCGCTCACCGAAATCGACCTCTCCAACGAAGCATTCCCGTGGTTCAGTATCAAGTCTGGAACGATCGGCCTTGCCAGCGATGTGCGCCTGTTGCGCGTCAATTACGAAGGCGAACTGGGCTGGGAGCTTTATCATCCGCTGGCCTTTCAGCGTCATCTGCTAGAAGCGTTGCTCGCATCGGGCAAGGAGCACGGCCTGCGCCTTGTCGGCCTGCATGCTCTGGAATCGCTGCGCCTCGACAAGTCCTATCGCGCTATGTACCGCGACATGAATATCGAGCTTAGCGCTTGGGAAAGCGGCCTCGAACGCTTCATCCGTCTCGACAAGGGCGATTTCATCGGCAAGCAGGCGCTGGTCGAGGAAAAGGAACGCGGTATCAAGCGCCGATCTGTCACCCTTGCCGTCGAAACCGATGGCGCCAGCACGTTGACTTGTGAAGGTGTCTACCGTGATGGCGAACTGGTGGGTCGTGTCACCTCGGGCAGCTATTCCTACACGTTCGGACACGATATCGCGCTGGCGCTGTTGCCGGTTGAGCTTGGCGTACCGGGCACGGAACTGGAAATCCCGGTTCTGGGTGAAATGCGCAAGGCCCGCGTGATCGAGGAATCTCCATACGATCCGGAAGCAAAGCGCGCGCGTCTCTGATCGTCCCGTCCAATAGTTTGTGCGAACCGGACTTGACAGATCGTCACGACGATCCGGTTCGCCGTAACGAAAGGTTAGCCCCATGAAGGCAGTTGTCGCAGTGAAACGGGTTGTCGATTACAACGTAAAGATCCGTGTAAAGGGAGACGGTTCGGGCGTTGAGCTTGCGAACGTCAAGATGTCGATGAACCCTTTCGATGAGATCGCGGTTGAAGAAGCGATCCGTCTGAAGGAAGCGGGCAAGGTGACGGAAATCGTCGCGGTTTCGGTCGGCCCGGCACAGGCACAGGAAACGCTGCGTACCGCACTTGCCATGGGCGCCGATCGTGCGATCCTGGTGAAGTCGGACGAAACGGTTGAGCCGCTTGGCGTTGCCAAGGTTCTCAAGGGCGTGGTCGATGCGGAAAAGCCGGATCTCGTCTTCCTCGGCAAGCAGGCAATCGACGATGATTCCAACCAGACCGGCCAGATGCTTTCGGCCCTTCTCAACTGGAGCCAGGCGACGTTCGCCTCGAAGGTGGAGTTGGGTGACGGTTCGGCCAAGGTAACGCGCGAAGTTGATGGTGGTCTCCAGACCATCGACGTGAAGCTTCCGGCGATTGTCACGGTCGATCTTCGTTTGAACCAGCCGCGTTATGCGTCGCTGCCGAACATCATGAAGGCCAAGAAGAAGCCGCTTGACGAAAAGTCGCCCGCTGATTTCGGTGCCGACATTGCGCCGCGTCTCAAGGTCCTGAAGACTGAAGAGCCGGGTGGCCGCAAGGCTGGCGTGAAGGTCGGTTCAGTCTCTGAACTGGTCGAGAAGCTCAAGGCCGACGGCGTACTCTAAAGAAATCGGAAGGGACGATATAAATGGCTATTCTTCTTATTGCCGAACATGACAATGCAACCCTTTCCGACCAGACGGCGAAAGCGCTGACGGCCGCTGCCCAGATCGGCGGCGACGTGGATGTTCTGGTTGCAGGCAAGGGCGCGAAGGCTGCTGCCGATGCCGCAGCCAAGCTGAAGGGCGTGCGCAAGGTTCTGCTTGCTGAAAGCGATGGACTGGAAAACCGTCTGGCCGAGCCAACGGCCGCTCTCATCGTGGAACTGGCAGGCAATTACGACACGATCATTGCTCCGGCAACGACCTCGGCTAAGAACATCCTGCCGCGCGTTGCAGCGCTTCTCGATGTGATGCAGTTGTCCGAAATCATGGAAGTCGTGTCGGCTGATACGTTCAAGCGTCCGATCTATGCGGGCAATGCGATCCAGACGGTCCAGTCGACCGATGCAAAGAAGGTTATCACCGTGCGTACCGCGTCGTTCCAGGCAACGGGCGAAGGTGGTTCGGCTGCAGTTGAAAGCGTCAATGCAGCAGCCGATCCGGCGCTGTCGAGCTTCGTCGGCAATGCATTGTCGGATTCGGACCGTCCGGAACTGACCTCGGCTAAGATCATCATCTCCGGCGGTCGTGCGCTCGGTTCTGCCGAAAAGTTCCAGGAAGTGATCCTGCCGGTTGCTGACAAGCTCGGTGCAGCGGTCGGCGCAAGCCGTGCCGCAGTCGATGCGGGCTACGCGCCGAACGACTGGCAGGTTGGCCAGACCGGCAAGGTGGTTGCCCCGGATCTCTACATCGCCGTCGGAATCTCTGGTGCGATCCAGCATCTGGCCGGTATGAAAGACAGTCGTGTGATCGTGGCGATCAACAAGGACGAGGAAGCGCCGATCTTCCAGGTGGCCGATTACGGCCTCGTCGGCGATCTCTTTACGATCCTGCCGGAACTGCAAAA
>NZ_JBCAUP010000050.1:0-16428 GCF_038433355.1 Brucella cytisi
GCATAAAAAGGGGACTCAAGAGACCGAGGCGCTTGGCCGATCGCGCGGCGGTTTCACAACCAAACTCCATGCCCGGTGCGATGCGAAAGGCCGACCGCTCGGCTTCGTCCTGACGCCCGGACAAACGCATGATACCCAGGGCTTCGCGCCGTTATTCCGGATGATCTCCGACCAGATCGAGGCGTTCCTCGCCGACAAGGGTTATGACGCTGACGCCATTCGCGACGAGATCGCCAGCGCCAATATCGAGGCCGTCATTCCGACAAAAAGCAACAGACGCCAACCAATCCCGCACGACAAAGCCAAATACAAATGGCGTAATCAGATCGAGCGCCTCTTCAACAAGCTCAAGAACTGGCGGCGCGTTGCGACCCGCTATGACAAGACCAAGGAATCCTACCTCGGTTTCGTCGCAATCGCTGCAGTCAAACTATGGATACCCTTTGTCCACGAGCGCTAGTTCACAACCAATTAGTTTCTGTTGCTTGACCCGCCGGCAAAACCGGCGGTTTTTTTGCTCTCCCCCTTGATCAGCTCTAAGTAAAATTCAACGACTTCCGGTAATAATAATCGGGGAATAATGTGGGGGAATGAATGACCTATATCTTCGAGCTGCCGATCTATCTTTCTTTTACGGCCTTCGCCGTACTTGGAATTGTGTTCTATGCGGTTGGACGTTTCGCGCTCGACATGCTGTCCAAACATGCAGCCAGCGACGTTCTGTCCATTCCGATCGGTGCTTTCATCAGCACCATTGCGACGGCCTGGGCCTTGTCGCTCGGTTTTGTTGCCGCTGATATCTGGAGCGTCAATTCCCGGGCAGATCAGGCGATCAGTGAAGAACGCTCGGCCATTTCCCGTCTGATCGGAACGTCCAGGGCCGAGATATTGAATGCGCCTGAACTCACTGCCGCCCTCACCGGCTATCGCCTTGCCGTGATCGATGACGAATGGCGCGAAAAGATCAATGTCGAGCCAGCAGGTTCCGTTGAAACGGCGTTGCAGAGCATCCGGCGCGAGATCATCAATCTGGCACGCGCCGACGTGCCGTCACCCGTTATCTCCCAGCTCATCAACGATTTCGATGAATTGCAAGACGCGCGCAATACCCGTCTGGCTGTCGGATCAACCTCAATCGACTACTACAAATGGTATCTCGTGCTTTCTCTTACATTCCTCACGGCGATAACCATTGCAGCGACCCATGCGGACCGTGTGCGAGCTGGTGTAAAGGCGCTCGTCATTTATTCGCTGACAGCCTCATTCTGTCTCTGGATTCTCGCAATCCATGCCAATCCCTATCAGGGGCTGGAACGCCTTGAACCGTCCCTGCTTTTCACCAGCCACAAGCACGGTTAAGATACCAGGAGATTCGATTTATTTTATCCTGCTGAAATTGCAGGGAAATCTTCTCAATCGAACGCGGAGCAGCGATTTGATGAAACTGCTGGGCGCTGGCGCCCTCATAGGCTTGGCCTTCCCGGTCGGAATGGCTTCTGCACAAACCTTCAGCGTCTGCCACGGTTATGAATGCCATTACCGGACCAAGGTTACGCTGACCGCGAGGGACCAACAGCGTATCCGGAACCTGCTGCAAAATGGCAGTCGCAGCGCAGATGGCGAACGGAAAGCACTGCGAACGGCAATTGCGATCTTCGAACAGCGCGGCACCGCAGCGATTGGCGTCCGGGACAAGCCGAGAATGCAATTCGGCAAGGCCCGCATCAAGGGCCAGATGGATTGCATCGATGAATCGACCAATACCGATAACTTCCTGCGCTACCTGCAATCACGCGGCTGGCTGAAGCACCACACTGTCGCGCGACGCACGTCCCGCGGCGCTTTCTTCGATGGACGATATCCGCACTGGACGGCAGTTGTCGAAGACAAGCAGGGCCAGAAATGGGCCGTCGATTCCTGGTATGAGGCAGGCGGCGGACCGCCAGACATCATGCCCCTGCAGCAATGGAAGCAGCGCGGTTATATGGGCGAGCGTTAAAACCCGTTCGCCCGTCTTTCCACTTACAATCACTGCCTTATATCGCCCTGCGAAGGGCATTCAATCAATAGCGAACGGGCATCCTGCCCTAGAGATTACCGGGCATCACAGAGGGGACGATCCATGCCGATTTTGAAGCGGTCTTTTTCCAGCATCTGCACTACAGCGCTCGTTGCAGGCAGCATGCTTGCCGCACCGATTGCCGAAGCCTGCACACGTTTCGTGTATCACGGGGCCAACGATCAGGTGATGACCGCCCGATCCATGGATTGGAAAGTGGATGTTGCGACCAATCTCTGGGTCTTTCCACGCGGCATGAAACGTTCCGGCGAGGCCGGCAAGAACTCGCTTCAGTGGACATCCAAATATGGCAGTGTGATCGCCTCCGGTTACGACATTTCCACGACAGATGGACTGAACGAAGCAGGACTTTCCGTTGGCGCATTGTGGCTGGTTGAATCGGAATATCCGAAATATGACGGCACCACACCGGGCCTCAGCATCGCGGCTTGGGCGCAATATGTACTTGATAACTTTGCCACGGTCGACGAGGCGGTCAAAACTCTGCGTGCAGAGCCTTTCACCATCGTGACGGACAAGGTCCCCGGTGAAGACAGACTGGCCACGTTGCATCTGGCCATATCCGATTCCAGCGGCGACAGCGCGGTCATCGAATATATCAACGGCAAGCAGGTGATCCATCACGGCAAGCAATATCAGGTGATGACCAACTCGCCGACATTCGATGAGCAGCTTGCGCTCAACTCCTATTGGACCCAGATCGGCGGCACTGTCATGCTGCCGGGCACCAATCGCGCCGCCGACCGTTTCGCGCGCGCATCGTTCTATGTAAACGCCGTCCCGAAAACCGACGACCCTGTTGAGTCGATTGCCAGTGTTTTCAGCGTCATCCGGAACACCTCGGTGCCTTTCGGCCTGACAACACCTGACCAGCCGAACATTTCCTCGACGCGCTGGCGGACGGTAGCCGACCAGAAGCGCATGCTTTATTTCTTCGAATCGGCTTTGACACCCAATGTCTTCTGGATTGATCTCAAGGAAATCGACTTTTCGCCAGAGACCGGCAAGGTCAAGAAACTCGAACTCGGCGTCAATCAGACCAACACGTTCAATGGCGTCGTCAACGACAGTTTCAAGGAAAGCGAGCCCTTCAAGTTCCTCGGTCTCTGAGCTGGTTCTACAGTTTTTTGCTGAACCAATCGCGCTCCGTTGCGTTAGTTATCCATAACCAACCCAGAACGGAGGACCAACCAATGGACTGGAATCGCGTTGAAGGAAACTGGAAACAGGCCAAGGGCAAGATCAAGGAACAGTGGGGTAAACTCACCGATGACGATCTCGACCAGATCAATGGCCGGCGCGAGCAGTTGGAAGGCAAAATCCAGGAACGCTACGGCATAGAAAAAGACCGCGTGCGTTCTGAACTGGATGATTGGTACAATCGCCAGACCTGGCTTTCATAAAGCCGCATCCTTCAAGAGAAAGCCCTGCCCATTGGCAGGGCTTTTCAATTTTCACCGGCAGCCATCCACGCGCTGCAGAGAGGCGGAAAGCCCCATCAGGGAGAAGGTATAGCGGGTCTGCGTACCGCGTGCCGATGTTGCCTGCACATTGAGCGTTTTGCCCGCGCGCATTGCCCGCATCAGCTTCGCTTCGTCGGCAACATTTTCCGCCCAGGCGCGATTGCCCTCGCTGAAGAACGGAAAGCGCGCGCCATCCACCATCACATTGACCGAACTGTTGGCTTTCAGCTGATATCCCATCACCAATTGAGGGCTATACTGGCCATCCGCCTTGGAAATAATCACGAAATTATCGCCGTGCTGCACGCCGGTCGGCTGAAAATTGATCGGTACGGTCAAAGCATAGCATTTGTTACCCGCAAGCTCGGTGTTCTGGTAAACGCCCCAATCGCGGAATTCACCCAAATAACTCGTCTTCGCTGAAGCCGCGAGAGAGCTCGCCACCAACCCTGCCAATGCCAGCGCAACGGTGGTTGCATTTTTTCTCATCGCCCAAAACCTCCATTTTGTCGCCAGTTCACGTCACTTAAAAAATTGTTTCATTGCGTTACTATTTTCTTAACGAACTGCTAAAATTTGTTGAAAGTTTGCGATGGAAACCAAAAACACCGGTCTGTTGGAACAGACCGGATACCGCACAAGGTAACAGCTCCAATGGAAATATCGCGCGTCGCGACAAAATTGATTGAAGGAGACATCGCAATCCCCAAGAAGCCCCCCTTGGACCTCCCGAAATATTTGGTCTGGTACCACATTGCCGTTTTTGCCTGCATTGCACAGGATAACGCGGCACCCGACAGTTGCGAGTACAGTTAAATTCAAAAAAGACCAAGAGGACATGCCGACCACATATATATGTAAATCGGCATGTCTCAATGTTACGCGTTGATTACATCTTTGGCAGCAAGACCTTATCAATTACATGAATAACGCCATTTGACTGCTTCACATCAGCAATTGTTACGTTCGCAACATTGCCATTCTCGTCGGTTAACGTAATCTTATCGCCGCTTTCCTTTGCCTTGAGAATACAGCCACCGACTGTCTTCACATCATGCGAGCCCTTGTCATCGGCAATCATCTTCTTGATGTTCTTTGACATCGCGTCCGCTGCAACGACGTGGCAAGTCAAAACCTTGGTTAGCTTTCCCTTGTTTTCGGGCTTAAGCGGTTCATCAACAGTGCCTTTTGGAAGTGCGGCAGACGCTTCGTTTGTTGGTGCGAACACTGTAAATGGCCCCTTACCTTCCAGCGTTTCCACAAGGTCTGCGGCCTTTACTGCTGCAACCAGTGTAGTGTGGCCTTTGGAGTTCATCGCATTTTCAACTATATTTTTGTTCGCATACATTGGCGAGCCGCCGACATTGGGGTTTTCGGCATAAGCGGATGTGGCAGCAACCAGCATTACAGTTGCTGCTGAAAGTGCACGGAACGTAAAGGGTTCATAGCCTGTCTCCTCCGAAAGCAAACAATTCTGGGAGATAACACCTGCCCAGAAGCTCCTGAAAAGGTAGCCAATGAGGAAGACGAGATTAGAAAGAGAAAAGTTTCAGGAGCCAAGCCAAACTTGTGGCACTTTACAATGGGCGCACAATACCACTAACCACGATTGGGCCAGATGGTACCCCGGTTGGAGACCCGCCAAATGGTTCAAGACTGACGGCGAGTGTCGTACCCGCTGTAATATCGTCGCGTAGTTCAAGCGGAATGGTAAGTTCCCCTTGTTTGCCTGGCTTAAAGATACCCAGCGAAACCGGGTTGCCTTTTTGCAGTAGCAACCAAAGTTCAAGCGATTTCTCACCGCAAGCTCCAGCTGCAACAGGGATGACTTGAAGATATCCGCTGGCCGGATCATAGGAAGCGAGCGAATTCACACGTACGTCTGTTGCTGACAGTTCGGCAACCAGAGGACCGCTGTTCTTAGATGTTAGATTACCGCCGAAAGCGAAGTAATCGCTACACCGGCAGCGATTGTTGTTGCCAAAGAAACCCATCGCCAGAAGGTAACAGAACTCCATAACGACACAGTATGCCCTGCATCCTGTGTCGATCCAAACAATCGCTTCTCTATCTCTCCGAATATATTTTCATTCACTGGCAATTCTTGATAGTCGTCATTGAAATGCGAGAAACTGATCTGCCATCGCTCAACTAGTAACGCGAATTCTTTGTCATGAAGCATCCTTTGCTCTACTTGGCGACGCTTCTCATTTGACAAAACGCCGAGCACGTATTCACCAGCCAGCACGTCATCCTGACCGCGTTTGCCATGATTTTGCTCGCTTGATGTCATCGCTGCATGCACTCTCTCAGTTTCAATAGACTGCGTCGCAACCAAGTGCGTACAGTATTCAAAGGCACTTGTAATTCCTGGGCGTGCTCAAGATAGCTGAGACCTTTCACATAAGCTGCCGAACCGCTTTCGCATGAACTTGATCGAGCTCTCGCATGCAATCATCTATCCGGCGTCCTTCGTCTCTTGCCAACACCTCCTTCTCGGGGCTTGGATTGACGTCGTCAGGCAGATCATGAACTTCGTCAAGATCCTCCGTAACAGGTTTCCTTGCTCGAATGACATCTATTGAATGATTGCGGGCGATGGTTGCCAACCAAGCTGAAGCCACGCTTTCATCAATCCCAAACGTACTCGAACGTTTCCAAATCTTGATATAGACGTCTTGAAGGGCTTCCTCTGCCTCCGATCTGTCTTTCAATATACGAAGGCAAATCGCGAATAGTTTCGGGCTAGTATCCTTATAAAGTGAGGCGAAAGCGTCTTTGTCACCCAAAGCCACTTTGCTAATCAGAACGGATGTTTCATCTGTCTGTTTCAACGAAATTAGTGCTTCTCATACGAATCTGCGGGATCAGCGAAAACGATTATTCGGCATCCGTATCAGTCCAGCATAATACTCTTTAAAGGAGCTTGAATATGCTCAATCATATGCAAACACTAATTGCTGTAAATATCAACTTGAATAGCCGCTTTACTTGTACCAACTGGACATGGTTCGGCTGAGCCTCGTTTAGAGTTGCAAACGAGCGCACAGAACGGCGAACTCTCCAAAGATAAGCCAAATAAATTACTGAGGGAGAAAATGGTGGGCCCGGAGGGACTCGAACCCCCAACCAAGCGGTTATGAGCCGCCGGCTCTAACCAATTGAGCTACAGGCCCCACGCAACGTTGACCTACCCTAAAGAAAGCCGAGATACAAGCTGTCAAATGCATCAGTTGCCCTAATGCGCACATATTCAGTTGCGATGCATACAACCTAGAGCATTTCTAGCAAAAGTGCGAAGCGGTTTTGCGTAGGATAATGCGACGAAACAAATAGTTAGAGCGGTTCCAGCGACTCCGCTTTAACTGGAACCGGTCTAAAACCACGGTATTTCTGATTTGAACCAGAAGTTGTAATTAGCACGCAATTCGAATCTGATATCGTCGGCTTTATACATAAGAGGGAACTTAAGAAATAAGCGATTTCAAAGGCAAAGTGGCCAGCCGCTCCGGTGCAACCAGCTTTGCCAGAGCTGCCTCAACTTTCTCTACAGGAGATTTTATGAACAACCGCGCTACCACTCTTCTTGCAACCTCCTTTTCTGCAATCATGCTCGCAGGCGCGCTGACGCTGCCAGCTCTGGCACAGGAGAATCAGATGACGAAGCAGCCTGCGCGTATCGCCGTCACTGGCGAAGGCACCATGACCGCCTCGCCCGATATGGCCATCCTCAATCTCTCCGTACTGCGCGAGGCGAAGACCGCTCGCGAAGCTATGACCGCCAACAACGAAGCCATGGCGAAAGTACTCGAAGCCATGAAGAAAGCCGGCATTGAAGATCGCGATCTTCAGACCGGCGGCATCAACATCCAGCCACGCTACGTCTATCCGGACGACAAGAATGGTCTGAAAGAACCAAGCATCACCGGCTATACGGTTTCGAACAGCCTGACTGTACGCGTGCGCGATCTGGCCAAGGTCGGCAATGTGCTTGATGAATCCGTCACGCTCGGCGTCAATCAGGGTGGCGATCTGAGTTTCGTCAACGACAATCCGGCAGCCACGATCAATGAAGCGCGCAAGCGTGCCGTTGCCGACGCCATCGCCAAGGCAAAGACCCTTGCCGATGCTGCCGGTGTAGGCATTGGCCGCGTTGTCGAGATCAACGAGCAGAGCCGCCCACCCATGCCGATGCCAATCGCTCGTGCTCAGTATAAGACCATGGCCGCAGCAGCGCCGGAAGATGCCGTGCCCGTCGCGGCTGGCGAGAACAGCTATAACGTCTCGGTCAATGTCGTTTTCGAAATCAAGGAATAACGGCAATCCAATTGGCAATTGCGAAGGGGCGCTCCAGCGCCCCTTTTCTTTTACCCGCCACAAAGAAAAGCCCCGGCCTGATTTACTCAGGCCGGGGCTTTTGAAACTTAAGCCGTGCGTCTTAGCGAATGATCGGGCAGCCGCGTACATTTGCGAACACGACACCGGCAGGGCGACCATGACGGAAGCCACGAACCTGAACCGACTTGCCGCGATAGACGACACGCGCATTGCGGATGCCCATGCGGTTAGACTTCATCTTGGCGCCTTCGATGGAGCAGGCACGGCCACGATAAGCTGGACGGCCATGGTGGTAGCCTCGGTAATCGATATTCACGATGGCAGAGCTTGCCGACGTGCTGATGGCTGGAGCGACAACCGTCGAGGCAGCGCTGGCGGAAGCTGCCGTCGTGAAGATGGCGGCAACACCAAGAGCAGCGGTTACGACGAACGACTTGAGCGAAATAGCAGACATCTTTGAACCTCTTCGATTTGTTTTCAGGTCTTGCCTGAGGCACCCGAGAAGTAGCGCCCTATAGATGAACAGAATGAAAAACCAACGTTCATGTGCCGTTCAGCTTCATATGAAGTAGAAGGAATGCCTGCGCACTGCTTTTATAAACTAAATAAATTCAATGCGTTACAAGGAAGCAAGGCCCATACTGCGATATTTGAAGCACAGATTAAATTTACGCAATGTTTGAAAAACGCAAACGAGCCATCAGCGGTGGCTCGGCATCACCATATGATCGAGATAATCGTCGTCATCTTCCAGATCGTGATCGAAAGCCGTCACCTTGCCGCGAACGGAAATACCTGCCTCGTGCACCGTTTCGGGTGAACCCGAAACAAGCGGATGCCACCAATAGAGATCCGAACCTTCTGCAACCAGACGGTAGGCGCACGTCACAGGCAGCCAGTCCACCTCGTCAACGATTTCCGGCGTCAGAAAAACGCAGTCCGGCACCGTCTTCTTGCGGTTCGGATAATCACGGCACTGGCAGCTGTCCGGGTTGAGCAGCGTGCAGGCAACGCTGGTCCAGTAAATCTCGTTTGTGTCGTCATCCTGCAATTTATGCAGGCAGCATTGGCCGCAACCGTCACACAGGCTCTCCCACTCGCTGCGGGTGAGCTGGTTCAAGGTCTTGGTGCGCCAGAATGGTTTGTCGTTCATGATGCAGCGTATAATGGAATTATGTCCGGAATGGCGTGGACAAATCGCCGCCATT
The DNA here is from genome assembly GCF_038433355.1 of Brucella cytisi. NCBI lineage: Bacteria > Pseudomonadati > Pseudomonadota > Alphaproteobacteria > Hyphomicrobiales > Brucellaceae > Brucella > Brucella cytisi. The sequence continues at coordinate 9,090 of NZ_JBCAUP010000050.1, forward strand.
TCAGAACACTTGATATCCGATCCTTATCGGGTTATTAGACCCGCGTCATCATCATGACCGTAAGCGTCTTACGTTAGGCAACGCATCAATCTCGCCGGGAACGGCAATTCGCATTGATGTTTCGTTGCGCCTTCCCCGCATAATATTCAGGAATACACATGTCTCAGTTTGAATGCGCACGCCGCAGGAAGCTGCCTGCACGCTATGCATCTATTGTGATGCCGTTCATCCTATCGATCATGATGACATTCATCGTGTCGTTGATTGCAACCGCCAAGAGCCTTGGCATTGCCCATCCCAATCTCGCATCCAGCTGGATGACGGCACGGGCCCTTTCGTGGGTGGTCGCCTTTCCGGTTCTCCTCGCCATTCTGCCCATCGTGCGCAGAATGGTCGCCATGATGTGCGACCCGCACTAACCTCTAAACAGCAAAAGCCGCGCATCTTGATGCGCGGCTTTTTCAATTCTCTTGCAGGCGGCTCAGCGGAAAATAGCTTCACCCTGTTCATCCACGATCTGCCGTCCCTTATTCAGCGAAATGCTGGCGGCATCTTCGATGCCGGGGCAACGGTCGGCACGAACGAAGCGATATTCCTTCACTTCGCCATCGATCGTCTTGGAAATGACGCCGCAGACCTGATACTGCCCGCCCTCGCTATAGGGCGTGGCAATGATCAGAAAGTCCTTGTGTTCAAGGCGACCAGCCTCTTTCGGCTCTGCCGGTGTCTCGGAGGCCGAGCCTCCACCGAAAAGACGCTTCAAAAAAGACATATCGCCTCCCCTTCCCGTATGTGTTTGTTCAGCTTAGCTATCCAGGAACGAACGCAGCTTACGTGAACGGCTCGGATGCTTCAGCTTGCGCAGCGCCTTGGCTTCGATCTGACGGATACGTTCGCGGGTAACCGAGAACTGCTGGCCGACTTCTTCCAGCGTGTGATCGGTGTTCATGCCGATGCCGAAACGCATACGCAGAACACGTTCTTCACGCGGCGTCAGCGAAGCCAGAACACGGGTCGTCGTATCGCGCAGATTGGCCTGAATCGCTGCATCGATTGGCAGAAGCGCGTTCTTGTCCTCGATGAAATCGCCCAGATGTGAATCTTCCTCGTCGCCAACCGGCGTTTCGAGCGAGATCGGCTCCTTGGCGATCTTCAGCACCTTGCGCACTTTTTCGAGCGGCATGGCGAGCTTTTCAGCCAGTTCTTCCGGCGTCGGCTCACGACCGATTTCATGCAGCATCTGGCGCGATGTACGAACGATCTTGTTGATCGTTTCGATCATATGCACCGGAATACGGATAGTGCGCGCCTGATCGGCAATCGAACGGGTGATTGCCTGACGAATCCACCATGTCGCATAGGTCGAGAACTTGTAACCGCGGCGATATTCGAACTTGTCGACCGCCTTCATCAGACCGATATTGCCTTCCTGAATGAGATCGAGGAACTGCAGACCACGGTTCGTGTACTTCTTGGCAATCGAGATGACGAGACGAAGGTTGGCTTCCACCATTTCCTTCTTGGCGATAGTTGCTTCGCGTTCGCCCTTCTGCACCTGATTGACGATACGGCGGAATTCGCCGATGGAGATCGCGGTTTCGGTCGCCAGCATCTGGATTTCCGAACGCAGACGGTCGATGGCGCGCTCTTCCTTGGCTGCAAATTCCTTCCAGCCACGGGCTGAAAGCGTGCTCACGCGCTCTACCCATTTCGGGTCCAGCTCATGGCCCTGATATTCCTTCAGGAATTCCTCACGACGCACACCGAAGGATTCTGCCAGACGCAGCAGCTTGCCTTCGTTCTGCACCAGACGCTTGTTGATGTCGTAAAGCTGTTCGACAAGCTGTTCGATACGGTTCTGGTTCAGCGACAGCGACTTCACTGCCTTGATGAGCTGATCCTTCAGTTCCTTGTAGCGACGCTCCTGGCTCGACGACAGTTCGCCAGTCGCGGCCAGACGGCCCTCGACCTGCTGGTCCTGCAGCTTGCGCAGCTTCTTGTAGGTATCGGCGATGAGGTCGAGCGTTTCCATGACCTGTGGACGCAGTTCGGCTTCCATGGCCGCCAGCGACAGGTTGGCTTCGTCTTCGTCCTCTTCCTCTTCTTCCGTGGGTATGTCGCCGCCGACATTGGTAATGTCGTCGTCGTCACGGCGACGCTGAGGCTTGTCGTCACGCGGCTTTTCCTCTTCCACGCGCTCGATCACTGGAGCCTGTTTGGCTTCCGGACCGGCATAGGTGGTTTCGAGGTCGATAATTTCGCGCAGCAGAATGTTGGAATCGTTCAGCTGGTCGCGCCAGATGATGATCGCCTGGAAGGTCAGCGGGCTTTCGCAAAGCCCGGCGATCATCGTTTCACGACCGGCCTCGATGCGCTTTGCAATCGCGATTTCGCCTTCGCGTGACAGAAGCTCGACGGACCCCATTTCGCGCAGATACATGCGCACCGGATCGTCGGTACGGTCGGTCGGCTCTTTCTTGGTCGTGGTGGTGGCAACAGCCGTGCCGCCGGACTCAACCAGATCGCCGCCCTCTTCCGAGTCATCGTCGTTGTTTTCTTCGCGGTCGTTGTCCTGCTCGTCATCTTCAACGACGTTGATGCCCATATCGGAAAGCATCGACATCGTGTCTTCGATCTGCTCGGATGTCACTTCCTCGGAAGGCAGCACGGCATTCAGCTCGTCCATAGTGACGTAGCCGCGCTTCTTCGCGAGTTTGATCATCTTCTTGACAGCATCGTCAGAAAGGTCGAGAAGCGGACCGTCGGCAGCACCTTCGCGCTCGACTTCGGCTTCTTCGTTTTCCTTAACCTTCGTTGCCATATGTTCTTCTCCAGGCGACCCCGGTCGCTTCTAAGATATATAGAGTTCTCGGACAGTTTTGCGAGGCTGCAATCCGTCAGTTGATTCTGCGAGTAGCCGATTTCCTGTTAATGGCGGATTAACCTTGCCATCGGTATCGGGCTTCTTCATCTCCGATTTCTTGTGGGCAGATCAGGCGGTCAACCAGACAACGCCACTTTCCGGGCCACTTTTCCGGCCCAAATCCGGCTTGCTGCCTTGCAGCATCGGATATCACCGGTTTCTGTTCTTTTCCTTGTTCGAACTGTCGTGATTCCGTCATTTACGCCACACGTCAAGAGCGACTCACATGATTCGGGCTTAAAAAGCGAATCATTTGTTGTCGCGACCTCTTCGTTGGCCAGATAGAGCACGTTTTCCGGATCGCAACCCCGCATTTCCGGCTGTTCTCGCAGAACTGATTCGGAAATCCGAATCAGAAACCGCCGGGTGGGCGCCCCGAAGACAGTCCAAAACCGTCGATCAGAGCTTCAGTCGCATCAGCTTTCAAAATCTGATTTTGTATATCTCTGAGACGTGCAAACAATTCGCCCGTCTCGTCTGTTTCAAGTGCGGCCTCAACGGCCCGCAGCTCCTTATGTAGTGTGCGCGCACGCTGATGCAAGTGAAGCGCCTGACGAAGGGCTTCGCGTGCGTCGTCTTCTGCGGCCAGAGCCGTCGCAGTCCAGAGTTTCGCACCCTTCACCACGAGTTCGAGCATTTCAATCTGCTCGCCATGACCGGCATTGACCAGTGCGTGCCGCATGGCGTGGCCATCTTCCATGTGGCCGGCAGCCAGCACATCCAGCATGGCCAGATGCAGCGACTTGAGTGCCTCATGTCCCAGATCGAGTGCCGCCAGCGTCTCGAAATCCTCTTCAATCAGCCGTGGGTGATTGAGAAGCGTCAGCACGATGGCAGTTTCGCGCAAGGGGGCATGTGATCCAGCGCCCGGCCTGCCGCCCTTTACCAGCGTGGAGCGCACCAGACTGTCGGAAATCGCAAGGCGGCCATTGCCGCCCGCCGGTCCGCCGCGTCCCCGTCCGCCATCATTCCTGCGGTTGAAAGACGAATTGCGCTGTCCGCCGCCTTGATACCCCTGACGCCCCTGGCCAAAAAAGGCTTGTGCCCGGTCGCGCATATCCTGACTGTAGTGGCGCCGGATATCCTCATTCGCGATGCGGCTGGTAATTTCACGCAGCCGCGCCTCCAGTTCGGCGCGGCGTTCCGGCGTATCGAACACACCGCCCGTCGTTTCCCGCGTCCACACCATATCGACCAGCGGTCTGGCGTCGCGCAGGACCGCATGAAATGCGGCTGGGCCTTCCGCCTTGACCAGATCGTCCGGGTCCTGCCCTTCCGGCAATAGTGCAAAGCGCAGCGATTTGCCGGGCTGCAAGGCAGGCAATCCAAGATCGACAGCGCGATAGGCGGCGCGAAGCCCCGCCCCGTCACCATCGAAGCACAGAACGGGTTCAGGGCTGATGCGCCAGAGAAGTTCGAGCTGTTCTTCCGTCAGCGCCGTACCGAGCGGAGCCACCACCTGATGGATACCCGCCTGCGCAAGCGCGATCACATCCATATAGCCTTCAACAGCGATGATGGATTTGGCCGGTTCTCCAGCTTGCGGCTGGCAGGCCTTGCGCGCCCGCAATCCGTTATAGAGAACCCGCCCCTTGTGAAAGAGTTCGGTTTCCGGCGAGTTCAGATATTTGGCCGGAGCATCCGCAGAAAGCGCACGCCCGCCGAAAGCAATGATCCGCCCGCGCAAATCCTCGATCGGGAACATGACGCGATCGCGAAAACGGTCGTAGGAAACGGCAATCCCCTCGCCGTGCACAACAAGGCCGCACGCCTCGATCTGCTCGCGCGACACGCCTTTGCCAGCCAGAAACTCCTTCAAGGCATTGCGCGACTCTGGCGCATAGCCAATGCGGAACGACTGCTGCGTTGCGGTCGAAAGTCCGCGATCCCGCAGATAGGCGCGTGCCTTGGCTCCAACGGCGCTTTGCAGCTGGTTTTCGAAGAACTGCGCAGCCAGCTCCATGACATCATAAAGCGTTGCGCGCTGCGCCTCGCGCTTTTCCATTTCCGGATCGCGCGCAGGCATCGGAACGCCTGCCATATCGGCTACACGCTCCACTGCTTCGGGGAAACTCAGTCCTTCAAGATCGGTCAGAAACTTGAAGTGATCACCGGTCACGCCGCAGCCGAAACAATGATAGCGACCCTTGCGATCTTCGCAGTGAAAGCTTGGCGTCTTCTCGCCATGGAACGGACAACAGGCCCAGAAATCACCCTTCGGAGGATTACTCTTCTTGCGGTCGAACGAAGCGCGCGTTCCTATCAGCGTCGAGATCGGGACGCGGTCTCTGATCTCATCGAGAAAGGAGGGCGGAAAACGCATTACAGATTTCACTTTCAGTTCGTTCGGGCAGTTCGTTCAGACAGCGGAGGTGTATTCCTTAGAGTATATAGGCGTGCCCGTTCTGACAGTCCATCGTGCAGGCATGTCCCTCCCCGCTAATCACATGTCGCTACCAAACAAGCCCACTGTCACAAAACTGTCATATATCCGTCATGACGCTGCGGGAATGGATTGCTTTTAATTGCGAACAAGCCCATATCTCTTGAAGAATTGATTAGCCGGAACATATTTTTTCTTCATTTGTTGCGTTAGCTTAATCACAGATGTCAACCTCCAACCCGAAGGGATTTTGCCGTGAATGGTTCTTTGGTCCTTTTGCATCTGGCCGGTGCAGTTGCGCTCCTGCTTTGGGCGACACGCATGGTTCGGACCGGGGTGGAGCGTGCCTATGGCGACCGGCTGCGCAGACGCTTGCGCAACCAGATGCAGAACCCGCTGCTTTCCGTCGCCTTCGGCCTTGCCCTTGCTGTCGCCTTGCAAAGCTCGACAGCGGTTACGCTTCTCGTCGGTTCATTTGTCGGTTCAGGTTTTGTCAGCGGCATCGCAGGCCTCATGGCCGTGCGCGGCGGTGAGCTTGGCTCCGCCCTCGTCGTCAAGATCCTGAGCTACGATCTCACGCTTCTGGTACCGCTCTGCCTTGTCATCGGCACCGGCATCTTCATGACCACCGAGCGTCGTGACTGGCGGCAGATCGGACGCATTCTGGTCGGTATCGGCCTTCTCATCATGTCGCTGGAAATGACTGGGCAAGCTACCGAGCCGCTGCGGCAAAGCGAGCTTCTGCCGGTCATCGTCGACTATCTGTCGGGCGACCCGATCACGGCCTATCTGCTCGCAGCCCTCATGACATGGCTGTTTCATTCCAGCGTTGCCGCCGTCATCCTGCTGACCACCTTTGCCTCGCGCGGGCTGATCCATCCAGAGCTCGCTGTGGTGATGGTTCTCGGCGTCAATCTGGGGTCTTCGATCATCGCCCCGATCCTGACCCGGCATGCGCCACCTGAAACCCGCGTCGTTCCACTCGGCAATCTTTTGATGCGCGGCGCCGGGTCACTCATCATGCTCGTGCTTTACCAGACCTTCAAACCGTCGGTCGCCTTTCTCGGCACCGATCCGGTTTCGCAGGTGGTCAATGCGCATATCCTGTTCAATGTCATCGTGATGATTGCCGGTATTCCGCTTTCCGGCCTCGTGCTGCGCGCAACCGAGGCTCTGGTCAATCTCAATGCGGACAAGGGCAGCCCGGCTTCGCAGCAACCCATCGAGATCGAGCAATATAGCGCGCTCGACACTGCCGTGCTCGACCGGCCCTCGCAGGCGCTTGCCAATGCGACCCGGGAAGTGGTCGGCGTCTGCGACACGATCGAAGTCATGCTGCGGCGGGTCATGGAGCTATATGAGAAGCCCGATCAGGTGCGGATCGATGAACTTGAAGCCCTTGATGACCGCGTGGACAAGCGCCATGCCGCCATCAAGCTCTATCTGACCAGGCTTGCAACCCATGAGCTGAGTGATTTCGAGTCGCTGCGCATGCAGGAATTGCTGGGCGCATGTGTGAAGCTTGAGCAGGTCGGCGACATCATCGTGCGCAACATGCTGGCGCATGTTCAAAAGAAGATGGATCACAAGCTGGAATTCACCGAAGAAGGCTGGAAGGAACTCAGCCATTTCCACGCCATGGTTCTGGCCAATGCGCACATGGCGTTCAATGTGATCGTCTCACGCGATGGCCGTACGGCCCGTCAGCTAGTGCAGGAAAAGGACCAGCTGCGTGAACTGGAAAAGCAGACCAGCATGCGCCATTTCAGCCGACTGCGCGAAGGCGCCACCCGCAGCATCGAGACCAGCAGCATCCATCTCGACACGATCCGCGACCTCAAGCAGATCAACTCGCTTCTCGCCTCAATGGCCTATCCCGTCCTCGAAGAACAGGGCCTCCTCAGCGATACGCGCCTGAAAGCCGTCAAGCAGGGCTGAAATCAGACCATGTGGCAGCGGGCACACACCTGCAGCCGCAAGACATTGAATATCAAAAGGAAATATCCGCAGCAGGGCGAACCCGCACACGGGCA
>NZ_JBCAUP010000051.1:0-13424 GCF_038433355.1 Brucella cytisi
TAGAGCGTTTCCGTTTTTCTCTGAATCGAATGCGCTTCCCAAATCAGTTTTGTTCTGATTCACTGATGCTGGCTGGATGGAGGCCAGCGTTGGATGACCGCACCGATATCGAATGATCTTCGAGAGCGCGTTATTGCCGCCGTGCTGAGTGGCGAAAGCGTTCGTTCAGTGGCGACGCGGTTTGAAATTGCCGCATCTTCAGTCGTAAAATGGTCCCAGCGCCATCGTGCGACCGGATCGGTTCATCCCGGCAAGATGGGCGGCCACCGCAAGCGGATACTCGAACCGCATCGTGATATCATTGTGCAACGGCTCGCCGAGAACCCACACCTGACACTCCATGGCCTGAAGGCGGCGTTGACCGAGCGGGGTATTTCCGTCTCGCACAATACGATCTGGGAATTCATTCGCAGTGAAGGGCTGCGCTTCAAAAAAAACACTATTCGCCCTTGAGCAAGCTCGTGCCGACGTCGCTCGCAAAAGACAGCGCTGGAAGACCCTGCAAAATCACCTTGATCCCGAACGGCTGGTCTTCATTGATGAGACCTGGATCAAGACCAACATGTCGCCGATCAGAGGCTGGGGTCCAAAAGGCAAGCGACTGCGGGCATTTGCACCGCATGGCCACTGGCGCACGCTGACATTCCTGGGCGCTTTGAGAAACGATCAGCTTACAGCACCCTGTGTCTTCGACGGACCGATGAACGGCCAGTGTTTCCGCGCCTATGTCGAGCAGCAGTTGGTCCCGGTGCTCAAGCCAGGCGACATTGTCGTCATGGACAATCTCGGCAGCCATAAGTCGGCAACCATCCGTCAATTGATCAAAGCCGCCGGTGCGCGCCTCTGGTTCCTGCCACCCTATTCGCCGGACCTCAATCCGATCGAACAAGCCTTTTCCAAGATCAAGCATTGGATGAGAAATGCACAAAAGCGCACCATCGAAGACACATGGCGTCATATCGGCAGGCTGGTCGAAACCATCCAGCCCGCCGAATGCCAAAACTATTTGGAAAACGCCGGATATGGTTCCGTTAAAAGGTGAAACGCTCTAGTTACCCTATTCGTTACCCGAACAAGATTTGCTAATCGCTACCGTATGAATTTTAGGTGCTAAGTGCTTGGTTTTACTGGTGCCGCTTGCGTGACTCGAACACGCGACCCCATCATTACGAATGATGTGCTCTACCAACTGAGCTAAAGCGGCCCGGAACATTACGTTCCAATTTCCCGAAAGAAGCCAACCGTTTCCGGCTGGACGGTGCGCTGATAACCAAAAGTACGGAGGAAAGCAAGGCCCAAATCAAACAATCTCGTTGTTTGTTAGAAAGCGTTCACAACATGTACATCTTCAGTGCCGGGCAGGGTGGAAAGCGGCCGGTTTTTACAGCGGGCACGCGATAACTACCCATCGAGTATGAAACGTTGGAACCGCGCCAGCCTTCAAGCTGGCGCGTTGCTGCGGCGCTCAAAGAATTAATTGCCCGAGCAAAGACGCTGGCGGGTGTCGTGATATTCACGCTCCAGCCGGTCGACCAGTTGCCCGGCAGGCGTCACTTCGTGGATGGCGCCAATCCCTTGGCCGCAGCCCCAGATATCCTTCCAGGCCTTGGCTCCTTCCTGTTGAGCCTTGTCGAAATCCATCTTGGATGGATCGGCTTCCGGCAGGTTGTCCGGATCGAGACCTGAATTGGCGATCGACGGCTTCAGGTAATTGCCTCCGATGCCGGTGAAGTAGTTGGAATAGACGATGTCGGATGAATTCGAGTCTACGATCATCTGCTTATAGGCATCTGTCGCGCGTGCTTCGGTCGTGGCGATGAAGGGTGAGCCGATATAGGCGAGGTCGGCACCCATGGCCTGTGCGGCGAGGATCGAGCCGCCGTTGGCGATGGCGCCTGAAAGAAGCAGGGGGCCGTCGAACCAGGAACGGATTTCCTGCACAAGCGCGAAAGGCGATAGCGCGCCGGCGTGGCCGCCGGCACCGGCAGCCACAGCGATAAGGCCGTCCGCGCCTTTACGGATTGCCGAATTGGCATGGCGGTTGTTAATGACGTCGTGGAGAACGATGCCGCCATAGGAATGGATTGCCGCATTCACCTCCGGCACGGCACCGAGCGAGGAAATGACGATCGGTACCTTGTATTTCACGCAAAGACCGAGATCGTGCTCAAGGCGCTTGTTGGAGCGGTGCACGATCTGGTTGACCGCGAAGGGTGCGGATGGCCGATCCGGATGGGCCTTGTCGTAAGCGGCAAGTCCTTCCGTGATCTCTGCCAGCCACTCGTCGAGCTGTGCTTCAGGACGGGCATTGAGGGCGGGAAAGGAGCCGACGATGCCTGCCTTGCACTGCGCCATTACCAGAGCAGGATGCGAAATGATGAATAGAGGAGCACCAACTACCGGGATGCGCAATCTGCTTTTCAGGATATCTGGCAAGGCCATCTTCAATCGTCCTCCGTGATTGACGTTTGCGTAAACGTAATGTTTCTAACAGCTCTTTGCCCAACGGCAATATCAAAAGCGCGCGAGCCGATCTATCGATACGGTCCGCCCGCGCTTTTCCGAGCATTTTGACAGGAAGTTTCGGAAACCGGCTGATTGGGACATTCTTGATGCATGGACACTCCCTGGTCAGCAGAATTGCCCAGAGGGGAGGGAATCGCCAGCATACTTCGGGATGTCTCGTTCATTCGCATGAGGCAGTTCGGCGTTGTTAAACCATACGGATGGGGGAAAACCGCAGTCAGAGCTAATATTTGGTGTCTCCGACATGCTTATTGGCTAGTCAAAGCGGGTGATGAACAGCTAAATGCCTTGATTCAGACGTTAATTTCGCTGAGGCTTATGAAATCGTCTGCATCGGGGACCGCTTGCTCCTGTTGAGGGCGTGACGAAACGGCGGGAAGAACGAACAAGGGAAGAGCAGCCTTTGGAAAGTATTGAGCGCGCGATCAGGAATGCATTTGCCAAGGCGGATGCGCACAATCCGGCGACCCGCCAGCGAATCTATGAATCCGCTTGGGGTGCGCATGAGCGCGCTCTTGCGGCAAATACTGCACTTAGCGACGTGCAGAAAGAACAGCGCCGCCAGAAGCTGAAGGACGCGATCTCGCACATCGAACAGGAATTCAAGACCGGTGGTAACAATACTGAGCGTCGCGACCCATCACTAGATGCTCCGCACAGGGAAGATCCGATCCTTGGCGGCAGGACGGAAGAGGCATCGCCTGCACTCGATACCGGTGATATCCGTGCGACCTCGCGGCAGAAGAAGCGCAGCAATGCCGATCTCGGTTATGAGGGCGGAGTTTCGCGTAAGGACCGCAGGAAAAAGAAACGCCATTCACCTTTCTACAGTTATGGCATTCCGGCGCTCGTGCTCTCTGTTGCTGTTTTCATCGGTTATTCGCTCTATAACAGCTTTGTCGATTTGAGCCGTGGACCAGCGAACAATCCGCTGCATAGCGATGGCAGTATTGCGCCTTTGAAAGAAGGCGAAGAGCCTGGCGGATTGAAATGGATCACGATTTTCCAGCCGTCCGAGGCGACACGCATGTCCGTCAAGGGACGTGCGACGGCGGAAATCAGGCAGGAAGGCACACGTAGTTTCGCGCGTGTACAATCTTCCGGTGCTGAAGATACGGTCACATTCGATGTGGGCGAAGGCATTTTGAACCAGCTGGAAGGCAAGAAGGCGACCTTCGATATAGTGGCACGCGCTGACGATGGCAAAACGACCCAGATGTCGGTCAACTGCGATTTTGGCGGTCTTGGCGATTGTGGACGCAGACGCTACGACGTACGCGATTCCGTGAGCGATTTCCTTTTCGATATGGATATTCCATCTGGTCAGAAGGCAGGTCGCGCAGGCACGATCACGGTCAACTCGGATTTGAGCGGTTCCGGCAAGCCAGTCAACATCTACGAAATCCGTGTTTCGACGGCGGCTGAATAATTAGCTCAGCAGCTTTTCCAGTGTTTCAAGCCGGTCCGCTTCGCGGGGCGGCTTGTCCCAGCGAATCCGCGAGAAACGCGGAAAGCGCATGGCGACGCCGGATTTATGGCGCGTGGAGCGGTTGAGACCCTCGAAAGCCACCTCCACCACAAGGCCGTGATCAGGCTCGGCACGCACGGACCGAACCGGCCCAAAGCGCTCGGTGGTGTTCTCGCGCACAAACTTGTCCAGCAGCTTCAGTTCTTCGTCCGTAAAGCCAAAATAGGCTTTGCCAACCGGCACCAGCACGGGCTCATCTTCCGGCCCCGTCCAGACGGCAAAGGTAAAGTCTGAATAATAGCTGGAGCGCTTGCCGTGCCCACGCTGGGCATAGACGATCACGGCATCGACGGTGAAAGGGTCGCGCTTCCATTTGAACCAAGGCCCTTTCGGGCGTCCGGGCAGATATGTGCTGTCGTGGTGCTTTAGCATCACCCCTTCGATGACGGGATGGGGTGGATTGGCGCGAAACTGCGCCAGTTCCTGAAAGTCAGCGAAAGGCAGCACCGGCGAAAGATCGAACCGGCGGGGGTCGAGCTTGCCGACGAATTTTTGCAGGCGGGCACGGCGCTCGGAAAAGGGCAGGGCGCGCAGGTCTTCTCCGGTCTGCTGGTTCCCTTCCTGCAACAGATCATAGGCCCGCACGAAAGCCGGATAGTCGCGTAACTGCTTCGCGCTCACGATCTTGCGGTTCAGTCTTTGCTGGAGATCGGAAAACGTAGCAGTTTCTATGCCGGTTTCGCCATGATGACCGACGAGCAGTTCGCCGTCGATGGCACCTTCGAAATCCATAGTCTCCAGAATGTCCGGGAATGCGCCGGAAATATCGTCACCGGTGCGTGAATAGAGACGGCGCACGCCGTCTTCCGAGACGGCCTGCACCCGAATACCGTCCCATTTCCACTCGGCGCTGTAAGCGGATGCATCGAGCAAGGGGATTTCAGCTTCATCAAGCGCCGTCGCCAGCATGACGGGGCGAAACGGTGCGGCTGCGGTGGCAGCAGGTTTTTCGCCTCTGCCTTCCAGCCAGGCGAAAAGCGCCTCATAGGGCGGTGATTGGCCGTGCCAGAGTTCCTCGATTTCCACGACGTTGACGCCGCCGAAATCAGCAAGGGCTTGTTTGGCCAGGCGGGCTGAAACCCCGACGCGCAGACCGCCGGTAACGAGCTTTAACAGCGCGTAGCGTTCAGAAATGCCGAGCAGGTCGAGCCATCCCGCCACGAGCATCGGACTTTCGCGGCGCGAAGCATTCTGTAATTCGTGCACCACGATCCCAAGTGGCAGATTTGCGCCGGGCGCGGTTTCGCTCGAACCGGGCCAGATAAGCGAAATAGTTTCGGCGAGGTCTCCCACATAATCATAGGAATAGGCAAAGAGTGTGGGATCGGTGCGCTCGGTTATCAGCGCCCTCAACATGGCTGGTTTCACGCTTTGCAGTTCGAGATCGCGCGTGATTGCCGCCAATGCCAGACCGCGGTCCGGGTCGGGCGTGGCACGGAAATAGTCAACAAGCAGCCGAAGCTTGCCGTTGCGCTGCGGTGTCAGAACCAGTCGGTCAAGCAGTTCAGCGAAAGCACGCATCAATCACCCTCATCTTCATAACCGACGAGATGCAACGGTTTTGCTGGTATGTTCTGCAGCTCGCACCAGCGAACAAGCGCTTCCTCGCGTCCATGCGTGACCCACACTTCGGCGGCTGCAATTTCCGTAATTGTTGCCGTCAGTTCATCCCAGTCGCAATGGTCGGAAATGATGAGTGGCAGTTCAACGCCCTGTTGCTTGGCGCGCTGGCGGATACGCATCCAACCGGAGGCAAAAGCGGAAATGGGATCGGGAAAACGCCGTGCCCAGCGGTCGGAAAAGGCAGATGGCGGACCGACGATGATCTTGCCTGCAAAATCCGGCTGCGCCTCGTCTCGTTCCAGCGTTGCCGGTTCAAGCGGACCGAGATTGATGCCTTGTGCCTGGTAATAATCGCAGATCTTTTCCAGTGCCCCGTGAATATAGATCGGTTCCGAGTAGCCAGCATTGCGTATGAGTTTGATAACCCGCTGTGCCTTTCCCAGTGAGTAGGCACCGACAAGATGTGCGCGTTCAGGAAATTGCCGGATTGATTTGAGAAGCGTCGCGATCTCGTGTGACGCATCGGGGTGACGAAATACCGGCAGTGCAAAAGTTGCTTCGGTGATGAATACATCACAGGCGACAGGTTCAAACGGCGCGCAGGTTGGATCGGCTGCGCGCTTGTAATCGCCGGAAACGACAATGCGGGTTCCGTTCTTTTCTACCGCGATCTGGGCGGAGCCGAGCACATGGCCTGCGCCATGAAAACTGACCCGTACACCGTTAATCGTCAAGGTTTCGCCGAGGTCTATCGCTTGAGTGGTTCGGGCAAAGTTCGCGCCATAGCGCAGCGCCATGATGTCAAGCGTCTCGGGCGTTGCCAATACATGGGTGTGGCCGGAGCGGGCATGATCGGAATGTCCGTGGGTGATGAGCGCGCGTTCCACCGGGCGCACGGGGTCGATATAGAAATCGCCCGGCGGGCAATAAAGACCTTTAGGAGAGGAGCAGAGAAGCTGGTTGAAACGCATGGTTTGAAGATAGTTCACGAAGTTCGTCCCGAAAAGAGAGGGAGCTTGCGTCTGCTGACAAAATGAGAACAAAAGTGAACAAAAACCTTGGCGGCTTGCCTCGCTGCGATTAGATTGACGGCGTGACACTGAACCTGAAACCCGCCGCCGCATCTGCCGCTTTTCCCTTGCCGGACCGTTTTCTCGAATGGTTTGCGGCCAAGGGCTGGTCGCCGCGCGCGCATCAGCTTGAGCTTCTGGCCCGTGCCGAACAGGGACAGTCCACGCTTCTGATCGCACCCACCGGGGCGGGTAAAACGCTGGCCGGGTTTCTGCCTGCATTGGTGGATCTGGAACGAAATGGCCGTAAAAAGCCGGGTATGGCGAAGCGCGGTGTTTATACGCTCTATATTTCACCCTTGAAAGCGCTTGCCGTCGATATTCATCGCAATCTGACGGTGCCGGTCGAGGAAATGGGTCTCGACATCACCATCGAGACCCGGACCGGCGACACGCCTGCGCACAAACGCCAGCGGCAGAAGCTCGCGCCGCCGGATATTCTGCTGACCACGCCAGAGCAGCTTGCGCTGTTGATCGCATCCAAAGGTTCGGAACAGTTCTTCAAGGGCCTGCGCTATGTGGTGCTGGACGAATTGCACTCGCTGGTGATTTCCAAGCGCGGGCATTTGCTGGCGCTGGGGCTGGCGCGGTTGCGCCGCCTGCAACCGCAATTGCAGACCATCGGCCTTTCCGCCACGGTGGCGGAGCCCGATGAACTGCGCCGCTGGCTGGTTGAACAGGACGGCACCGGGCCGATGGCCGGACTTGTGACGGTCGATGGCGGAGCCAAGCCGGAAATCACCATTCTCGATTCCGACGAGCGGGTGCCATGGTCAGGCCATTCGTCACGCTATGCCATTCCTGACATCTACGAGGCGATCCGCCAGCACCGCACGACGCTTTTATTCGTCAATACGCGTAGTCAGGCGGAGATGCTGTTTCAGGAGCTGTGGCGGGTCAACGAGGACACGCTGCCCATTGCGCTGCATCACGGTTCGCTCGATGCCAGCCAGCGCCGCAAGGTCGAGCAGGCCATGGCCGCCAACACATTGCGGGCAGTGGTCGCGACTTCGACGCTTGATCTGGGGATCGACTGGGGTGATGTCGATCTAGTCATTCATGTCGGCGCACCGAAGGGGGCCAGCCGCCTCGCGCAGCGTATCGGTCGTGCCAATCACCGCATGGACGAGCCAAGCCGGGCCATTCTCGTGCCCGCCAACCGCTTCGAGGTGATGGAGTGTCGTGCCGCACTTGATGCCAATTATCTGGGCGCGCAGGATACGCCACCCTTGATCGATGGGGCGCTGGATGTGCTGGCGCAACATGTGCTCGGCATGGCCTGTGCCGAGCCTTTCAACGCCGATCAGCTTTATCGTGAAGTGCAGAGCGCTGCACCCTATTCGAACCTTCCGCGAGACACGTTCGACCGCATTCTTGATTTTGTGGCGACCGGCGGCTACGCGCTCAAGACCTATGAGCGGTTTGCGAAAATCCGCAAGACGGTGGATGGTACTTGGCGGGTGTCTAATCCGCGCATTGCGCAGCAATATCGGCTCAACATCGGCACGATTGTCGAAGCGCCGGAGCTCAATGTCCGGCTTACTCGTGGCGGCAAGGGCGGAAATGCGCGCGGCGGACGTGTTCTTGGTCGCATCGAGGAATATTTCCTTGAAACGCTGACCGCTGGCGACACATTCCTGTTTGCCGGAAAGGTGCTGCGGTTTGAAGGTATCCGTGAGAACGAATGTATCGCCTCCAATGCTGCCGGGCAGGATGCCAAGATTCCTGTCTATGCAGGCGGCAAGTTTCCGCTTTCCACCTATCTTGCCGCGCAGGTGCGCGCCATGCTTGCCGACCGCACGCGCTGGCAGTTTTTACCGGAACAGGTGCGGGAATGGCTGGAAGTGCAGCAGTGGAAATCCGTGCTGCCTGCAACGGACGAGCTGTTGATCGAAACCTTTCCGCGCGGCAATCGCTTCTACATGGTCGCCTATCCGTTCGAGGGCAGGCTGGCACATCAGACGCTCGGCATGTTGCTGACGCGCCGTCTGGAACGCATGGGTGCGCATCCGCTTGGCTTTGTCGCGACCGATTATTCGCTGGGGCTTTGGGGCCTCAAGGATATGGGCGCGCTGATCGGTACGGGAAAGCTTAATCTCACCCGACTGTTCGACGAGGATATGCTGGGGGACGATCTCGAAGCCTGGCTCGATGAAAGCTACCTTTTGAAACGCACTTTCCGCAATTGCGCCGTGATTTCAGGGCTTATCGAGCGTCGTCATCCGGGACAGGAGAAAACAGGCCGTCAGGTTACGGTTTCCACTGACCTGATCTATGACGTGCTGCGGACCCACGAGCCCGACCATATATTGCTGCAGGCGACGCGCGCGGATGCCGCGACGGGGCTGCTTGATATCAAGCGTCTTGGCGACATGCTGGCGCGCGTGAAAGGTCATCTGCTGCACAAGCCGCTCGACAGGATTTCACCGCTAGCGCTGCCTGTGATGCTCGAAATCGGGCGCGAGCGTGTGGCGGGTGAGGGTGATGAAATGCTGCTTGAAGAGGCCGCAGACGATCTGATTAGAGAGGCGATGCAATGAAGACTGCGGTATGGGGCAACGGAGAGGCCTACAGTCTGGCCCATGCGGAAGTTCGTGGCGTTGCGGCTGTGTGCGATCCATCCGGTGCACTGTTCCTGCCCGACCTGCATATGCTCATCGTTTCCGATCTGCATCTGGAAAAAGGTTCATCCTTAGCCCGGCGCGGCCAGCTCATCCCGCCTTATGACACAGCAGCGACGCTCGACATGCTGGCGCTGGCCACCGCGCGCTATCAGCCGCGAACCGTCATCAGCCTTGGCGACAGTTTTCACGATGCAACCGCCAGCGAGCGTCTGCCGTCGCTTTATGCAATACGGCTGAAATCGCTTATGGAGCATCGGGACTGGTTCTGGATCACTGGCAATCATGATCCGGGTCGCCCGGTAGACCTGCCGGGCGATTGTGTGGAGGAACTGGCGGTCGGGCCGCTTACCTTCCGGCATGAACCATCGCGCAAGGCCGGGCAGGGCGAGATTGCAGGCCATCTTCATCCGGCGGCCCGCATCGTGCGACGTGGGCGGTCAGTACGCCGCCCCTGTTTTGTAAGCGACGGGGAAAGGCTCATCATGCCTGCTTTCGGAGCCTATACGGGTGCGCTGAATATTCTGGATCGCGCTTTCCGAGGGCTGTTCGCTGACGAGACCCTGCGCGCCTATATGCTGGGACAGGGTAAGGTTTACCCGATTGCGCGCGGTGCGCTTTACGGGGGTTAATCCCTGCGGAACAGAATGCGTCCGAACCAGCCGGTGAAGACGGCAAGGAAAACGGCAAAAAGGCCGTAGAAAAAGCTGTTCTGGTGGGCGGCGTTGTAGATACTCTGTTCAAAACCAGCCTTGACGATTTCCAGACTGGCATTGGCTTCACGCAAAAAAACACCGTTGCGGAACAGAAGCGCCCGAGCCTTGTGGCGCCCGACCGGCACATTGGCGGGCAGGTTCAATGTGGCGCGAAACAAGGTGCGGGAAATGAACTCCACGCCCCCGATGCGCTGCGTATAGAGGCCCTGGCGGATTTTCATTTCGCGCAGTTCGTTGCCGAATGTCGGGATATTGCCCGACAGGCTACCCGGATCTTCCGGGACGAGATAGAAGTTGCGTACGCCCACCGAAAGTTGTCGGTAGATTTTCTCTTCGGTAATGTCCTGCAGATTGCGGGTGGATGCCAGCGAATAGGAGAGCGGCACGCCCATGAAGGTTTCCGAATCCGAATTCACCCAGACACCGAGATAACGGTCCTTCTTGCGCACCACGAGATCGCGCGAGGGGCCTTGTAGCACGACGATGATATCGTAACGGCCTTGTCGTTGGATCATCGGGTCGGCATTGTCGAGCGCGCCGAATATGGTGAGGTCCGTTCCGCCGAAACTCGATGTGATGGCAATGGTTTCGGTTGAAAGTCCGATTTCGATGGTTTCATCCGCAGGGTTCTGCAATTGCGGAACCGTGTTGCCGTTGCCGCTGGAATCGACCTGCGCCAGTGCGCTTCCCGTCATTAGAAGGAACATCAATGCGGAGGAAAGCGTAAGGCTCCGCATGTCAGATATCCGCAATCGAAATGGAAAACAGATTGTCGGGCCGCACGAACAGGCCAAAGGCGAGGCGCAGGCCAACGGCAAGCACGAGAAGCGCCAGCAAAAGGCGCAACTGTTCGCCGCGCAATTTTTGGCCCGCGCGTGCGCCGTATTGCGCGCCGATAACGCCGCCAACCATCAGCAGGAAAGCAAGCACGATGTCGATGGACTGGTTGGTCGTTGCCTGCAGGACGGTCGTGACTGCGGTCACAAAGGTGATCTGAAACAGCGAGGTTCCGACAACCACGTTTGTCGGAACATGCAGCAGATAGATGAGCGCCGGAACCATAATGAAACCGCCGCCGACACCCATCACCGATGACAGAAGGCCGATGAAGAAACCGATGCCGAGAACCGGAATGATGCTGACATAGATGGTGGAGGCGCGAAACCGCATCTTGAATGGCAGGCGGTGTATCCACGTATGCTGGCCGGACCGCCGCACAGCACCTGCTTGTCCCTTCTTCACACGGCGCAAGGCGCGCAGGCTTTCCACCAGCATCAGACCGCCGACAGTACCGAGAAAGAAGACGTAGAGGATGGAAACGATCAGGTCCAACTGGCCGAGATCGCGCAGCCACGAGAACACGAAGATACCGACGAGGGAACCCAATACACCACCCGCCACGAGAAACAGGCCGAGCTTGATATCGAGCGTGCGACGTTTGAAATGCGCCAGTGCGCCGGAAACCGAAGAGGCGATAACCTGATTGGCACCGGTGGCGACCGCGATTGCAGGTGGAATGTTATAAAAGATCAGAAGCGGCGTGATCAGAAAGCCGCCGCCGACGCCGAACAGTCCGGAGAGAAAACCCACGGCGGCGCCCATGCCGAGAAGAACCAGCATGTTGACCGATAATTCCGCAATGGGAAGATAAATACCCAATTCCGAACCCGGCTTTCACGAACGCATGACACACAGCTGCTTGCGGTCGCGCTTCTCCGCAAGATGTTTCACTCTACTAAAACATCTCCGGCAAAATTATGAAACTGTTCTGCGTGCGGAAATGCATGAAAACAAGTAGTTAGGCTTAACTCCACACGTGAGTTTCAGCCTGACCACTCCTCATAATGTCTTGCTCTGTCGCCATCGCGAAGTCAAACGCCGATTGCTGATAAAGTTATCTCGCGAAACTCTATTCGAGGAAAAATGCTGGGTGTTGTTTAAGAACAACAAAAAGAGCCTTGAAGAGAGCTTAAAACAGTCATTGTTGGTATAATCCCATAGAATATATAGGAAATACATTAGCGCAATCTGGCCACGATGCACTGTCGATCAGTCGGTAGCGTTCTGTCGGTTGCTGATGACGATATTGATATCTTCTTTCGGCGTGATGATGGAATGGCCAGACGATGGGTAAAACTGTGCACGGATCGAAATGTTGTCGGACATTTTACTGTCGGTCAGGCTGCCGTTCTTTATGATATAAAGATAGGGATTGGTCAGGTTTACGCTGAAGTTTCCAGCAAAGCGGCTGCTGGACTTGAAGCCAAAGCAGTTCATGCTTTCGGCATAGTAGTTGCCATTCATGACATTCCATTCTTCCATAGGGCTGGACCGTGTGAGACAGGTCTTTTTGCCGTCTGGTGTGGTGAAATTCGCATTGAACGACACGCCTATGAAGATGTTCTTCAGCTCGAAACTGCCGGATAGGACTTTGAAAATGGATTTGTACGGATGAATATCCTCGGCAGGGATAAGTTGCTTGTCGCCAGAGGAAATCTCAGAGCCTGAATCATAATGAACGTAACGATATCAGGCTCTTGCGATCCTTCGGGTGAGGAAGCGGATATTTGCGATGTAGATCCACGCTTCAGAGGAAGCGATGGTTTTCTCGAAGTCCTTGGTCAGTCTGCGACACCGTCCCAGCCATGCAAATGTGCGTTCGACAACCCATCGACGCGGGAGTAGTTGGAAACCTTCAGCGCGATCAGACCGCTTGACGATTTCCAGTGTAAACCTCCCGACCTTTTCCAGCCTGCCTTTGAGCTTTGGTCCTGCGTATCCGCCGTCAGCAAAGATATGCCGCAACCACGGCCAACGTTTGAGAATGGTTTTCAAGACATCCGGCGCGCCGTCTCTGTCCTGAATGCCCGCAGAATGGATCACGAGACCAACCATCAGGCCGAGAGTATCAACCACAATATGACGTTTGCGACCGTTGATCTTCTTCCCCGCATCAAAACCTCGTATTCCGCCGCTTTCCGTGGTTTTCACCGACTGGCTATCGATCACACCAGCCGTGGGGCTGGGCTGCTTGTCGGCCTGTTCACGCGCAATCATCACAAGTGTGTTGTTGATGGTCCGCAGCATGCCATCATCTCTCCAGCGGTAGAAATATTTCTGCACCGTGGAGAATGGTGGGAATTCAGTAGGCAAAAGCCGCCACGCACCGCCCGAAGAAGCTATATAAAGAAGCGCGTTCACCACTTCTCGCAGGTTTGTCTTTCGAGGGCGACCGAGATGTCGTGGCAAAGGCATCAGCGGTTCGAGCACAGACCATTCCGCATCCGTTAAATCGCTTGCATAACGCGAATTGCGACGCTCATACTGTCGGCGAGCGGTTTCAGTCCAGGCCATCGTGATCTCCATCGTATGTCAGAAATCCGATTGAATCATAACCTGC
>NZ_JBCAUP010000052.1:0-10344 GCF_038433355.1 Brucella cytisi
GGCATAAAAAGGGGACTCAAGAGACCGAGGCGCTTGGCCGATCGCGCGGCGGTTTCACAACCAGGCTCCATGCCCGGTGCGATGCGAAAGGCCGACCGCTCGGCTTTGTCCTGACGCCCGGACAAACGCATGACACCCAAGGCTTCGCGCCTTTGTTCCGGATGATCTCCGACCGGATCGAGGCGTTCCTCGCCGACAAGGGGTACGACGCTGACGCCATTCGCGAAGAGATCGCCCGCGCCGATATCGAGGCCGTCATTCCGACAAAGAGCAACAGACGCCAACCAATCCCGCACGACAAAGCCAAATACAAATGGCGCAATCAGATCGAGCGCCTCTTCAACAAGCTCAAGAACTGGCGACGGGTCGCAACCCGATACGACAAGACCAAGGAATCCTACCTCGGTTTCGTCGCAATCGCTGCAGTCAAACTATGGATACCCTTTGTCCACGAGCGCTAGACTGCAATAAGTTCCGGGACTTTGTTCATTGGTCATTTTGGGGAAAACGGTGAGAATTGTACCCGCTAGCAAAAGGAGCTGCTTCACGAACGACGAGATAGAAGGAAATCTTCCGTGGCTGACGACCACCCATATTCATATTGGTGCTGAAGCGCGGCTACCAGTTCAAGCAGCGAATTTTTCTTAAATTTTGAGCATGACTTCCGTTTTCCAGAGCTCAGAACGAGTGTCCTCCTCTTAGGCCCCAATTTTCCACCAGCACGGGCCCGTTGAAAACGATATCCGCAGGCAGTCATACTCCATCGTGAAAACTAGCGAGATTGTTATCTATGGGACACAGTCAATCCTTCTCAAAGAACCGGCCACAACAGCTTTACTGAAAAGCAAGCCAATGAACGCTTCACCAAGGCCGGTTACACCGATAATCCTAACCTTCAACTGAATAAAAAAAGGGCTTTGGGAGGCTTCCGCCAAGCAAGGTGAAATTGCGGTTATGTTAAGCCTTGATGCTGAAGGTAACGTAACAGCTCACTCCATGCGACGGATATGCTGTGCATTGGTTCCCAACAGGCTCGTGACAATCTGATTTGCCGCGAGCATGGTGCAGTTTATGGCCAGGGTAATCATTTTGCTTCGCTCGTTGCGGAAAGGTTCGGTGCCGTATTCGAGAGACGGCAGTCTAGGGGCAGTTGAACTGCTGGCGTTCGGGTTAGAAAACGCGTTCGGTGAAGAATACGAGGAAGCTCACCAAGCGTGCACAGCATTTAATAAGGGAATGGCAAAGCTGCCCCGGCAGAAGCGCTACAAACCGTCGTTATTTTTGCGGATTTATTCTTGCCGATTACGGGGCCGCACCGTCCCGTCGAGCACAATGTTCTACCTGCCTGTCCTCAACGCTTACAGGTGATGTTTCAATTATAGGGCAGATCACCGAGAGACGAATAGCGTTGGTTGAGGCTTGAGAGCCTGTTCATATCTTCATCAGACAGGCTGAAATCGAACACATCAATGTTTTCCTGTTGATGCTGGCGCTTATTCGCTTTGGGAAGGGGTACCGTGCCCGTCTGGAGGTTCCATCGCAAGATGATTTGAGCGGCGGTCTTTTCAGATTTGCTCGCGATCCGCACAAGGTCCTCATTATCGAGTCGCGTCGTCCGCGTGAGAGGGCTGTAAGCCTGAATCACGATGCCTTGTTCCTTGCAGAATGCCAGCATTTGATCACTATGCCCGAATGGACTCCACTCGATCTGGTTGACGACTGGAGATTCATCTGTGGCGTCAATCAGACTTTGAATTAAAGACACCGAATAATTACTTACTCCGATATCAAGCGCTAACCCCTCTTTCTTCGCTTTGATCAGTCCTTCCCAGAGTTCTGTTCCTACTCTTCCTTCCGGCGGACGGTGGATCAAAACCAGGTTTGCATAGCTTAGTTGCAGCTCTTCAAGATTTTTCAGCACAGCAGCATATGCGTTGTCGTCTGTATCTTCGATCTTGGTTACCAGATAAACACTATCCCGCTCTACTTCGGCACGTCGAAGACCTTCCCCAGTGCCGGACTGGGTGCCGTAATCGCCCGATGTATCAATCATTCGATATCCCAGTTCCAACGCGGATGAAATTGTTTCCGCTGTGTCCTCTGTCAGCTTCCACGTTCCGAGTCCCATGCAAGGCATTTTGTTCCCGCTTTTCAAAGTAAGTTCACTTCGGATATCCATTACCAGGTTCCCTCCTGCTGAATTGAGCCCGTGGCGCTGTCACTACGAACGCTTCACACTGGCTACGGCCACCTTCCGTCTCGGCTCTTTTTCAGGCAGCTTCGGTTCCATTTCTGATCCGTCCGTAACGATGCAAAGCCTTTTTCGAACGTTCCTCATGACGCTCACTTCGGCGGCGAACATGTTAATAACCTCATTGAGCTTCGAGACTTCAGCGCATTGGTGGTCGCGCGCGTATAGATCGGTGAGGTTGGACATGTTTGCCGGCCTGGATCATCCAAGCTGGGTGTGATCACCGCCCGGGCGCGAAATACCTGCCAATGCTTCGCCTGCCGCACCGTCAGCGCTCGCCAATGCAATATCCCCGAGCGATATCACACCGACGAGGCGTTTATTTCTATCGAGTACGGGTAGACGACGGACCTGGATTTCGCCCATATTCGCAGTCACGTCTTCAATCTCCTGATCCATAAAGCAGTATTTGACATCGCTAGTCATCACGTCGCGGACGGGCGTGTCCGGCCCTCGGCCCAACGCGACCGCACGTACGGCAATATCCCGGTCAGTAATCATCCCGACAAGGTGTCCGTTTTCACCGACGGGGAGAAACCCCGCATCGATGCTTGCCATCAATCTCGCGGCCTGCTGGATGGTTTCCTGCGGGTTTGCGATTTGTGCATCTGCGCTCATCATATCCCTGACTTGCATAGCAACTTTCCCTTTTGCTGGTGTTTACGTCGGTCCAACCGGAAAAGGCACAGGTTGTTCCCACTCATCAAAAAATATCCAGCTGCGGCGGGAAGCGAGCAGCGGACCGGTCAACTTTTCGTAAGCTGCGCGAAAGGTCCGTGGATATAAGCCTGGAGTGTAGGTAGGGAGTGGGGGTTTATATTGTTTGGGCGTAGAAAATGATCAATTAATTCATCAGCCCCCTGTAGAAATCGCTCCTTCTCAACCTCCGCAATTGGAAAACTTACGCGGCGTTTGGTTCGCGAGTGCTGTTCTTTGAACGCAGCCATTTCCGCTGATCCTTCTTCAAATTCTTTGAGCTCGACGCCTGGAAGTAGATTGGCTTCAAGCAGCGCGAGTCTGAGTTTGAAGCAGAAAGGGCAAGCTTTCTTCATGTAAATTGTGGGGCCAAAAATGTTCTGTTTGACGCTTTTGGACAGCTCGTTGCCCAAAGCTCCCGTTACACCGCCGGTTTCCTCGAGCGGATCAGGTTTTCGTTTTTTGGAGCCGCTCGGCGTACCTAGCTGCTGGGTTAATCTCTCGTTCATGATCGGTCCTTAATTCTGGTCTGCTGGCGGGTTCGCCGGCAGGTCCCCTCCTGTCCCAGTCTGTGGTCGGTCGTTTTCTACCGGCGGATTGACCGTCGGTTGATCGGCGGAACTCGTAGCAGGAGGCGCCTGAATACCTTGTTTTTGGTTTACAGAACCGCCACCGATGACGCTCCAACCGAGGAAAAGAAGGAGAAGAAATGCCAGTATGACCAATGCGAAGCGCGGAAAATATCCGAGCGCTTGCGGTGAAATCCTACGCCGCTCTGCTTTTTCTCGGTCTGATCGCTTGTTCATTCCAACACCCATGAGATCACAAAGTATCCGATAACAACCATAGCGATGATGTACCACCAAACCATGTAGGCTGGACCTTCACGCATCTGCGCGCCCCCACTTGCAATACGTGCATTATCTTCGGAGGCCCACTCGCGCAGGCCGGTTGCGTGGCTGGACGCGTTATTATCCGTTACTGGTACCCGGGCGATTTTCGGTCGTAAATCCCGTTCCTCGTCGGGTTGAGAATTGCCTCCAGCCTCCGCATCAGTTTCCATGGGTGCTGCCGCAGGATCAAAGCCGGGAGCCTTGTCGCCGGTCTCGCCTCGTTGGATCGCACCTCTTGCGCGAGCGCCAGAACTTTTATCTGCTGGAACTGTTTTCATCATATCGGGCCTCTGGACCCCAACCACGAGGTGGGCCATTTGTTCCCCTGACAGTTAGACGTCGATAGGCACACAGCTCGTTCGCGCCCTCCTGCGAGGATAAAATGCAGGAAGGATCTGACCAGCAGCAATCAGCGGACGTACCCGATTGTTCTGCCTGCTGTGTGAACAGAACGGCGCGAACTACGCAAGGCGGATTCCAGCCTGAAGTGATACAATGCGCCTTGCGTTACAAACCTGACAGGATTCAGACCGACCAGAAAAGCCGGGAACAAAATAAGACGCCGCATGTTGGAAACGTGGTTTATGCGAAATTCGAGCCGCTCTTGCCTGCGGAACCGACGCAGACCGTTATTTATCATGATCATGCTGTAATCAGGTTGAATTACTAAGGATTTGAGCTATGACCGCGAAAAAACCGCCCGTACCAAAAGCAAATCGCAGTGACAAGGGACCCGGCGAAGACGGAAGCCCGTCAGTTGAGAAAGCTGAACGCCCACAGTCCAAGCTAAACGCAGACAAGCAGGGTCAACAAGCCAACACAAAGATAAACACGACGCACCAGGGCCTGCAGCAAGATCGATAGGAGGGCATCATGTCGACTTCAACTAAAACACCTGCAACCATTCGGCAGGGAGGACCCGGTGCATCACATGAGAACGCCAAAAAGCCGCTCGAGATCAAAAAGCCTCCGGCCGACGGCGATAACCGATCAAAAAGTCGCGTTTCTGGCGGCGGAGGGGAGCGAGACAGCCACCACACGCATGATTCTGAAAAAAAATGATGGAGGGCGCCCTGATTGGCATGCGCTGTCCAAAAGAGTTTCGGATGCGATGCCGTCAAAGGAACACATTGCCATCGACGTAGGTTGTCGTGTCTCCAGTATTACTGGCAAACTCCGCCGTCTTGCTAAATACAGTCTCGGCAATACCCACGATTGCGTATCGATGAAGTCAGGGAACACGGCTTCCCTGTGCCAGAAATCATGCTGGCACTCGTAATGAGCTTCCGTGTCTACACGTGAAAGTTCTGTTTCCCGGAACTTTGGTCCCGTACACAATTGTAATGGAGACAACGACAACATTACTGAATCGCTGGCTTCTTTTTTAACCGTTAGTTCAAGCGGCTGATTTTGATCCCATTTGGCTGAAGGCCAGACCCAACCAACGGGGCATTAAGCCTATCCGCTCTTCAAATGTGTCGGGGTAACAAATTCATCATATCCGACAAAGGAGGTAATCTTCGGGACGCAACCCTTCGCAACTATCAATGCAGCCTTTCCGTTGCACCAAGCTGAGCTCGAGCCCTGTGCAAGCGGCTTTTGACTGTGCCCAAAGAACAATTCAGGCGCTTCGCGGCCTCATCATACGGCAGGCCATCGAGCACAACGTATTTCACGGTCGCACGGAAATCGGGGGGCAAGTTCTCAAAGCCTCTTGCAACGTCCCGTAGCTCCATCGCTTTATCCTGGGGAGGCTGAACTGCAGTGGCCTCCCATTCCTGCAGCGTGGTCTCTCTTTGTGCCTTCTTGGACCTCGTGCAGAATGTATTCTTCATTATTGTAAAAAGCCAGGATTTCAATGAGCCATACGGAACATATTTATCTTTGTTTTCAAGTGCCTTGGCAATGGTTTCCTGAACAAGATCTTCAGCATCAGCAGGCTGCCGACAAAGTGTTCTCGAAAAGCTCACTAAAGCTGGGTACAGCGCGAGTAACTCGTCGTCAAATGATGGGCACGGTCGCACGGTCCTTCTCCTGTCCCCGCAATTACTCAATGTACTCATGCGGAAATGGTTCCGGGATAACTCACCTTTTCCCGTTAATGTCTTCGGGTGGTTTTGCGTTTAAAAAATTTGGATAACCGAAGCCAGACTTCTACCTCGCGCGGGTGACAAAACCAGCCGCGTGAGGGAACCCGATGCAATATTTAAAAGTTTGGATCGTGTCGCAGGTATCGAAGGATCCTCTTATGGAAAAGTTCTTTACTAATATTTCGGAAAAAATCGCTGAGGTTGTCGGCACCCCTTATGCGTTCGGTTGTGCAACGGGTTTTATCGCCGCGTGGGCGCTCTCCGGTCCATTATTCGATTTTTCCGATACGTGGCAGCTGGTAGTGAACACTGCTACAACGATCATAACTTTTTTGATGGTTTTTCTTATCCAGAATTCGCAAAACCGTGATGCTACCGCAGTTGAAGCCAAACTGGATGAAGTTATTCGAAGCGTAACTGGCGCAAGATCCCAGCTTATCGGGATTGAACACCTCACCGAGAACGAAGTCGAGGCGATACGAAAAGCACTCGAAGAGGAAAGTGACGAACAACATAGCAGCGAAGTGAACGTTGAAGCTTTACTCCGCGAAGCAACCAAAAGAGCTCAAAAACACGGGAAAGACGCCTGACTGTAGTTGGACTTTTAAGAGAAAAAGTGAACCGCGCCGGGTTTGCCGGAGGCCGTTTGGTTTAAGTTATGCGGCCATGGCTGGCGCGTCCAGCATGGCATAGTAACGTTCTTCGGCTTCGGCAGGCGGAATGTTTCCTATGGGCTCCAGAAGACGCCGGTTGTTGAACCAATCCACCCATTCGAGTGTGGCGAACTCCACGGCTTCGAAATTGCGCCATGGTCCCCGCCGATGGATGACCTCGGCCTTGTAGAGGCCGTTGATCGTTTCGGCGAGAGCGTTGTCGTAACTGTCGCCGACGCTTCCAACGGAAGGCTCGATGCCTGCCTCCGCCAGCCGTTCGGAATACTTGATCGATACGTATTGAACACCCCTGTCGGAGTGGTGGATGAGACCACCGCGATGGACTGGCCGCCGGTCATGGAGTGCCTGGTCCAGGGCATCAAGGACGAAACCCGCATGAGCGGTTCGGCTCGCCCGCCAGCCGACGATGCGGCGGGCGAACGCGTCGATCACGAAAGCGACGTAAACGAAGCCTTGCCAAGTGGCTACATACGTGAAATCGGAAAGCCACAACATGTTCGGCGCGGGAGCGCAGAACTGGCGGTTCACGCGGTCGAGCGGACATAGAGCGGCCTTGTCAGGCACGGTCGTTTTGACGGGCTTTCCACGGATAATGCCCTGGAGACCCATCATTCTCATAAGCCGAGAAACAGTGCATCGAGCTATGTCGAAGCCTTCCCGCTGCAACTGCCGCCATACTTTCCGCACGCCGTAGACTTGGAAATTCTCATTGAACACTCGGCGTATCTCGACCTTCATTGCCGCGTCGCGACGAGCGCGGACCGACAGGCGGTCCACGTCCGTGCGCTTGGCGATGGCGTCATAGTAAGCGGACGGGGCAATCGGCAGCAGCCTGCAGATCGGCTCGACCCCGAATTTTGAGCGGTGTTCGTCGATGAAGGAAATCATCGCTTCAGTGGGCGGTCGAGCTCCGCCTGGGCAAAATAAGCCGACGCCTTGCGCAAAATCTCATTGGCCTGTCGAAGCTCGCGGTTCTCCCGCTCAAGGGCCTTCATCTTCTCGGCGACATCGCTTGGAAGGCCTGCTCGTTTGCCGCTGTCAACATCGGCTTTCTTCACCCACTCATGCAGCGTATGTGCCGAGCAGCCAATCTTGGCGGCTATGGATGAAACTGCCGCCCACCGGGATGGATGCTCAGCCTCATGGTCCAAAACCATGCGGATGGCTCGGTCACGAACTTCAGGTGAAAATTTGTTGGTCGTCTTGCTCATATCGGCTCCACTTTCTCACGAGTTGGAGCCTCCGGCAAACCCGGCGCGGTTCAAAGATACCTTCAGGGCCCCGTTAAACACATGAAAGAGCCATTGTTTTTGCCCGGACTGTGTTTAGAGTCCCGGATCCCTCACCTCGCGGTCGCATAACGATCTGCCGTTCAGGTTCCCCAAGATATCGTCTTGATCTCGCACTGCGTCTCCGTTCAACACAGCAAACAGGTAAATCTTAAACTCTCTCAACCATTAAATATGGAATTTCCGACATGTACCGAAGTCTGGATTGCGCTCCTGAAAGCAACCTTTTGCAATTAGAAAACCGGACTTAATGGCCCGCGCGATTATTGGCCAATCCATCGGTACACCACGGGTAGGCTGTCCAGTTGAAACGTAACGGGAATACGGGTCATTTTACGAAAGGAGGCGCGCGTCTGCACTAGAATGAGGATGCGCCCGCTGGGCCAAATTCTGGTTCTTGGCAGCGATGCTTTATCCAGTCCACTCGTACGGTGGCATTGATGACATTCTTTTGAAAACGCCTCCTACAAAGAGAACTGAATGGAACATTCTAGCCTGGTCAGTTGTTGTTTTAGCACGGCTCTGGTCGTGAATATGGTCACCTGGAATACGCTCTTCGCGTCAACCGTTTCAATTCTTCCAGAAATTATTATTAAAGTGGAACCGTCTGAATGAGGATCAAATGAACATTTTAACAGTTAATGTGCGTCCGGAAGAGTCTCCCCGGGTCGTAGAATTTGTTGGCGAAGCTGACGAGAAGATTTTGATCTTCCTTACAGACGATGGGGAAGAAACGCGCAACGCGCTTCTCGAGCGGGCCATGGCGTACATGGTTCATGCCGTAAAATTCGGAGAGGTGGAACTCGGCAAAGCTATCGAACATGTCAAACGCGATGATGAGAACGAGGCCCTGGATAAGGGGCTTAAAGATACATTCCCTGCGAGCGACCCCGTTTCCGTCACGACGTCAACCATTCCGGCTTCCGCCGACCCAAAATCGTAGAAGTTTTATCTGGTTTGCCTCGCTCAGTTACAGTAGCCCCGCAATTAGTATACAGAATGCCCGTAAGTCCCCGTTTCAGAACGAAAGGAATGTGAACGCTTTTAGCTCGCCTTTACTTTATCGACCAGGCCAATCTTGGTGCCGCCCAGCACTAAAACGCCAAATTTGCTTTGCTAAAACGATTGTAGGCCCAGTCTTCTGCATAGGTGCGCCGGGCCTCAGCCATTGTGTACCCTTTCCTTCGTCACTCTTGGAAACAAGATGATTATGCCGTCGGCGCTCCCGGTAATGAATTAACGTCGTGGTCTGTAAAGCTTCTTGCCTTGTCGAGAATTCGCTCAGCATCCATGTACTGCTCGTCAGATACTCGAACTGCAAGAAACGTTCCGCCCTGCTCTATTCCGGCGGAATAGATGTTTGCGTCGGTTTCGCTCAGACCCGCTTCGATGAGAGAATGATAAACCTTTCCTGCGATGCCGCCGATAGCAGCCCCACTCACCGCTCCTGTCAGAGTGCTCGCGAGCCAACCCGCAGCCACGATGGGCCCCAACGCCGGAATAGCCATTAGACCCAGTCCCGTGAGCAATCCGGCTGCTCCGCCCACCACGGCCCCCGTACCGGCGGCGACGCCCGTAGCGTTTTCTGTCAAACTTCCCTCATCCCCATTGGAGATGATGGAAATTTCTTCCGCGCGGATCCCTGATGCTATCAAAGCTGCAACGGTAATTTTGGCCTGAAGAGTGTTGGAAAATAATGCGCTGACGGTCCGCATAGAAATGATCCTTTTCGTGTGGTTCGCCTAACATCCGGAAATGCGGTTCGTTCCCTCGATAGATGGAACAACGCTTATTTGAGAGGGTTAGACCTTCATAGAAAAGGAGAAAGCCATGTCTGATACCCGAGATTGGCTCGTCCAATGGCTTCGTGATGCTCACGCTATGGAAGAACAGGCCAAGACCATGCTGAACGGGCTCATTGGCCGCCTGGAGAATTATCCTGAACTAGCCCAGCGCATACGTTCACATCTTGAAGAAACCAAAATCCAGGCAGAGCGACTTGAACTTTGTCTGGAGCAATTGGGAGGAGATGCGTCCACGTTGAAGGACACTGGTGGAAAACTTATGGCAATAGCACAATCATTCAGCGGTTTTTTTGCCGGCGACGAGGTTCTCAAAGGTTCTCTAGCGCTCGTGGACAAAGGTTGACTGCGGAATCGATTTTTGATTCAAAGCTACCATTTGGAGGCTGCTTTGGGCGAACGGATCGGTTTGACAGACGAGGAATGGGCAGTAATCAGTCCGCTTCTACCTGCTGAAAGTGGGCGTGGATGCCGCCCTGCTCAGGACAATCGGCGTTATTTCGAAGGCATGCTGTGGATGGCGCGCACAGGAGCGCAATGGCGGCATCTGCCTGATGAATACGGCAAGTGGAACAGCGTCTTTCGTCGATATCGACGCTGGGTCGAGACCGGTGTTTTCGAGGCAATGCTTGAGACACTGGCCGAACTG
>NZ_JBCAUP010000005.1:0-300662 GCF_038433355.1 Brucella cytisi
TGCCCGTGTGCGGGTTCGCCCTGCTGCGGATATTTCCTTTTGATATTCAATGTCTTGCGGCTGCAGGTGTGTGCCCGCTGCCACATGGTCTGATTTCAGCCCTGCTTGACGGCTTTCAGGCGCGTATCGCTGAGGAGGCCCTGTTCTTCGAGGACGGGATAGGCCATTGAGGCGAGAAGCGAGTTGATCTGCTTGAGGTCGCGGATCGTGTCGAGATGGATGCTGCTGGTCTCGATGCTGCGGGTGGCGCCTTCGCGCAGTCGGCTGAAATGGCGCATGCTGGTCTGCTTTTCCAGTTCACGCAGCTGGTCCTTTTCCTGCACTAGCTGACGGGCCGTACGGCCATCGCGTGAGACGATCACATTGAACGCCATGTGCGCATTGGCCAGAACCATGGCGTGGAAATGGCTGAGTTCCTTCCAGCCTTCTTCGGTGAATTCCAGCTTGTGATCCATCTTCTTTTGAACATGCGCCAGCATGTTGCGCACGATGATGTCGCCGACCTGCTCAAGCTTCACACATGCGCCCAGCAATTCCTGCATGCGCAGCGACTCGAAATCACTCAGCTCATGGGTTGCAAGCCTGGTCAGATAGAGCTTGATGGCGGCATGGCGCTTGTCCACGCGGTCATCAAGGGCTTCAAGTTCATCGATCCGCACCTGATCGGGCTTCTCATATAGCTCCATGACCCGCCGCAGCATGACTTCGATCGTGTCGCAGACGCCGACCACTTCCCGGGTCGCATTGGCAAGCGCCTGCGAGGGCCGGTCGAGCACGGCAGTGTCGAGCGCGCTATATTGCTCGATCTCGATGGGTTGCTGCGAAGCCGGGCTGCCCTTGTCCGCATTGAGATTGACCAGAGCCTCGGTTGCGCGCAGCACGAGGCCGGAAAGCGGAATACCGGCAATCATCACGATGACATTGAACAGGATATGCGCATTGACCACCTGCGAAACCGGATCGGTGCCGAGAAAGGCGACCGACGGTTTGAAGGTCTGGTAAAGCACGAGCATGATGAGTGACCCGGCGCCGCGCATCAAAAGATTGCCGAGTGGAACGACGCGGGTTTCAGGTGGCGCATGCCGGGTCAGGATCGGGGCGATGATCGAAGACCCCAGATTGACGCCGAGAACCATCACCACAGCGAGCTCTGGATGGATCAGCCCGCGCGAGGCAAAGGTGGTCAGCAGGATGACGGCGGCAACGCTGGAATGAAACAGCCATGTCATGAGGGCTGCGAGCAGATAGGCCGTGATCGGGTCGCCCGACAGATAGTCGACGATGACCGGCAGAAGCTCGCTTTGCCGCAGCGGCTCGGTAGCTTGCCCAGTCATTTCCAGCGACATGATGAGAAGGCCGATACCGACCAGAATGCGTCCGATCTGCCGCCAGTCACGACGCTCGGTGGTCATGAAGATGCCGGTGCCGATGACAAGGCAGAGCGGTACCAGAAGCGTGAGATCGTAGCTCAGGATCTTGACGACGAGGGCGGAGCCAAGCTCACCGCCGCGCACGGCCATGAGGCCTGCGATGCCGCTGACAAAACCTGAACCGACAAATGAACCGACGAGAAGCGTAACCGCTGTCGAGCTTTGCAAGGCGACAGCAAGGGCAAGGCCGAAGGCGACGGAAAGCAGCGGGTTCTGCATCTGGTTGCGCAAGCGTCTGCGCAGCCGGTCGCCATAGGCACGCTCCACCCCGGTCCGAACCATGCGTGTCGCCCAAAGCAGGAGCGCAACTGCACCGGCCAGATGCAAAAGGACCAAAGAACCATTCATCTGTTACCAACCAACGTCAATCCAATTGAGGGACAGGACTTTTCATAGGCACCGTTTGACTGCCAAAGAGGTCTTCGATTGTTTCTTCGGCGATTGCAAAGCATGTTGATGCGCCGCAGCCGCTGGTGACGACCACAACCCGTGCAGCATCCGATGGCTGATCGGTAACGCGCCAGCGACCAGGGGCCGATGCGTAAGTGCCGATCCAGCGCGCCGAGACGCTGCGCCCCGGCAATTTCAGAACGCGGTCGAGCTCGGCGAGCATGAATTCTTCAACTTCGGCTGAGCCGAAGGGATCAGGAGTTCTGGCATAGTGATGGCTGTCCCCGACGACCAATGAACCATCGGACGATTGTGCGACGATCAAGTGGATGTCGTTCGCGCGTTGGTCGGGCATTTCGCAGTTCAATTGGTGCTGCAATTCGTCGAGGCCTGGAAGCCCCGCATAGCCGGATGAGCGAGCAAGTGAGAGCTCAGAGAGGATTGTCGGCTCGAATGCTTTGTGTAACTGCGTCGTGACACGTAGCATCTGCAACTTGCAACGGGTCAGTTCATATTTCCGCAGTCTGTCGGCAAACAGACCGGTGAAATCGTCACCGGGACAGATCACGGCTGTTTCGGCTTTGACCACGCCATTACTGGTCAGGATTGACGGCGTGTTGACTGCATAAACATCGGTATTCCATTGAAATACGACACCCAGTTTTTCACGGAGGAACGCAACCATACGAGGGAGTGCTTCGCGGGACTCGACACGGATCTCATGCGGACTGAACATGGCGAATTGTGCAGCTTCCTTCCGTAATGCCGGCACAAGTTTTTGCGCGTCGCCCGTCGCGATCTTCCTGCACTCTGCTCCCATATCTGTTTCCAGGAATGCATCGATGAGGGTTTCGGCTGGACCGTGTCGAGCGGCCAGCAGCATGCCACGTTGAAGAATGTCGATGCGGGCTGCGTTGGCAACATCCTCCCATATCTCACGTGAGCGGCGCGCCTTCGTCCAGCAATCGCCTGCCGCCTGGCCGGTTATCGTTACAAAGCCAAAGTTGCGGATTGATGCGCCATTGCTCTGCGCGTCGCGGTCCAGAACTATAACTTTCTTGCCCCGAACTGCCGCAGCATAAGCGTGGGCAAGGCCGATTATACCGCCGCCGACAATAGCAACATCATAGAGCGCCATCGTGCTCGAACCTCCCGTTTCAGCGTTTCATTTGATCGTCGTTCTGAACCTCGCAAGTCTTGTTGATTGAACCTGCTTCAAATGGCTGGACTTAGGTTGTGATTTGTTCGACTATTTGTAAAATCGTTCTTTCAGATCAGTCCATAAGTTTGGGTTATAATGATCTAGTTGTTCAACACATGAGCAGGATGATATGCGATGCGATATGTGCAGCTGCGTGCTTTTCACTATGTGGCGATCCACGGCGGCTTTTCTCGTGCTGCAGAAGCTCTTTTCCTTACGCAGCCCGCAATCTCCGACCAGGTGCGCAAGCTGGAAGAAGAATATGACATCCTGCTTTTCTACCGGCATAAAAAACAGGTTACGCTTACGGAATCTGGTCAGAAGCTACTCGAAATTACCCATCGTTTGTTTGAAGTCGAGAAGCAGGCCAATGAGCTACTGTCGGAGTCCCGCGCTTTCAGGACCGGTAATCTGACAATTTTTGCTGACGCGGCGCATCATCTCCTGGACATTCTACGTATATTCCGCAATCGCTATCCGGACGTGAAAATCAGCGTGAATACGGGCAATACCGATTCCGTTGTCAGGGCTCTTTACAGTTACGAAGCCGATATTGGCATATTGGGCGAAGTCCCGAATTCGCAAGATTTCGAGATACACAGGCTCAGTTCATCTCCCATCATCGCTTTTGCGTCAGTCAATCATCCGGCATCCAAACTGCAATCCCTCACATTGGAACAACTGGCAGAGTTACCGTTGATTTTCCGCGAGCAAGGATCAAAAACACGGCGGAAGCTTGAGGAGCTTGCGTCTGGCAAGGGTATTTCTCTTGTGCCTGTCATCGAAGCAGAAGGGCGTGAGGCGGTACGGGAAATCGTTGCGAGTGGTGCCGGCATTGGTTTTGTCTCGAAAGCCGAGTTCAGTGCCGACATGCGCTTGAAAGCAATCCAGATCAACTCGGACGAGATGCTCATGGACGAAGCGGCTATCTGTCTGAACGAGCGGAGTTCGGGAGCACTCATCAGAGCGTTTATGGAAATCGCAAAAAACAGACTGTGAGGCTTTGAAGCTTCTGTTTGGCAGGCCGCTACATTTGCAGTCTGGATTCTTTCGTTCTTGTCCAGGGTGGATGTGCTGAAACTGGAAGACAAAAACCATAAGCAAAATTTATAATTTGATCTGAAAGAACGATTTTACAAATACACGGCCAAATCACAATCTATGTCCAGCCATTTGAAACAGGTTCATTCGAAAACTGTGTGGAGGACATAAATGGTGGAATACAACAAAGTCATTACGCCCCGATTTGACCCCCCCGTTCTGGGCGAGCCATATCTCCTCACGCCTGGACCGTTGACGACCGCAACCGAAGTCAAGCAGGCAATGTTGCGGGACTGGGGTTCCTGGGACGGTGATTTCCGCGGCATGACGGCGGAAATGCGCGAGCGGTTGCTGGCTATTGCCGGAGACACAAAAGGCGAATTCGACTGTGTCCCGATCCAGGGAAGCGGTTCCTTTGCGGTCGAAGCGATGTTGGGCACGTTTGTGCCCCGTGATGGCAAGATTCTCGTTCTGATCAACGGTGCCTACGGCCAGCGTATTGCGCAGACGCTGGATTATCTGGGACGTGCCTATCGCACGATTGATAAAGGCGATTACTTGCCGCCACGCGGAGATGAAGTGGCCGCGGCTCTCGATGCTGACCCCGCCATCACGCATGTGATTGTCGTGCATTGCGAAACGAGCTCAGGCATTCTCAATCCGATCGGCGAAATCTCTGAAGTGGTTTATGCACGTGGACGCAAATTGCTGGTGGACTCGATGAGTGCCTTCGGCGCAATCGATCTCAGTGTTGGCACAGTCCGTTATGAGGCAATGGTTTCGTCTGCCAATAAATGTATAGAAGGCGTGCCGGGTTTTGGGTTCGTTATTGCCCGAAAGAACGAACTGGAAGCTTCCCAGGGAAACTGTCACTCGCTGTCGCTCGATATTCATGCTCAATGGGCGGCAATGAACAAGACGGGGCAGTGGCGCTACACACCACCGACCCATGTTGTTGCCGCCTTCATGGAAGCGTTGCGCATGCATGAGGTGGAAGGTGGAGCAAAGGGTCGCCTCGCACGCTACACCGAAAACCGTGATGTCATGGTTGCCGGAATGCGCGAGCTTGGCTTTGAAACTCTGCTTCGTGACCGCTGGCTGTCGCCGATCATCGTGACATTCTTCACGCCGGCACACCCGAATTTCGAGTTCAACAGGTTTTATGAACTGATGAAGACAAAGGGCTTTATCATCTATCCCGGAAAACTGACGGTGGTCGATAGTTTCCGTATTGGCTGTATAGGTCGCATGGACGCGGCTGTCATGCGCAGGGTTGTCACGGCTGCGCGGGAAAGCCTCGATGCCATGGGCGTCGATACCGCTGTGCCACCTGCTGCAGCGCTTGATGAACGAGCGAAGCTTGCCGCATAGATTTTGAAACACGAACGGGTTTAACCCGGCCCCAAAGGATATCGACGTGAATAAGATGACCAATCTGACTGTTCCGGCAAATGATCGTGACTATAGTTGGCCCAAGGACCCGGCGATCGCGATCTGTCTGGATGGATGTGAACCGGCCTATCTGGATGAAGCTATCGCCGCCGGGCTCATGCCGACATTGAAACGGATCAAGCAGAACGGGACGGTTCGCACCGCGCACAGCGTCATTCCCAGCTTTACCAACCCGAATAATCTTTCCATTGCGACTGGGCGTCCGCCTGCTGTGCACGGGATTTGTGGAAACTATCTTTATGACCGTGAAACAGGAACGGAAGTGATGATGAATGACGTTCGCTTCCTGCGCGCGCCGACCATCTTTAAATCTTTCCATGATGCCGGCGCCAAAGTTGCAGTGGTTACGGCAAAGGACAAGTTACGCGCACTCCTGGGTGCGGGCCTGAAATATTACGATGACCGTGCGGTATGCTTCTCGGCAGAGCGCTCGGATACTACGACCAGGGCGGAAAACGGCATTGATAATGCCTCGAAATGGCTGGGCATGCCCGTGCCGGAAGTTTATTCGGCTGAATTGTCGGAGTTCGTCTTTGCTGCTGGTGTGAAGCTACTGCAGACGTTCCGTCCAGATGTAATGTATCTCACCACCACAGACTACGTGCAGCACAAGTATGCACCGGGCACACCGCAAGCCAATGCCTTCTATGAAATGTTCGACAAGTATCTGACAGAACTTGATGCGCTTGGTGCGGCAATTGTCGTTACAGCCGATCACGGAATGAAGGCGAAGCACAAGGCCGACGGTTCGCCCGATGTGGTTTATGTTCAGGATATTCTGGATGAATGGCTTGGCAAGAATGCTGCTCGGGTGATCCTGCCGATCACCGATCCTTATGTCGTGCATCACGGTGCTCTGGGCTCGTTCGCCACAGCCTATCTGCCGGAAGGCGCGGACATTACCGATATCATGAAACGACTTGCAGGGATTGAGGGTATAGACGTCGTTCTGGGTAACGCCGCCGCCGCCGAGCGCTTCGAGCTGCCAACTGACCGTATCGGCGACGTCGTTCTGGTTTCGACCGTCAACAAGGCTATCGGCACCAGCGAGCATAGACATGATCTGGCAGCACTCAACGAACCTTTGCGTTCGCACGGCGGGCTGACTGAGCAGGAAGTGCCGTTCATCGTCAACCGGCAGATGCCGGACCTGCCAAATGCGCCGGGTTTGCGGAATTTTGATGCCTTCTTCTATGCGACGAAGGCTGCAGCACATGTCGGAGCCTGACGCCCGCTATTAGAACCGCTTTCTGGTCGATGACCTGAATGTGCATATATGATGATCGAAGGAACACCCGATGGTCAAGCCTGAAACACAGATCAAGACACGTCACGAACCCATGCGTATTGCTGGCCGCCAGGTCGATGCCGATACGACTTTTGATATTCATTATCCCTATACGAATGCGGTGATCGGCACCGTCCCGGCTGGTCGGTCAGAACACGCGCGCGAAGCATTCAGGATTGCAGCCTCCTATGAATCGAAGCTGACCCGTTACGAGCGACAGAAAATCCTGTTACGCACTGCCGAGCTGTTGGTCGAGCGTAAAGAGGAAATGGCCAGCCTGATCACCTCGGAGCTCGGTATCTCCAAGATGGATGCCTATTACGAAGTCGGTCGCGCTTATGATGTCTTCACCCTTTCGGGGCAGATGTGCCTGCATGATGACGGTGAAATCTTCTCTTGCGATCTCACACCGCACGGCAAGGCGCGCAAGATTTTCACTACCCGCGAACCATTGCGCGCGATCTCTGCGATTACGCCGTTCAATCATCCGCTGAATATGGTGGCACATAAAGTTGCACCTGCGATTGCCACGAATAATTGCGTAGTGGTGAAGCCCACAGAGCTGACGCCAATGACGGCGCTCATGTTGTGCGACATCATGTATGAAGCTGGCTTGCCACCACAGATGCTGTCTGTCGTCACAGGTCTGCCCAACGATATCGGGCTGGAAATGATCACGAACCCGGATATCGATCTCATCACCTTCACCGGCGGTGTTCCAGTTGGCAAAATGATTGCCCGTACCGGTGGTTACAAGCGGATGGTATTGGAACTGGGCGGCAACGATCCTCTTATCATCCTCAACGATCTGAGCGACGATGATCTCGCGAAGGCGGCGGACCTGGCGGTTGCTGGTGCCACCAAGAATTCCGGCCAGCGCTGCACCGCAGTGAAGCGTATTCTGTGTCAGGGCAGTGTGGCGGACCGTTTCGTGCCTATGGTTCTGGAACGGGCGAAAAAAATTCGCTTTGGTGATCCCATGGACCCGAAGACGGAACTTGGTACCGTCGTGCACGAGCAGGCGGCAGCGCGTTTCGAGCAGCTTGTTTATTCTGCTGCCGAACAGGGTGCCAAGGTACTTTACGATCCGGGCAGACAGGGCGCCTTGCTGCCGCCGATCGTGGTAGACGAAGTTCCCCATCATTCGGAACTGGTTATGCAGGAAACATTCGGTCCCGTTATTCCGATCATACGGGCACCTGAAGATGACGACGCACTGATAGCTCTGTCGAATTCAACGGATTTTGGTTTGTCGTCAGGCGTCTGCACCAATGATTACCGTCGCATGCAGAAATACATCCGGGGTCTCAAGGTCGGTACCGTCAATATCTGGGAAGTGCCAGGGTATCGGATCGAGATGTCTCCGTTTGGTGGCATCAAGGACTCCGGCAATGGCTACAAGGAAGGCGTGATTGAAGCCATGAAGAGCTTCACCAACGTCAAGACATTCTCGCTCCCCTGGGAAGCATAAGCGAGATAGCTGGAAGGGCTGAAACATCGGGGGAGGGAAAGCTGATGAAACTGGCGGTGCATACGGAAGGCGAATCCAATCGCTCGGAAGCCCGCCAGCGCTGGCAGGCGCAAACGAACAGCTCTGCCATGCAGCAATTGCTGAACCGCGATGCCGGGGTTTTCCTGCATCAAAGCTTGTCCAGCCCTTGTCTAACAGCGATCGTCAGGGCGCAGGGCATTTGGATCGAGGATGCCAATGGGCGACGTTTCATGGATTTCCATGGCAATAGCGCCCATAATATCGGTTATGCGCATCCCCGTCTGATTGAAGCCGTCAAGAAGCAGATGGACGAGCTTTGTTTTGCGCCTCGTCGCTTCACTTGTGAACCTGCAATAGAGCTTGCGGAAAAGCTCGCCGCACTCGCGCCCGGCGATCTTGGCAAAGTGCTGTTTACCACCGGCGGATCGGACGCCATCGAAGTCGCGTTGAAGGTCGCTCGTGCCGCCACGGGACGATTCAAGACATTATCCTTCTGGGACGCCTTTCATGGTGCAGGTTTCGGCGCATCATCGGTCGGCGGCGAGGCGACGTTCCGTTCAGGTATTGCCGGCCCGCTGTTACCGGGGACGGAGCATGTGCCGCCCTTTGCCTGTTATCGCTGCCACTACAAGCACAAGAGCCCGGAGACTTGCGGCATTGCCTGCGCAGATGTCGTGTCGTTTGTGCTGGAACGCGAAGGAGATATTGCAGCTGTCGTCGCCGAACCCATGCGTGCGACGCCTTATCCGCCACCGCCAGGATTCTGGAAAAAGGTGCGTGAGGCCTGCGACCAGCACGGTACCTTGTTGATCTTTGATGAAATACCGACCGGACTGGGTAAGACAGGTAAATTTTTCGCGTCCGATCATGACGGCGTTACGCCAGACATGATTGTGCTTGGAAAATCGCTCGGCGGAGGGCTGTTGCCCATTGCCAGCACGATCGTCCGTCGCGATCTCGATGTCTGCGGCGACTATGCTATCGGCCATTATACGCACGAGAAGAATCCGGTCACGGCCCGCGCGGCACTCACGACCATTGAGATCATTGAACAGGATGGCCTGGTCGAACGCGCTGCAGAGCTTGGCGCCTACGCAATGGAACGTTTGCGCGAGCTGCAAACAC
This sequence comes from Brucella cytisi, assembly GCF_038433355.1. NCBI lineage: Bacteria > Pseudomonadati > Pseudomonadota > Alphaproteobacteria > Hyphomicrobiales > Brucellaceae > Brucella > Brucella cytisi. Next base: position 9,420 of record NZ_JBCAUP010000005.1, read on the forward strand.
GCTGTCGTCATATTGGTGATGTGCGCGGACGAGGAATGCTTTTTGGCGTGGAACTGGTGACAGATTGCTACACGCGTACACCCGATCAGGCGATGGCGGAAGCTGTCTATTATCGCTGCCTGGACGGTGGTGTCAGTTTCAAGATCAGTCAGGGGAATGTGTTGACGCTGTCGCCGCCTTTGATCATTACGAGAACCGAGCTGGATCAGGCTTTGGATGTCATCGAAGGAGCCATTCTCGAGGCAAGTAGCTGCTGATCGTCCATTATAAGTTCCGCCTTGGAATTCATAAAATAAATAGATTTTACTTATTCACCTTGACTGCACACTATACTGCAAAAAAAACAGGAAAAGTCCGAGAAGCATCGGACAGGGAACATAAAACCAGGCCTTGAAAGGTCTGAAAATGGGGAAATTCATATGCTGAAACATGGTGCATTCGTATTTTCACTCGTGGCCGCCTTGAGCTTGCCTTTTAGCGCGCGGGCTCAACAGTCCGAACTAACCGTCTACACTGCGTTCGAGGCAGTTGACCTGCAGCGTTTCGCCGACGCTTTCAACAAGGACCACCCGGACATCAAGATCAATTGGGTGCGCGACTCTACCGGCGTGATGACCGCCAAGTTGCTGGCTGAGAAGAACAATCCCAAGGCCGATATCATCTGGGGTATTGCTGCCACGTCATTGCTGGTATTGAAAAGCGAAGGAATGCTGGAGCCCTACACGCCGAAGGACGTTGACAAGCTCGATCCGCGTTTCGTGGACAAGGATCGTCCGACCAGCTGGATCGGGCTTGATGCCTATGTCGCCGCCGTATGCTTCAATACAGTAGAGGCTGAAAAACTGGGTCTGAAACCGCCAAAGAGTTGGGCGGACCTGACCAAGCCCGAATATAAGGGACATGTCGTGATGCCCAATCCGGCCTCGTCGGGAACTGGCTTCCTCGATGTATCATCCTGGCTGCAGGTATTCGGCGAGAAGGAGGGGTGGACTTTCATGGATGCTCTTCACGCCAATATCGCCAATTATACCCATTCCGGTTCCAAGCCGTGCAAGATGGCAGGAGCCGGTGAAATACCGATTGGCATTTCGTTTGAGTTTCCGGCGTCACAAGTCAAGAAGGCCGGCGCACCGATTGATATCATTTTCCCGGAAGAAGGGTCTGGTTGGGAGTCGGAAGCGGTCGCGATAATGGCCGGCACGCCCAATCTGGAGGCTGCCCGGACCCTCATGGACTGGACGCTGACCCCCAATGCAATGGAAGCACTCAACCAGAGTTTCGCCGTGGTGGCCCTGCCAAGTGTTGCCAAGCCGGTGGAGCATATTCCGTCGGATCTCAAATCCAGGATGATCGACAACAATCTGGAATGGGCTGCCAATAACCGGAAGGCAATTCTGGATGAGTGGACGAAGCGCTACGATTCCAAATCCGAATCCAAAGGGTGAAGCATTTTCTGCAGAAACGAAGCTCGGTTTGCGGCGCGCAATACGTGAAGTCAGCTGGACGTTCACAGCGCTGCAAACCGTGCACTTTCAGGTCCGTACGGGAGAAAAACATGCTCATCCAGAGGAATTTAAGCGTGAACCACGATGCCGCTTCGAATTCTGTGACGTTTAACGACACGCTATCGGCAAATCCTGCGGAACAGGTTCGCAAGAGCTATCTTCAGATCGAAGGTCTATCGAAGAACTTTGGTGAATTTCAAGCTCTGAAAGACATCAATCTTGAAATAGGCGAGGGTGAGTTCATCTGCTTTCTCGGTCCTTCCGGATGCGGCAAGACCACTCTTCTGCGTGCGATTGCCGGACTGGATCTGCAAACACGAGGCAGCATCCGGCAGGCGGGACGGAATATTTCGGTCTTGCCTCCTTCACAACGGGATTACGGCATCGTTTTCCAGTCCTATGCGTTGTTTCCCAATCTGACGATCGAAAAGAATATCGCCTTCGGGCTGGAGAACTGGAAGCGTCCGCGCGCCGAGATAAAGGCACGTGTTGAAGAACTGCTCGAGCTGATCGATCTGGCCGATCAGGCGCACAAGTATCCGGCACAGCTTTCAGGTGGCCAGCAACAGCGCGTCGCACTGGCCAGGGCAATCGCAATTTCGCCGGGACTGCTTCTGCTGGATGAGCCACTTTCGGCGCTTGATGCGAAAGTCCGGGTTCATCTGCGACACGAAATCAAGGAACTGCAACGCAAGCTTGGCGTCACCACGATCATGGTTACCCACGATCAGGAAGAAGCATTGGCGACGGCTGACCGCATCGTCGTGATGAATGGCGGCAAAATTGAACAGGTGGGAACTCCACTTGAGGTCTATCGCAAGCCCACGACGTTGTTTGTGGCTGACTTCATTGGCGAAACCAACAAATATCCGGTTGTGGTCGGCAATGAAGGTGCGGTTGGAGTGGGGCGTTTTTCTCTTCACTGTCATGAGCATGATCTGCCTGCCGGTTCCGAAGCCGTCGCCGTTATTCGTCCCAATGATATCGTGCCGCATGGACGTTTAATCGATGATCGCTCCTTTGCCGAAAATGGCGAGAACCTGATTGAGGTACAGATCGAATCCATGGAGTTTTTGGGATCATTCTGGCGCACGCACATGCGCAGTCCTGATCTTCAGAACCAGCCTTTGATTGCAGATTTTTCGGTCAATGCCGAGCGGCGTCTCGGGCTTGGCGCGGGCATGTCGATCCTGGTTCAACTGCCAAAGAGCCGCATGTTGGTTTTTGGCAAGAGGGGGCAGTGATGAGTACTTTCAGCGACCATCTGGCTGGACCAGCCGCCTCCCGCAAAACGGTATTCCGTAAAGTGAGCGCTGATGAATGGATCAAGCGCGGCATGATGCTGGTAATAGGCCTTTATCTCCTTATGACGCTGGCCGCGCCGCTTTACGTCATGCTGACCAAGTCCTTCAACAGCTACCAGTTCCGGCTCGGCAATTTTGAAGTTCAGGTCGGCGACGGAAAGGGTAACTGGCAGGAGCCAAAAACGCTTGCTGCGCTGAATGAAGTGCTTGGCGTCCTCAAACCCGATGACCTTGCCACATCCAACAGTGGCCGATTGTCACCAACCGATCTGTTTCCGGATTTCAGTTTCCGCGGGCCAGAACATTACCGAATTCGCGGGCTGACACTGGATGCGCGCTTCCTTGTGGGCTCGACGCCTCATCAAGGTGAGGCGTGGCAGGAGCTGGACTCCAACACGTTCCGGCGCGTCATGCTGATGCCGTCGCAGATAGTCGGGCTTGAAAACTACCGGACCTATTTTACGTCACCAACGCTGTTTCTGTCGATCAGGAATTCGTTTCTGATCGCGGTCATCAGCACGATCCTGACAGTAACGCTCGCGTTCGGGTTCGCGTATGCACTTAACCGCTCGCAGATGCGTTTCAAGGGGCTCTTCAAGCTGATCGCCGTCATGCCAATTCTCGTTCCGTCTTTGTTGCCGGGGATCGGGCTGATTTATCTGTTCGGCAATCAGGGTATACTAAAGGAGCTGCTTTTCGGCGTGTCGATCTACGGACCACTGGGGATCGTTCTCGGTTCCGTATTCTTTACCTTCCCGCATGCGTTGATGATCATATCGACTGCGCTCGCCGTCTCCGATGCCCGTCATTATGAAGCAGCCGAGGCCTTGCGCACTTCGAAGTGGCGCACGTTCTGGACCGTTACCGTTCCGGGTGCCCGGTACGGTCTGATCTCTGCGGCATTCGTTGTGTTCAATCTGGTGATTACCGATTTCGGCTTGCCCAAAGTTATCGGCGGCCAGTTCAATGTGCTTGCCGTCGACATATACAAGCAGGTTATTGGCCAGCAGAATTTCGAGATTGGCGCAGTGGTGTCAGTCATGCTGTTGTGTCCGGCAATCCTTGCCTTCTTCGTCGATCGGGCCATTCAGCGAAAACAGGTCGCTCTGCTGTCTGCCCGCGCTGTACCACTGGTGCCAAAGAAGAAGCCGGTTGTAGATAATCTGAGCCTTCTCTATTGTACATTTATTGCGGTTTTCATTGTCGGCTTGATGGCGGTGTGCCAATTGGCGGCTGTCGTCAGTTTCTGGCCTTATGATATGACATTGAGTCTGCGCAATTTCGATTTCAGTCGCATGGATGGCGGCGGGTGGGTTGCCTATGGCAATTCGATCCAGCTTGCTTTCATGACGGCGATCATTGGCACGATCATTGTGTTCGTTGGCGCTTATGCAGTGGAGAAGACAGATGGCTTTTCCAAGGGAAGGATGCTGTTCCAGTTTCTCGCGATGCTTCCAATGGCTGTGCCAGGTATGGTGCTGGGCCTTTCCTATATCTTCTTCTTTAACAATCCCTCCAATCCGCTTCATGGTATCTACGGAACCATGGCTATACTTGTCATCTGCACTGTTACGCATTTTTACAGCGTCGCACATCTCACGGCGCTCACGGCGTTAAAGCAGATGGATTCAGAGTTTGAAGCAGTATCGGCCTCGCTCAAGCAACCATTCTATAAACTGTTCGTCCGGGTGACGGTGCCGGTCTGCCTGCCAGCCATTCTTGATATTTCACTCTACTTGTTCGTCAACGCCATGACTACGGTATCGGCAGTGGTATTCCTCTACTCGGCTCATACTGCGCTTGCTTCTATTGCCGTTCTCAACATGGACGATGCAGGTGATGTGGCACCGGCGGCAGCGATGGGCATGATGATATTCTATACCAATGTGGTTGCTCGCCTGGTGTACTTCGCAGTGTCCCGCTTCATGCTCAATCGCACGCAATCCTGGCGGCTCAGGGAGGCTTGAATTGATTACATGAACAATAGTGCAGTCATATTAGTCGATAAGTTTAGAGCGCACCTGCTTTTGAAAGCGTGCTTCAGGACACTCCCTTCGTCGGCCACGCCGGTGTCCCAGGCCGCCGTTCAATGGTTACCCGATGTGAGGAAAATACAGCCCCGGGACAGGATCGGAAGCAAAAGTATAGTGAAAGCGTTTCTCGCCGTCGAGTAAGTGCCTTAATTTGCCTAAAGGATCCTAAGGCAGATCCTTGACGCTGAAAGGACAGAGTCTGAGTTTGGTTCTGTGATCGTCCGTACCTTTTTCTCCCGATGGAGTGTGACCTTTGAAATAACCTCTTTGCCATTTGGTTTTTGCAGCCTCGGAATTCGGATCATGCAAAGTTGCGTTGAAATTGTCGCGGCTTTCCTTCCATGTCAGGTACTCCCGATGCAAGTCTGGATCGCTTGATAGAGTTTGGATCTGGGGCGTTAAATCTTCGAGCCCGTTTCTCGGAATTGGAAATATATGGCAAAATGGTTCTCCCTCCTCGAAATACACTCGTTGAAACGGTCGGGTAAAACGCCAGTTCATCGTGAAAGTGTATGGTGACCAATCCGTCTCCACAATTCCCGTTAGCGGAGAAATAGCGTCTTTTGGCCTGTTAACCGGACCTGTAACAAACAAATCAAACCCAGGCTCTGTCTTGAACAGGCAGGGCACCTGAAAGGTGAGTATTCCATCTCCGAAATGGCTGGATACCTGAATCGAAGGATCATTTCTGGCCAGGATCCTGATCGCATCCAGCGACTTTCTGCCGTTCCAGCTTGCGGAAAAGCCGAACTTGCAGAGCAGCTCCCAACCGTGAGCATTCGCGATGTTGAGGGGGAGGCAACGATAGGCGAAGCGTTGATCGCTTTGATCCATCCAGTCCCGCTCTAGGGGAGCCGGGCGAATATTCAGTTCAAGACCATCCAGAGTGTAGGCGACAAGTTTACTCATCCGGGAATCCACCGCCGTTTGCTTTTGAAACGAGCGCTGGCAATCGATGGATTGCCAGCAGCCCGTCCGCTTACCATTTAATTCTCAAGCCCACTTCACCAGCAAATGTTTCGGCCTTGTTTCCATCGACATCGAACGAATAACTCACATCTCCGAAAGCAGATACGTTCTCGTTAAAGGCGTAAGATCCTCCAACGTTGATATCGAGCCAGGTTCCCCCGATCTCACTCACGAACGGCGTGTCGTTGAATTTTACCACACTGTCTGCAGAGAAACCGTGCCAAAGGTTTAATCCGACATGAGCTTTGCCGAACCCCTCCGTATATTCAAACCGTGCACCTATCCGACCCGTCACCGCATCAAATGAATCGTGCGTGACATCTGAGAACTGGTCATTTGCGTCATCGATGTTGATATGCTGCCATATCAATTGTGCCTGTGGCTCAAGTGCCCAGCCTTCCGAGAGTTCAAAAGGTCGACCGGTTTCCACAGATGCCGCAAAGCTTGAGCCATCCACATCCGAACCTATGCCGCGTCTGGATTCACTGCTTCCGTTCAACCAGCCATATTTGGCTACTACATCGAGATACCACCCACTTGGAGCAATTCTGGTCCAGTATGCTCCGATGCTGTCTTCATTCAAATTCAGTTCGCCAGCAGCAAGGCTTATACCGCCAAGAATATTGCCGCTGATGTCACCGGAGGCTTCTGCATGGGTATAAAACAGGCCGAACCGGTCGACGACGCCGTTATCGTGTTCAACACCCAGCAAATCGGTGCCAAGCTGTAGTCCCCAGTAATTGCCATCGAACTCCGGGCCGATTTTGTAACCGGCATTACCCAGTTTTCCTTCAGCACCGAGCTCACTATGCGCACCAAAAACTCTGCCCCATACCCCGGGCTGGGTGTGGTTCGCGCTATCTGTATAAACCAGTCCGCCTAGTCCCGATAAGAATGACTGATCACCTCGACGCTGATGAAAAGTCCCCATTGTCATCAAACCCAGTCGCTGTGCAGCCAGTGGCGCAACTATCTGACCCGGCACCTCGGGCCTTATATTAGGTACCGGTACCGGTACCGGCTGAGGCGACGGCGGAGAAGGCGGTGACGGTGGTGCCGGAGGCGCTGGAGGCGAAGGCGGCGATGGAGGTGCGGGAGGCGAAGGAGGGGCCGGGGGTGAAGGTGGAGAGGGCGGTGAAGGAGGTGCCGGAGGCGCTGGAGGCGAAGGCGGCGATGGTGGTGCGGGAGGTCCTGGAGGTGAAGGCGGCGATGGTGGCGTTATAGTATTCCGCAAGAACCAGTCATTATCGGTGTCAGCTGATGGAACAATACCACCCCGGTATAACCCGTATTCAAATGGCCCAGCCGCAACCGGACCTCCTAATGAGAACGCTTGAGTACCTGTTGTGGCGCTATTGATCGCATCAACAACCTGAATCCCATTGCCAACAGTCAGGGCACCTGGACCGTCAACATTCGTTACCATTATGTTTGTGGAGCCGCCGCCCTGGCCACCGTCTATAATCAGTTTGTCAGATGGAGAGTCATCGCCTCCGAGATAGCTGTGAAGCCACAATTTACCGTTCTGGCCCATATAGTTGCCCCGAATGGTAAATGTGTCGTGTAACGAGTTACCCGAGGAGGGTTGATCGTTAGTCAGATTTATGACGCCGGCGTTGTTCACGGTGACCAACTGCGAACGGTCATGGGGTAGAATGCCATAACCATATGATTCGCCGGCATTTATCATACTGGAAACGTCAAGAGAGATTGTCCCTGTGCCTGTTTCCGCGTCTCCAAGCGTCAGGTTCCCGGTGGTATAAATAAATGATAGTTGCGAGCCGTTTCGCAGCTCGATTTCTTCCCAGTTTACGATGTTGCTGGGATGATCACCCGAGCCATATCCTCCATCATTACTTGTATGTTGCCAGATCAGTGTGTCATGTCCCAGCCCGCCATCGATTTGCTTTCCAGCGGTCATGTTTGCCTCTGTGAGGTTTCCAAAACGTGCTACATCATCGCCTTCGCCCATTTGAACGGTAGCCGCGATATTCCCCACGAACCAGACGAAGTTATCGTCACCTGGACCCATATCTACGGATGTCTGGACCGTGCCTGCTACAAGCTGCAGATCGTCATTCCCTGCACCCAAGGCTATGGAACCTGCAAAAAACCCCCGGTTTATTACGGTATCGTTCGAATCCCCCGAACTTGTGACACCGTTCTGGACAGTACCGTCTTCCAGGTTGATTATGACGTTGTTTCCGCCGCCATATAATTGAATGTTTCCGTCGATCAATCCGTTGTTGTTCAGCCGGAAGCTGTCATTATCGGTTGCGACCAGACCATTCGTGAGGGTGCCGCGATTATTCAACACGCTGGTTCCTGGCCCGGTAATTGATACGTCGCTCGTGAAACTAGCTGTGCTATCAGCATTGATCGTTACCGATTGTGCCGTAAAGCTTGGACCAGGTCCCGTACCGGAGCAATCATAGGTACCGGTGCCGGGACTTGTCTCGACGCAGTCTGCCAAAGCACGATTCTGTGACCAACATACTAGCGCCAGGGATGCGACAGACTGTAACAATAAAAATCGATGATAATTTTTCAATGTTAAACGTGATTTAGAGGAACTAAAGGCCCCATCCAGGGCGAATGTCCGGAATATTCTCCAGTTCCTTTTATTGATCATTGTCTACTTCTCCTAGACTATCCTCTTTACCTTGCAAGGAGGATGCCTTTACCCTGATCTGGTTTCGACTGGCTCCGCACCACAATCCAACCTGATTTGATGCGAGAAAGCTAAAATAAAAAGGCACCACGGAGTGTGCAAAAGGGTAAGTACGTTACGGTAAATTTGCAACAAAAGACCTGATATTCGATGAGTTGGTTGGTCTTCCGAGGATGTGCTGTCATCCCGCCTAGTTCAATCGAAGGTTTCCTCAATCCCCGTACAATTTCTGACAGTATAGCTTACAAGACGGTTACCAGTGTACCAGTTTGGTCGATATGCGACCCTGGCTGTTTCTGCGAAACAGAACTCAAGTGGACCGTGAATTAGGGTCGGCGATAGTTGTATAGGTATATTTACCGTAACGTACTTTGATGTGCGCGGGACTATGGCATCATTCAATGCCATAGTTTCGAACGCAGGAAGAATGACTATTAGCAACTCGATGTTTTCGTCGCGAGAACCGCAGCTGCGCTGGAAAAGACAATTCAAAAAGGTGTTTAACTTCATTTATATCGGGAGTTGCGAATATGACAGCCATGTGCAGGGAAGCGTCTTTAAGATATCGTTCTTTTCTAGGTTTGGTTGCTGCAATGTCGGTTGCTTTTTTTGGAGCAACCGAGTTTGTAAACGGCGCAACCAGGCTTTTCGGCTTTCCATCGCTCGTGCTTGGAGGGCAAACGGCCAAGGCGGTTTTGCATCAGTTTGATACGCCTTTTGAAAACCAGATCAACGCCGGGGTAATGCAGATTTCACTCGAAAAGACGACGATTTCCGAAATACAAAACCATTTTGGAGGAGATGTTCAATCGCATACTGCTATGGGGAAAGGTACGACCTGGCTATGTTATGATCTCGATGTCGATGGATTAAAGAGACGTATCTGGTTCGTGTCCGACAGTCAGGAGAAGGATGATGATGACTTCGTCAATTTTGTCTCCACTGAGGTAGCTAAAGATCATACCCCAGGATGTGAGGTTCCTCGGGTAGATCTTACTGGGCTCTCACTCCCGGTTCCGACTTTAAAGGATCGTCCAGACGCACTGAAGAAACGTTTCGGCGTTGGTGTAAAGCAGGGCTTAATCCGCTATTCGAATGAACAGACTGCCCAAACGGGGGTGGAGACCGTACAGTCGCTTGTCTATCGTGTGCAAGACGGAGAAATTGATGCGGTAGCATTCTCACAGGCTACTGCACATCGATAGTATCGAGTTATGGCCCTGCATAGCGATGAATATCATGCGTGGGTGACCCTCATTAGACGCCTGTAGAAGCGCTGCGTTCGGGAATTTGTCTTTTCCAACGTTTTCCGGTCAGCGGAATTGTCGGGCTGAAAAAAGCGCCTGATGAGGCTGCTTCCGCAAGGGTAGTGCGAACAACGCGCGTAATGCTGTCGCCGACACCGCGATTGATCGGTCACCCGTTCCCCGGATGAAGTTTCATTCTTTAGTTTGGCGGGAGGATATTTCGGTGCCAGGTAGTTTACGGCTGCGGCGGTTCACAAGCCAGTCGCGGCACACACACTTTTCAATGCTACTATACCGGTGGATAATTATGACATGTTGACGACATCCCGGAACACTCCAAAAAATGGGGTGGGCTAGAGAGCTATACTCGCGGCATGATAAGAAAATGAGTCGGACGCAAATAAAGCCCAGTAAACGTGAACAACTCAGCTCGATCGACGGACAATCCTGATGCTCCTGTTCTGGCCATCAATCGCGCAGCCAATATTTGAAGAAAGACTTGAATCGTCACGAAACTCGACCGCTTGATGATGCCCGCACAAACGCGTCCTAACCGGTCAGAAATGAAGCCAGAGCCACTGCTATCGGACCCGCGAGAGGAAGCAACACATTTGAAATAGCATAGGTTACCGTATAGCCAATCACAGGAATAGAGTTTCCCGCACGTGAAACGAGAGCACTGATAGTGGGAGTACTACAATGTTGCCCTGCGATTGCCCCCAACAGGATAGGAGTCTCGATTTTCATCAGTTTCGAGCCCACAAAAAGCGACACCGTCGCTGGTATGACGGATACAAGGACCGCCAGAAACGGTAAAATAAGACCGTACTTCTTAACAAGATCAACTGCGTCCGGGCCCGCACTGAGACCGATCGATGCAATGAACGCAGCCAGACCAAAATCCTTCGCAAAATCAGCTGCGGCAAGCGGTAGTTTACCAAAAACCGGATGACGCATATTCAGCCAGCCAAATATCAAACCGGACACCAGTGCTCCTCCGCCTGAACCCAGCGTTAGCACCAGAGTTCCGAACTTGAAACTTAACTGGCCTACGAGGAGCCCGACAATGACGCCGATCCCCAGGAACATGAAGTCGGTTTTATTCCCATGCGGCAGCAATTTCCCCAGTTCCTGTGCAGCTCGTGATACGGCTCGATCCTCACCATAGAGCGATACAACATCTCCCTGTTGCAGAATCGTTCCCGATAAAGCAGGGATGCTCTGTCCCATACGCCGCACGCTTACGATGAAGATACCCCGTTGCAATTCGGGATCGGCGATATGCCGGAGCTGACGGATTTGGCGACCGAAAGCTTCCTTGCGTGTCAGAACGACGTCCTGGATTGTCAGTTGGAAACTAGTTCCTTGTGGTACTGGTACTTCTTTGCCCATTTGATCGGAAGCGGCTATCACCGCATTTCGACGTCCGCGTACGAAAACAATGTCGTCGTCTCTTAATCGAAAATCTGCTGATACTTCCAGAAGTTCACTATCGCGTTGCACGCGCTCAATCGCAACGGCCCAATTGCGGCTCTGTTCAAACTCCCCAATTGATTGACCGCTGAGACCACCTGCACGAAATGCGCGCCCAACAAACACAGGAAACCCCTCAACCGGGTCGTTGTCATCATCCGTTGATCCGAGTGATCGTGCAAGTTGCTGAGCTTCTTGTTTCAGGTCAGACTTCAAGATCAAAGGAGCGATCTGCGTCGTAAAAACAACTATTGAAACCAGACCGAAGAGGTAAGTGAGACTATAGGCCGTTGCAACATTTGCCTGTAACTGGAGGATCGTTTCTTCGTTCATATCGAGACGAGCGATGGCCTCCGAGGCAGTACCGATTACAGCTGACTCAGTTGCTGACCCAGCGAATAAACCCACCGCTGTGCCAATATCCATCCGAAAGACAAGTATGGATAATGCCAGTAACGCCAGTACACACACGATCTCGAGTATCGAAAAAATTCCGTAGCGCCATCCACCACGGATGTTGGCAAAAAACTGGGGACCAGCAGTAAATCCAAGTGCATATATAAAAAGGGCAAAAGCAGCGTCTTTGAGGTCGGGACTGATCCGCACTCCCAATTGGCCAACAGCCAACGCTACAAAAAGTGTTCCACACACCCCGCCAAGCTCAATCGGGCCAACTCTTATTTTACCTACCAGATAGCCAAAGCCGACACATCCGAAAAGTGCAATAACAGGATTGATAAAGGACAACATGAGTAAGATCCTGACCAGGAGTGACGGCGGAAAGCTGTGAAATAGTTCTAGTCTTCAAGCGATACGATGGTCATTATTCAACTTTATCCCGACGCGAACGGGTTGAGTGGTGGCAATGCCGAGGGCCTGCTCTTCTCATGATGATGAATTTCAATGTTTGCAAGCAGCGCCTTTCGATCAAATTGCATCGCCGGTGTTCCAAACAGGGATTGTGAAAGATTACCCACTTCTGTGCGCAATCTATCTGATCCATCCTTTGCCCACGCGCTTAGGTTGGGATAGCCAAGGAAATCGCTCCACTCGTATAAACCGGAGTAGATTTCTTCATCTGTGCCGGAACTGATCCGGCGTCTTAGAAGTTTCAACCTGTACTGATAGGTTGATTGATGCTTTTTTCTTAACACGTTCAAAGTGTGTCGAAGCTTTGGGATACTTAAGCTAAATAACCAAACTATGCCCGCAAGAACGAGGCAGGAAACAACGACCAGCGCAGCTTTCTGTCGTTGAATGAAGGGTTCGGGAGCTGGTTTCGATAGCTGCGGCGCTATTCCCCCGGCAGAGGTGTCGGCTGCAGATACGGTTATCTGAACGGGTGCGAGGTCAGATGATCTGCTGGTTGCCGAAGAAACATCGAACCAGACAAACTTGATTGCTGGAAGCTCGTACGAGCCCTCCCGGTTCGCTGTGTAAACATGAACTTCGGTTCTTCGGCTCGCAGACTGTCGCCCCAGAGATACATTATCATCAATAAGGGGAGTCTTCTCGTAATGCTTGAGGTCAGGAACAGTGCCGACGTTCAGCGGCGGGATCATCATAGCCTGCGTATTCTCGGCTGTTACCGTGATCGTTCGCACCAGTGCATCACCGACCCGGAGTGATTTGCTATCCCGGTCGAATGACTGTTGCAAGGTTACGTTTCGAGCTGCAAACATAACCGCAGGTGTTTCGCTCACCCCGGCATTTTCGACATTAAATGAAACAGAAGGGACTTCTACCGAACTCTTGGTTGCTGTTCCGTTCACGGACTGACCAAATGTAACTCTGAATGGCGGCAGGGTAAACGCACCCGCTGTTTCCGGTACCACGGCAAGAGATTTCCGAATGCCTGTGAATCTCACATCGTTGACAGTTTCCATAATGTTTTCAGAACGTTCCTTGGAAAGTGAGACCACCGCATTTTCAAGCTCCAGAGAGGGAAACTGTGGTGGAGACGTGAAGAACTCCGGAACGAATATTTCAATATCAACAAGGACCTGCTGTCCTGGGACGATACGTTTGGCGGGATGTATGCTGGCGCGCGCGAAGGGCTCTGCACCGAATGCCGTTGTGGCTGAAACAAGCATGAGAAAAAAAGCGATTGCGGATCTGGTCATTGCGATGCCCTTGCTGCTTCCAGAGAAAACTTCCTGGCAAGTAAGTCAGCCGGACTGACCTTGATATTGTTCATCCACATCTCTGAGGTTTGTTCGGCTACTTCCACCTCGCCAGCCTTGCCTTTTTTCCCCTTGTCATCGAATTCAATACTATCGGGCTTCTGATTAGGATCTTGCTGCTGTTCTTCTTCCTCATCCTGTTGTCGTTTGAGAAGCTTTTGAGCGATTGCCAGGTTCGCGATTGCATCCGGCCAATTCGGGCGACCCTTGAGAGCCTTATTGTAAGCGTCGACTGCACCACTGAAATCAGCCAAATGCAGCAATGTGTTACCCTGGTTGTACCAGCTCTCCGGGCTGTCGACCGCGGCAAACGCCTCGAGCGCCTGTTGGTAGTTATCTGCACGATAGAATGCGATACCACGCCACATCGGGTCATCAAAGAGGCTGGCTGCTTCAGTATAGGCTTTGCGGTCATAGGCAATACGCCCCTGTTGATCGTGAGTGAGCCACATGTCAGCAAATCCATTGGCAGATGCCGGTGGGGCAGGGAATATCTGCAGTGTAATCAGAAACACCGATAACTTGACGATCCAGCCCTTTCGAAACAACAATCCGAGTAATGTTGCGCATGGTATGAGGAACCACCAACCTACGTCGTGCCACCTGTCTCCTTGATTGGATGTTTGACGGGAAAAGTTCGTATGGATATTCTCAGCAACCCACTTTACATCTGCATCATCTTCCGTAATGGTGGCTACGTCGCTTTGCGTTTGTGTGGCAAAATCCTTGAGAGCATCGACATCGAGCTTAGTATTGAGATGTCCTCCGCTCAGGTCGTTGGCGAAACCTCCGTCGGGGGTCCTGATGACACCACCTTTTCGGGTGCCTACACCGAGAACTATCAATGAGCTCTGAATGTTTTTTGCTGCATTGATCGCTGCAGGTTCAATACCGTCAGTAAGCAAAACGATAGTGCCTGGTACCTCGTCCCGAACCAGAAGTTCGTCGGCCATTTTCAGCGCAGCTGACGTGTCTTTTCCCGGCTTTGGCATGATACGGGTGGAAAGGGCGTCAGTGTAGGTCTGGATTAGATCGACATCATCCGTCAGAGGTACGACCAGGTGAGAGGTCCCCGAGTAAGCGACTACCGCGGTACGCGCGCCTTCCCGCGTGGCAAGTATATCATGGATCTTCAACTTTACGCGTTCAATACGACTGGGCGAAATATCAGTCGCGTCCATTGTTGTCGAAAGATCGACGACAAGTACCAGCGATGCTGTGTCGGTCACGAATGGTGGAGGTTCTCGCATCCATGTAGGCCCGGCAGCGCCGATTGTCGCCAGCGCGAGTGCTCCTGACAATAGAAAGACAGGGAGATTACGTTTTTTCTGACTAGGCTCGATCAACAGGTTTTTAAGCAGATGCGGTGCGACCACCCGCTTCCAGCGATCAGTGAAGTCGCTGGAATGCAGGGCGAGCCAGATGACAAGTGGTGGGACGCCAAGCGCAATAAGCCACAAAGGTCGAAGGAAGTGAAAGTCAGACATCATGCGAGTATCTCCGACGCAAGAAGCTGAAAGTACTAACCCCAAGATACCAGCTGGTGATAAGGATGATTGCGGTGCCGAGGGGCCAAACAAACAATTCCTTCCTGGGGCGCCAGGTCAACTGCTTCTGTTCCTGAGGCGTAATACCGTCCAGTTCGTCATAGATTTTTTGAAGCTGCTCCTGATCTCCGCCAAAGTAATAATTGCCGCCTGTCGTGCTTGCAATTTTCTGGAGGGTATCTGTATCCAGCTTTTCCTCTCCTGTAGCATCGGGATTACCAATACCAATTGTATGGACCACTATCTTTTTACTTTTCGCAATTTCGGCAGCCTTTAGCGGGGGCATTTTGCTTGCTGTATCGTTTCCATCAGTCAGAAGTATCAGGACTTTGTCGGGTACATCTGTTTTCTCGAACATGCGAATTGCAAGTCCCAGGGTGTCACCTAACGCTGTACGTGGGCCGGCTATACCAGGTAGCAATCCTTGAATGATTGTTTGAACAAGCTCGTGATCCATCGTAAACGGTGCCAGCGGATAGGGAGCATCCCCAAACGCAACTATACCAAGCCGATCTGTGGGACGCCTGGTTACAAAATCTGCCACCACCGACTTCACTGCATTCACGCGAGCTTCAAGATTCCCGTCCGAATCCGCAAAATCTCGTGTATCCATTGATTGGGACAGGTCCAGTGCCAACAGGATATCACGCTGCGGTTCGGTTTTTGTCAGGGGAGGCTCGACAAACTGAGGACGCGCAAGTGCGACCACAATCAGGCACCAGCAAAGGAAATCCACGAGTAAATGCGGGGTGGTTCTTCGCCGAATGACCGACCCTTGATTGGGTTCAATACCAACAGCGTCGGTAACCTGCGTGAAGAATGGCAATCGGATCGAAACAGACGTTTCGTGATAAGGTGGAATTAGCCACCATATCAGAAATGGCAATGGGAGTAGCAGTAGAGCTAGAGGAAAGTCGAGCTCATACATTATGTCTCTCTATCCACTTGCTTGTGTAATTGACGATTACATTGAAATCGTCAAAAACAGGTTCAGGTTTGGCTTGGTACTCCAGATCGTTCAAAAACCGGGAAAGTGAGCCGCTAATATCTGTTCCATCGTGGGCAGCGAGAAATTTTACCCAGTCTCCACCCGAAAGTGCTGCTGCACTGCGTCTTGACCAAGACGCTATGGCGACCCGCTTTACGAGCTCAGCCAAAGCGGTGGCTGCAAGGTATCGTTGATCGTGATTCTGGAACTGAATTTTTATCGCGTTCAGCTCTTGTAGAGCTTCACGTCGATAAGCGTTCCTTCGCCACCGCTTGTACCAGATCATAAAATAGACCAGAACGAGTACGAACAGTATTGAGGCGAGCAATCCCCATCCCCATGTCCGGGGTATCCAGGAGACAGGGTCAGGTGTTGCTATATCGCCAAGCGAGCGCAATGCAATTTCGGTTATTTGATCGAGCTTCGCCTGCTGTTCCACTACCGCCTCCGCTGACGCCATGCCGATTGTTCTAGGAGGTTGCGTAATTGTGGAGTAGTTTCTTCCGCTGCAGATATGGGTAGCATTGGCAAACCAAGTTCGCGTTGCCATGCTAGCAGCTCTCGAGCCCTCTCGCGGGCAAAGCTGTCAATTGATTTTCGTATATCCTGTCGACCGAGAGCCAATTCAGCCTGAAGCTGCCCACTGCTGACTACAATATCGCCGACGCTCGGTAAATCCAGCATAAACGGGTCATATACGAGCAGGCACACCACATCATTTCGTGTGGCGAGCTGCATGAGAATCTGCTTTGTCGTGTCGTTGTGGCCGTCAAAATCACTGACAATTATTATAAGAAAATCATGATGCGCTATTTTTGCAGCTTGGCTTAGGGCAGAATCCAATGCGGCAGAGTTTGGCTTCTGGTCGTAGTCTGCCCTGAGCCTGCCGTTCGCATCCGCGATTTTGTTCGCCAACGCAATAACGGCGTTGCGGCTTCGATGTGGCTTTACTTCACTGACTTGTGTATCGGTGAAGACGACGCCTCCGACGCGGTCTCCGGAACCCAGAATTCGCCAGGCGACCAGGACTGCCGCTTCCGCGGCTGCTACTGACTTCATTGAACGACGGCTGCCGAAGAACATGTTAATTCTCTGGTCAATGACCAGGAGTGCAGGGCGCTCTTTCTCTTCAGAATACACCCGGACGACGGGGCGACCCGTTCTGGCCGTCACCCTCCAGTCAATTGTCCGTACATCGTCACCTGGCAGATATTCGCGTAACTCTTCGAAACTAAGGCCTCGACCCCGCATCATGGATTGCAGCCGGCCAGCCAGCAACTGATGACTACGCTTTTTCTGTACAAATGTAAGGTTCCGGGCTTGCCCCTCAAGGGCGACAAGCTGTTGCGTGGTTACATATATACCCTGGCTGTCAGCAACTGATTTCATGATACGCCAACCAGTTTCGTGATACGATTAATGATTTCGTCAGCGGTGGTGTTGGAGGCGTGGGCATCATATGAGAGTATCATACGGTGTCGAAATACATCGTTGACTACGGCCTTCACATCATCAGGTGTTACATAGTCCCTGCCGTTAAGCCACGCATAGGAGCGTGCTACACGGTCAAGTCCTATTACGCCGCGAGGACTAACGCCAACCTGAAGAAGTTTTGCCAGTTCTTTATCGTAACGTTCAGGATAACGCGTCGCTATAACTAGAGCGACAATATATTTTTCAACGGGATCACTTACCTTGACGGTTCCAATTTCCGCACGAGCATCGAACACGGATTGAGGGGCAAGCCGTTGAATAGGTTTATGTTTCGTGGGATGTTTTTCTTCGGCTTCTTTTTCTTCCCGACGGTTCAGGTGCATGATATCTACTTCCGACTGTTCGTCCGGATAGCCGACTTCCACATGCATTAAAAATCGATCGAGCTGGGCTTCGGGTAATGGATAGGTACCTTCCTGCTCGATCGGATTCTGCGTAGCCATCACCATGAAAAGCTGAGGCAGAGGATAACTTTTGCCACCAACGGTCACCTGACGTTCTTCCATGGCTTCAAGAAGCGCCGACTGGACTTTTGCCGGAGCGCGGTTTATTTCGTCTGCCAGAATGAGATTGGCGAATATAGGGCCCTGTTGAAACTTGAATTCACCTTTACCTGAGGCTGAAAAATAAACCTCGGAACCGGTTATGTCTGCGGGCAGAAGATCAGGCGTGAACTGAATGCGGGACAGTTCTGCTTGCAGATTTTTAGCCAGGCTCTTGATCGCTCTCGTCTTGGCGAGACCCGGCAGACCTTCGACCAGGAGATGGCCATTTGACAGTAGGCCAAGCAACAAACGTTCGACCATTGATTGCTGACCGACAACAGATTGCTGAATTTGCTTACCTAGATTGAGAATATCGTCACGTGCTGGCAAATCGGCCTCCTGCCTGTCTCGTCTGAGCCGCGTCACAATTTGCATCACTATGGCTACGGTCTGGGTCTGGCGGCCTTGTAAGTATGTTGCGATGGGAGCCAGGCGTTAGGAAGTACGTAACGGTAAATTTCGCTAAAATCCGAGCTATCTAGTATCAAGTTCATATTCAAGTGAAGCGGCAAGCCCAATAGTGGATATGGCTTACGTGAAACGTGTGCGACGGGTGTTGATTGGAGCACGCCGCGCTCGACCGTATAGAAAAAGGATCATGAGGATAATCACAACAGTTCCGTTCAGGCGACCGTTTCCATTGCGTTGAACGTTGTTTGAAGGCCAAAGGGCCGGTTTATTCCAAATATACTGATCGCTTCGACGACGCCAAAGCATACCATCGCAGTTACCGTAACGTACTTCTGTTATTTTCTGCCGAATGTAAGCTTCGGCCACTCACGCAGGTGTGTGCGCCTTCTGTGATTATGCAGTGTGATTATGCAGGCAGACAATTAAACATCGGGAGACTGGCAATGAGCCTGACTGGAAAGCTTACAGCCATTGCGCTGACGCTGCTGAGCACGTCTGCGGTGGCCCAAAATACATCAACACCGCCTCCAGGAGACAAGCCAAACATACTTGTCATCTTTGGGGATGATATTGGTCAAACGAATATCAGCGCCTACTCCGATGGCGTGATGGGCTATCGTACACCCAATATCGACCGTATTGCCAAAGAAGGCTTACGATTTACAGACTATTATGCGGAAAACAGTTGTACTGCGGGCCGGTCTACTTTCATCACCGGACAAACCGTGTTGCGAACCGGGATGTCCAAGGTCGGAGTGCCCGGAGCTCCGGTAGGTATTCAGGACCGGGACGTGACCATCGCTCAGGCGTTGAAAGCGCTTGGTTATGCCACAGGGCAGTTTGGCAAGAACCATCTGGGCGACCAGGACCGCTTCCTTCCAACCGCTCATGGCTTCGATGAATTTTTCGGAAATCTTTATCATCTTAACGCTGAAGAAGAACCAGAACGTCCTTATTGGCCAAAAGATGATCCAGAATTTCTGAAAAGCTACGCGCCACGTGGCGTTCTCAAAGCTTCTGCTGACGGTCAGGTTGAGGATACGGGAGCACTTACCACAAAGCGTATGGAAACCATAGATGATGAAACCACCGCAGCAGCGATGGATTATATAAAGAAACAGGCGGAAGCAAAGAAGCCGTTCTTTACCTGGATGAATACTACGCGCATGCATCTCTTCACCCATATACGACCTGAATTCCAGGGACAGAGTGGCATGCCCGGTAACGACTATGCCGACGGCATGATCGAACACGACAATGATGTCGGAAAGCTTCTGGACCTGTTGGATGAACTGAAAATTGCCGACAATACAATCGTCGTCTACGCCACGGACAATGGACCCAACCAGTTCTCGTGGCCAGATGCGGCAACAACGCCGTTCCGCAGCGAAAAAGATTCTAACTGGGAAGGTGCGTTCCGTGTACCAGCCATAATTCGCTGGCCAGGCAAGATTAAACCCAACACTACCTCAAATGAAATTTTTTCCGGCCTCGACTGGTTTCCCACATTACTCGCGGCGGCTGGCGACACTGACATTAAGGAGCGCCTCTTAAAGGGTACGGACCTCGGAGGGAAAACCTTCAAGGTTCATCTCGACGGATACAATCAGTTGCCTTATCTGCTTGGCGAGCAGCCTAAGGGCAATCGTAAGGAGTTTTACTATTTCAATGATGATGCCAAGCTGGTCGGCCTGAGATTTGGCGATTGGAAAGCGGTCTTCTGCGAAATGCGCAAACCGGGTGGATTTGATGTCTGGCAGGATCCGTTTACTTGCCTGCGCGTACCCAAGATCTTTAATCTGCGTATGGATCCGTTTGAGAGGGCAGACATTGTTTCCGATCAATACAACGACTGGAGGACCAAGAATGCGTACCTGTTCGCTCAGGCAACGATGAAGGCCGCCACGTTCCTTGAAACTTTTATAGAGTATCCGCCGAGCCAGCGGCCGGCTAGCTTCTCGATCGATCAGGTCGAGGAATCCGTCCATAAGCAGATTGACGCTATATTGGACAAAGCTCTGGGTGCACCCCCCGCCCAATAAGTCCAGGGGGAGGCCGTCTGCAGGCGGCCTCCCTTCGTGCCCGACCAACCGGTGGTGACTATGGCGCAAAGCATGTTTTTTAAGAATGCGACAATTGTGGGTCATGTGGCGCGCTTCTGGCTTGCTGCAGTTCTTCTACTTGTTTCAGGGTGCTCGTCATTAATATTTCAGGTTGTATGGATCCGACAGTTGTCAACAATTATCGGAGTGGATGTTTACGCGGTAAGCGCAGGTATATCCGCATTCATGGGGGGATTGGCGCTAGGCGGTTTTATCTTCGGTCGTCTTGCCGATCGTTTGCAAACGCCCTTCTTGCTTTACGGTGTACTGGAAGTCATGGTGGCGACATCAGGGTTGTTTGTCACGATTTGTCTTCCTCATCTTGCTTTACCTTTTGTGAGGCTTGAGAGCTTCAGCTCATCGTTGGCATGGTTTCTGCTCTTGTTCACTATTGCCCTTCCCGCAGTTTTCATGGGCGGAACACTTCCCGCGATGCTGTGCTCCATAAGGGAAATCGGCCTTCCCGCGGCAGCCGCCGGAAAACTGTATGCGGCGAATACCTTCGGCGCGATTGTCGGGACACTTGCCACTACTTTTATACTGATACCGTCGTTTGGGCTCGCAGGTACTGCCAGTATAGCCGCTTCCGGCAGTTTTGCGGTCGCATTGATTGCCTTTATGTTGCGATCGGCGAACAACAAAAGCGCTCAAGGACATGACACTCATGCGGGATTCCTTTCAGACGAAGCACGTCAGGCAATCATCTTATATGGAATCGCTGGCGGAGTGGCTCTCGGATATGAAGTCGTCTGGACACAGTCTATTGTTCAGTTCATGAGCACCCGTGCTTTTGCATTCTCGGTAGTTCTGGCCACTTATCTTGCAGGGTTGGCACTGGGTTCGGCTGCGATCTCGCCTTTTATTGAGCGGATAAGAAGGCCCTGGAGCGTTCTTGGTTTACTGATCGGAACTGCAGGTATTATCGCCGTAGTAGAGGTGGCGCTACTCGGGCGCTGGATGATAACGGCTCAGTCGTTCGCTGAATACTGGGTTCTCGTTACTACCGACAACCGCCTTGCAGGAATGTCTGCGCGCTTTGCAGTTGCAGCGTTCACAATAGTGTTTGCTCCTACACTACTTCTCGGGGCCGCGTTCCCTGTGGTTGTGATGATTGTTGGGAAAACCGTGCCTGTTGGTCGGGCGGTTGGGCTCGTTGGAGGCTGGAATACGCTCGGTGGCATAGTGGGTTCTGTTTTCACCGGTTTTGTACTTGTGCCCCGATTTGGATTTGTCCATGCAATTGGTATTCTTGGCTTCACAGCATCGCTGCTTGCAACGATTATGTTGCTGCGTTCTGAAAGATGGTCACAACGAAGTATGTTAGCCTCCAGCCTACTGGTCGTGATTGCCGGTTTGCTTTTGGTGTGCGTTCCTACAGATAGGTTCGCTCAGCTTCTGCCAGGTGCGCAAAAGGGCGGTCTGATTTTCTACGAGGAAGGATTAGGCGCAACCGTTGCGGTTGTTGAACAGGGAAATAATAATAGGTTCAGGAGGCTTTACATCCAGGGGGTATCCAATACGGGTGATTCAATGGCGTCAGAACGCTACATGCGGCTGCAGGCATTATTACCTTTGATAATTGCTGACAGCGATCCAAGATCAGTACTGATAATAGGTCTTGGCACCGGCATTACTGCAGGTGCAACCCTTGCGTTTGATAATCTGGAAAAGCGCGTTGTTGCGGAATTGCTTCCAGGCGTCGTCCGTGCCAGCCGCACCTTCAAAGGTAATTACGGAGCGCCCGACGATCCGCGAATTGACCTGCGTTTGCGCGATGGCCGCAGAGAGCTTATCGCAAATGACCGCAAATATGATCTCATTACACTTGAGCCGCCGCCGCCGTCGGCTGCTGGTGTCGCCAATCTTTATTCGACTGATTTCTATAATTTTGCCGCGAAAAGATTGACTGGTGGTGGCATGGTTGCGCAGTGGCTGCCATTGCCTACGCAGAATATCGAGGACACCCGTGCCCTTGTAAAAAGTTTCACCGAAGTGTTCCCGTTCACGCACCTCTGGACGACTGAACTTCATGAGATGATGATGATCGGATCCTTGCGACCCATGCCCCTGGATTATGGCAGAATGACAACTCGGTTCGAACAACCTACGGTCAAGAAAGCACTTCAGGATGTTGGTATCCAATCTGTGGATGCGATGCTTGCCACGTGGGTAACCGACAGAAGTGGATTATTGGCATTTGCGGGTGACGTGCAATCTGTGACCGACAATTACCCGTCTATAGAGTTTAGTACATGGGTACGGCCCAATACCTTCGCGATGACGCTCGTCAGCATTATGCAACATGCCAGAGAGCCTGAGATTGTAAATCTGCCGCCGCTCGCGCTTGCCCGGGTGCAACGAGAACGTCAATATCTTTATGCATTCTATCAGGCAGGCCTTGCCTCATACAGTAACAACCAGGAAGCATGGCAGAAGAATGGGGCTTTCGTCATGCGATATGCCGGTGAAAATCCTTACTATAACTGGTTTTTTACCGGAGAACCTCGCTAGAAGGCTCTGACTTGTATTGCATTGCAGGAGCGAAAAAATTCGTTCAGACAGGTTATGATGGGACCTGATTGTAGCGCGACGCAGTTTGGCTGCGTACACAGTATTCCAGAAGCAGGCGAACTAACTCAGTGCGATGGGATGTGAAAACGGCATCGTTCTCACCTGCCGAATGTCGTGATCGTCAATATAGCGGTGTTGCAATCGTACCTTACTCATCGACCGGGATGTGGGCTATCTGCCAATGGTATTTTTTGAGCAGTGTACGATGCCAAACGCAGGGGCTTTGAGGATACTGTCGCATCTGAATGCAGTGCTTATTGGGAGTAGGCCGTCCCTGCCATCGTCCTGATGCATAATTCATTGTATAATATGGATATTCCAAAACCCTTGCCAGTGGGCGCACTGATGTAACGAGGCGTTACGTCTCATGTTTTACCGTAACGTACTTACATTTCCAGCCATCGGAAGAGATATTGTGATATCGATAGCAGGAGGCGACAATGGCAGAATGTCTTGAAGAAATGACCCGTGAAACTGCTATCGCTGGAATGGTTTGGATCGAGGGTGGAGCCTTTGTGATGGGGTCTGATCACCATTATCCAGAGGAAGCTCCAGCGCATCCGGTCAAGGTGGACGGCTTCTGGATCGACATTACCCCCGTGACTAACAGACAGTTTGCGGAATTCGTCAAGGAGACGGGGCATGTGACGGTTGCCGAAATTGTTCCGAACGCGGCTGATTATCCTGGGGCAAAATCGGAAAATCTACGTGCTGGTTCGTTGGTATTCCATCAGCCAAAAGTTCTGGATGGTCAGGATATACGTCAGTGGTGGAAATACAAGCACGGTGCTTACTGGCGAAGGCCTTTGGGAGGCCTGAGCGACATCAGAGGTAAACTTGATCACCCAGTGGTACACATTGCCTGGTCAGATGCCAAAGCCTACGCGGACTGGGCTGGTTTGGATCTCCCTACCGAAGCAGAGTGGGAGTATGCTGCGCGCGGTGGAACACAGGACTGCGAATATGCCTGGGGAGCCGAACTTATCCCCAACGGCAAACTTATGGCAAACACCTGGCAAGGTATCTTTCCTGTTCAGTCAACCAAACCAAAAGGGCAGGAGCGGACTTCACCTGTGCGTTCTTTTCCACCCAATGGATACGGGCTTTACGATATGATCGGAAATGTCTGGGAATGGACAAGTGATTACTGGTCTACAAATCATCCCCAGCGCGCCGAAAAATCGTGTTGTATTCCGGCGAATCCACGCGGTGGCGACCTTTCCGGCAGTTATGATCCGCAACTTCCGCAGATCAGGATACCGCGGAGAGTAGTAAAGGGCGGATCGCATCTTTGCGCGCCAAACTATTGCCGCCGTTACCGCCCTGCAGCGCGCCACGCTCAACCTGAAGATAGTTCTATGAGCCATGTAGGTTTTCGCTGCATCAGAAGAGAACCACTCAACAGGAGAGTCAAATGACGAGTGCAAGTACCTTAGTAAAGCAGTTTCGCACTGGTTTTTTGACCCTGGCCTTGCTGGTGATTTGTCTTTCTCAGCCCGTGCTGGCGCAGGATCCGCTACCTTCCTGGAGGGACGGAGCGACCAAGTCCGCTATTGTTGAGTTTATTACTTCGACTGTGACTGAGGGCAACAAGAACTATGTGCAGCCAGACGAACGCGTCGCCGTTTTTGATAACGACGGAACCCTGTGGTCGGAACAACCATTCTACATTCAACTGGGGTTTGCGCTCGATCGGGTTAAGGCGCTCGCCGAAGAAAACCCAGACTGGAAGGAAAAGGAACCCTTCAAAAGTGTCCTTAACAACGACGTTCAGGGTTTGGCGGCCAGTGGTGAGAAAGGACTCATTGAGCTGGTCATGGCCACCCACGCAGGCATGACGACTGACGATTTTAACAGCCTCGTCACAAACTGGTTTGCCACTGCGCGGCATCCGAAGACAGGAAAACTCTATACGGAAATGACCTATCTTCCGATGCGCGAATTACTTGAGTTCCTGCGAGCGAACGGTTTCAAGACGTTTATTGTCTCTGGTGGTGGGGTTGAGTTCATGCGCCCGGTGACGCAATCACTTTACGGAATTCCTCCCGAACAGGTCGTGGGCAGCTCAATTGCGACCAAGTACGAAGTCATCGATGGAACACCTGTCCTGACCCGGTTACCGAAAATCGACTTCATCGACGATGGTGACGGAAAGCCAGTCGGTATCAATAAGTTCATCGGTCGTCGTCCGGTCTTTGTCGCCGGAAACTCCGACGGCGATTATGAAATGCTGAGATGGGCTACTGCAAAGACACCAGGCTTTGGACTGATTGTACATCATACCGATGTGGAGCGGGAGTTTGCCTATGACCGCAAGTCTGCATTCGGAAAGCTGGATAAGGCTCTGGTTGAAGCAAAAGAGCGAGGTTGGACGGTCGTGGACATGAAGCAAGATTGGACAGAGGTTTTCTCGCCAAAGAAGTAACACGTGTTTGCGACCGTGGCAGACTGTGAGTACTCACTGGCGGACAGCCATCACAGGGAATGATGAAACCTTTAGTGCTACAGGCACAGTTCTAACGAAAGGGAGACTGACAATGAAAAAGTCCAGTTCGGATAAGTCGGAAAGCAATACGGCATCTGTAAGTCGCCGCGATATTCTGCTGGGAGGCAGTTCACTTGCAGTGACAGCATTGACAGTAGCGGCTACAACACATCCGACGTTGGCTCAAGCTCAGACATCGGGCGGCAATCAATCCGCTGCCTCAGGTAAAAAGCCAAACATACTCGTTATCTTTGGCGATGATATTGGTATCCCACAGATCAGTGCCTATACAATGGGACTTATGGGGTATCGGACTCCAAACATCGACCGCATAGCAAAAGAAGGCGCAATCTTTACGGATTCTTATGGGCAGCAAAGTTGTACTGCGGGCCGGGCTTCCTTCATTCTTGGTCAGGAGCCATTCCGGACGGGTCTGCTTACCATTGGTATGCCAGGGGATCCACATGGAATCCAGGATTGGATGCCGACAATAGCCGATGTGATGAAAGCGCAGGGTTATGCGACGGGTCAGTTTGGCAAGAACCATCTTGGCGATCAGGACCAGCATCTGCCTACAAACCATGGCTTCGATGAGTTTTTTGGCAATCTTTACCACTTGAATGCGGAAGAAGAACCCGAAGGGTACTTTTATCCGAAGGACCCGGATTTCAGGAAACAGTACGGACCGCGTGGTGTCATCAAGTCCAGCGCAGATGGTAAGATTGAAGATACCGGTGCACTGAATACCAAACGTATGGAAACCGTTGATGAAGAGTTCCTTGCTGCGGCCAAGGATTTTATAGATCGTCAGCATAAAGCGGATAAGCCTTTCTTTTGTTGGTTCAATTCAACGCGTATGCACGTCTTTACCCATTTGAAGCAGGATTCTGTCGGCAAAACTGGCAAGGGTATCCATGCGGACGGGATGCTGGAACATGACGGACATGTTGGTCAGTTGCTGGATCAACTGGATGAACTGGGAATAACCGAGGACACGATAGTGCTCTACACGACGGACAACGGAGCGGAACTGGCTCTGTGGCCGGACGGAGCACAAACGATGTTCCGAGGGGAAAAAGGCACGACCTGGGAGGGTGGCTTCCGAATCCCAATGATGGTTCGCTGGCCAGGTGTTGTGAAGCCTGGGACCGAGGTAAACGACATCGTGACTCTCATGGATTGGATGCCGACGTTCGCCGCCGCTGCTGGTATTCCGGATCTCAAAGAGCAGATGAAAAGCGGCTTTAAATCCGGGTCAAAGGAATTCAAAGTTCATCTGGACGGGTATGATCTTACCTCATTGTTGAAAGGTGAAAGTGATACGACTCCCAGAGATGCCATGTACTACTTTGATCAAGGCGGAAACCTAAATGCCATTCGGTGGAACGATTGGAAACTCAGTTTTGCAACGATGAGCCACGGCAATATCGCAACGGCTACTCGAGAAGTGCCCAATTGGGCATTGATTACCAACCTTCGGATGGACCCTTATGAAAGGGCAATGGAAGACGGAGGAGGCGCAATCGAGTTTCTCGGTCGAAACATGTGGTTGCTGGTACCAATACAGGGAAAGATCAAGGATTTCTTCACGGATTTCGATAAATTCCCTTATCAGGAAGGCAGCACCCTGAACGCAAGCGGCATCAATTATGGACTGCTTCGTCAACGGGCTGCGCTGGAGCGCTTGAATGAACTCGAAAGGTTGTCTCCGCAGTAATATCTACGAGGAAGTGGGGCGAGCACTCCACTTCCTCAACTAGTCACCAGTATCATTATCTGGTCGAATACTCGTCTAAACGAAAGAATTTGGCAAACCATAGTAGTAAAATAAGCAGGAAAAATGAGGCGGGTTCCATACATTCCATTTTGTATTGGCGTCACAAAAATCATATGAAAGCATAATTCAGCGGACAATATGGCATATGTTATTTCGTGTTGCGGGATCGCGAAAGGCTTTTCGGAAGAAGGGCTCTACAACTGATTAATATCAAAAAGTAATACGTTAAAGTTCATTTGTGAATTTTCGCTGCACGATGGATCAGTTCACTGTCGTTTTTGGCTTGGGAGGAGGAAAGGGAATGGGTATCTACGAAGAGGATCGAAATTCTTCTCAGCCAAACGGGACATCAAAACGAGGCATGATCAAGCTGATGTTGAAGCTTCCATCTGTTCGCGACGATATAAAGCGTTCTGAAGGTGAGCCTCTTCTGAGTCTTGCAGAGGCTTACCAGATTGCAAGCGAGGTGTTGGATAAACTGAGGCTTTCAGACAAGGAAGACAGTTCTCTTTTTGCCGAGTATGAAAAGGTCTGCAGGGAGATTGAGTTGGAAGTTACCGAGTATTGTCTCTCGCGCAGGAAAAATTGCTGATCCAGGCGCAGTGTTTTCAGCGACCGATAGATTTCACATCAGGGAAATTGCTCAGAATTATTTCCTGGATGGACTGAGGCACCTGGTCCCATTTCATCGCTTCAATTAGTTGCGCTTGCATTTCCTGTGATATGTCCAATATCTCTGGTCGGCTTCCCGCAAGTGCTGCTATGCGATAGATTTCTTTATGTTCACTTTCAGATGGAAGTTGTTCTGCTTGTTTCAAGGCCGAATCCCAGTCCCGGTGGCGGAATGCTTCAAGCATCAGCAAACGACGATGTTCATCTGTAATGTTTTCTCCAGACTTGAGGGCGACCAGGTTCAAGGCTTCGTCCCAACGACTGTTGGCGTAAAGCGCGAGTGCCAGTGTGTCCCGAAGTTGAAGGTTGTTGGGGTTATATGTAAGTGCGCGTTTACCCACCTCGACGGCGAGTTCAGTTTCTGCTGATCGAAAATATGCATCCATTAGCGCAAAGTATGCTCTATCGGACCGGGGAGAAAGCAAAACAGCACGCTCCGCGAGAGACTTACTTCTGGCCAGTACTTCTGAATTCGATACAGTTTCTGCAGAGCGAGATAGAACGCGAGAAAGAGCAGCCAGTGCGTCACTATTTTCCGGGTTCTGGGCGATCGTTTCTTCGAGGCACTTCTGAATTTTAGCGACTGGCCTGAAACTTGCCAGGTAAAGCTCGGCTTTCAGGACGCACGTATTACCCAAAGACGAATGGTCAGACCCTTCTCTTACAAGCTGGACGTTTACAACACCGTTGGAAGCTGCCAGCGTAGGAGCGAGCGACGATGCGAGATTTTCGGCAATCCTGGTCCGCGTCATTCTTGTGCCGTCGGTCCGGACAACACCAGAACCAAGAACTTCGTTCTGCAGCTCATCCCGTACTTGCCACCATAATTCCCGCATTTGATTATCAGCCCGATACTTTATCCCTATGACGAACTTTCTGATATCGTCATCTTTAGAGAAGTATGTATCGCTATTGGAACGCAGGGACAGGGTATGAAAATTCCCTAGGGCAGCAAATAGAGCGTCTCTTACAGTTGCCGCTTCGATCAGCAGGGCGTCGTCATCAGTACCAAACTCGATAATTGCAATAGGTTTGACGGTGTTGCCGGGCGATTTGATAAGAACAAGCGCGATTAGTATTGCAGTTACGAAGGCCAAAAATACGATGCTTGCAAGTAGCCACCAGTTTCTGATGCGACCAGAACGCTGTATCCTGGAATCTGTGGATCCGGCAGGGAGCGCATTTTCTTTTCTTTTCGCAGGCGCCTTGCTCGGGCGATAGAGGAAGCAAAGTGCATACTTTCCCTTTGGTAGAATGATCTCGATTGGCTTTTCCTGGCCAAAGGCTTCGAAATACTGGACAAGAGCAGAACGTAACCGGCTCATCTCAATTCGCGCGATCGGATCGGTGCCGGGATCAAAACTTTCAGGCCTGCCCAGCACGTCGACAGCAATGGCATAGGCTTTGACACTGTCGCGACCGTTGGAAAAATATTGATCACCAAGATAAGACAAAATTGCCTTGGCTCGATCAGTCGCGTGAAATCGCTGATCAGTCAGCAATTCGGTCAGCGCCAGTTTCGCTTCTGCAGCCGTTACCTCCCCGACCGCAGTCATACTACTTTTGTCAGCCATAACAGAACCCCGGTGGAATTGACCGTATGTCAAATTACCGTCACATCATTCTCGTTAAACTATTGACTTCGAGTACGATGGCGCATGTTCCCCCTCTTTTCTGCACAGAAGTTCACCAGCTATCAGCTGTTCGATCAAAATTTGGACGAACGCAAACTTCGATATGTCTAGAAATCGCAGTAAGTATTCTGGCGGTTTATCGCGCGCAGTTCTATGCAGTTTGTGCCAAAATCGATATAGAAAAGTGTTCTTCATAAAAAATTTGTGTTGTTGTAATAAATTAATATTAACTATTATTATACATTAATTAATGTAGAAATATATTATACTACGTGTAGTTGGGTTTCGTTTTCGAATGGAAGTTGCAGTATGTCGCCATTCTGTATCGTCTGTTGCTGACACTAAAATACCAGGCAATCGGTCGCAGTAAAGCAAGTCAAATGGACGTAATTCCACCCGAACTGTTTGTTATCTCTTATTCTCAATTAAATCAGATACGGGTTCTCACACCGGTCGTTTAGTTAAGCAACGGAGTGTTGCCGCCATGGCTGAATGTCTCGGAGATATTGGTACTGCCAGGTTTCTGGTCATGACGTTCGGTGATCGTTAATGGTGCGGCAACAGCTGTGCCGGCGACATTGCCAACAGTACGAACTGTTCCACCAACGACAGCCACAACACCCTCACCTAGTGAGATGCGAGTGTCTGTGAGCGTTTGACCGGCGATAAGGCGTTGGCCGATAAGTTGGACGATTTCCGGACTTTCTGCAAACTTTCCGTGATTGAGGCGGTCGCCGGTATCAACTTTCGTCAGATCTATTGCTGTTATGCCAGCTGTTTCGAGTTGGGAACGATACGGTTCCTGAGTAGGGTCGATTGCACCGGCTCGTTGAACCCCACCGGTTAACAGTCGGGAGGCGGCCAGGGCGCGATCATCCTGTGATACGAAAATTGTGAACTTGGGTCGCGGTTTCCCCATCTCGGCGAATTGTTTGGCAAACACCTGAACATCAATATCAGGCGACGCGAGAATGACATTCCGAACTTTTGGGCTCACATGACCGCCTCGTATACCTATCTGACGAAGGGATTCCATTGCTAGCCAGGTTCCCATGGAATGAGCAAGTACTGTTATATCTTTGACGTTCTGGTCCTTTACCAGTGTCTGGATGGTCTGTTCCAGTGCTGTACGGGAGTAATTTGTGCTTTCCCGATCGTATTCGTATGCAGTCAGTTTTGCTCGGGATGGCCAGGTGAATAGAACCGGTGTCGCGTCCATTTGACTATCATGGACTATTTGAGCGAAGCGGAAGACTGAATCCTCGTAGCGGTTGTTGAATCCATGCACAAATACAAGCGCCTTACCGTTCGAGATGTGACTTTTTATCCATTGTTTTCCATCGCTGACTGTAGCAACAGACCTCGCGCGTGTAACGGCGAAATCGGTCAGTGGGTCAGGTGGGAGTTTACGTGGCCATTGTACAGAGCCAGGCTCTCTTTGCTTGGGAATAGAGACGGCGATGTCCGTGAGATGAGCTTTAGGAGCACGCTCTCCGTTAAACAACGTGTTTGGATCACCAGATGGCTGGCGTGTTGTAACGACCAGCATATCTACTGACCTAGAATTTGACTGTGTGTTCTCCGATGCGATCGGGTTCATCACCCCGGTTGGATGTCCGCATCCGACAACTGACACTGAAAGGAGAAGTATTGCGCCCCAGACTGGAAACCGCCGCTGGCATTTTATACACGATTTTTCATTGATATTTGGCTGGAAACTTTCTGGCCAGAAGGTGTCGCTAAATCTCGCCCGGATTTGTTTGTCTGGATTGTGCGGCGCATGTCTCAACTCCGGTTACCTCCTGATTTACTGCGTTGTCTCCGCTCGTTACGAAACCCAACGTCGATGATGCCACACAATCTAGACAAGAAGTATTTTCTTAAGTACGGAAAAGACTTCTTTGAATGGAAGCTGTGTCATTCCTACAATCGCAAAAGGTAATATCGCAGAAGCACAAACAGGCATCAAAGAGTTGCGACTGAGAAGAACGGTGGAAATTTTACAGACGCTGGAATAGTAATCCGCCAGATTTTCCGGATTTCCGTTGGCGTAGTCTGTTTCATTTTTGCTTGGAGCTGCAATGTTTCCGCCGATTATTTTGCGTTCGGTAGTACGCTGTTGTCTGGTCGCCAGTGCAGACAGGACTGAAACGGTACTGCGTTTCAACCGCGACAAAGGGCCGGTGAATGCAGAAAGCGGGTATGCGAAGAAAATCAGAACCACGAGTAGCCAACCAATCATCACGGTAGCTAAAGCGTTCGCTGAAAGCCCGTCCTCCCATACATGTTTGGCTACAACCGTCGCAATGGAACTACTCAACCCAAAAACGAATGCCACGTAGGCGTTGGGGTACTCAGCCAGAAAAGCCAGTCCTCCTTTTCTGTCGGGATGGGTCGCCGTGAGACGTAACTCAAGGGCGGCAATCATGCGAAGCAACCTTGCCCATACAACGTGTCGCCAAAGTCCTCGAAACATTAAAAACAGAAATAAAGGCGAGCTGAAACAAACACACCACCATCCGGCCGGCGTCAACATCGGCGTGCTACCGGATACAGTCACGCTCCAGTTGGTTGCGGGGAGGCTTTTGAAATTGACATACGCCGCATAGGCGCCTGCAATCGCCAGAAGCAGGCAGATCAGTTCCGCGGTTCCGGAGTCCCGTCTTTTAAGTGCAGTGTTCAGGGCACTAAGAGCCTTAGGCTGAGATGAAGGTGCAATCAGCGGCGCGCGGTTGAATTGTAAAAGCTTTGTCCGAAGGCCAGCATCGATGTATTTTTCGGACAAGATGAATGCTGCAATTCCCACTATAAACCGTACAGATGGGCCCGGATCTGAAATGAAATTCCATATCATTGGCTTGTCTGAGAAGTATGTTGGCAGCACAAGCACAAGCAGACCACCCCATGCGAGTGCCACGAACATCAGTGCCCGTTTGCCCGTTCTCAGCGCATTTTCATGCAGAAGGTGTAATCTGCGCTGAAGCTCGAAAAACATACCTCCATGGGCCGCATGAAAATCCAGACGCGAAGCAGCTTCTGGGACCGGACGTTCACCTGATTGTCGAGCGCTATCAACGGGTGCTGACATTGGTCAATCGTCCACGATCGACCAACGGTCATCGGGATTGAATTGTTTGATCGACGGCGCGATCTTGTTGGTTTCTGCACCAAGATCAGCCTGATAAACGATACCATTACGATTGACCACGAATGTATTAACTCCGGTCTCACCGTATTTCACCGGCCATGCTACAAGGGCATATCCGGCTATCATGTTGCCGTTTATGGTGTAATCAAATGCGCCGCCTGCGATGTTGTCTCCCTGGCGTGTCAGAACCTTATAGCGATAGCCAAAGTATCCATCCACGGCTGATTGATCGAGTTGCGAAAAATCGAGCAAGGGGGAGGCAGGGCTTGGGTCGTCACCATCGACATCGGGCCAGAGAAGGCCATCTTTCTCGCCGGGACTGCTGACGATTTTTTGTGCATACTCCAGTACGCCATCGCCATCGTGATCAGCACTGGCATACTCTTCCTGAGCGTCGATATAGGAGCGTATGGTTTCGATGGTCTGGATTTCGTTTTCACCGACACGCCGGTTGACGATCTCCTCTATCCCCAGCACGGGGTCAAATGCAAACTTTCCATCCTCCATTTTGGCAACGGGAAACGGGAAAGGCCACAGGATTTCACCAACTTCGATGACGTGATAATCACCCTGCGTCTCAAGTCCGATTCGACGAGATATTCCGACTTTGATCAGAGCGAGCGTGTCTGCAATGCCGTCTGAATCCTTGAGAAGCTCCGGCTTTAATCCGAGAATGTCAGCCATCCGGTCCAGGTTTTCTGACTGAACCGCTTCCTTGAACCCTGCCACGGCGTCTTCGACGGTCGCGAACTCTGCAGGTAATTTATCTGAAAGCAACCTGGCGAGATCATCATTACCTGCAGCTGCTACGGGAGAAATCGACAAAACAAACCCTGTAAAGACAGACGCAATGGAAGCCATTGCTGTGCAACGATTAATCCACTTCATGGCATGTACCTCCACCGGTTAGCGTCGATGTCCGTGTGGCATGCGGGCATGCCCGCCTCCCATTGACCTGCGTTCAAACTGATGCCCACCACCCATCGCACGACCACCACGGTTGGAGCTCATGTGTGCAGATGCTCTTGGGCGAACCTCACCGAGGCCGGAAGGTCGTTTCGGTCGGACATCCCGTTTGCTGGCCATAGTATGTTTTACGTTGTGAGCTGGTCGGTTATGGGTTTGTGCGGGTTTCGATGGTCTGTTCTTGACGTGAGACTGAGGATTGGCGGCTTTACGGTTGCCTTGTACCTTGTTTGCTCTTACGTCCTTGATAGACGAAGCGCTGATCTTGTTCTGTCTCGCCCCTGTCTTTTCGGTTTTTAATGACTGGGCCCGGTTTCTGATATTGTCACCACCGGTTTTTTCCAGACGAGAACGTATGTTCGTGCTGTCGATCTTCGAATACTGGTTGTGATCGAACTTGAGTTTGCTACGGTCTACGTTCTTCCAGTCAACATCATTGAAGTTAACGCGGCCATCAACATCGATATTATTCATGCAGCGATTGCAGTCTATATCAATATCAGCTCCATCATAGCGACCGCCCCAGACGCCCCAGTCATCCCAGTCGACGGCCGCTGCAAAAACAGCCCCGGTTACAAAACCTGCAAAATAGGTTGCGGTCGGGTAATAGTAATTGGGGTAAGGATCAGGATAATAAGATACAGGCGCTATGGCATAGCCCGGTTCGTAGAGCATCTGTGGTTCATACTGAGGTACATAGATTTTCTGCGGATCAGCGGACTTAATGACCACATTATTGTTTTCTTTTGTGACCTGCACCTTGTCGTCGCTCTTTATGACGCCATCCGCGACTGCTTTGTCCCGGAGCGTCTGAATGGCAACAAGAAGGTCTTTCTGCTGACTGGCGACTGCGTTGCCGATTGCCTGCGTCCATTCAAGGTCGTCGCTCATCATTTTGACGATCTGAGGATAATTTAGCAGCGATATCACGCTACCGTCCCATTCTTCCTTTGGCTTGAGGGAAGAATTTGTTTTGACTGCTTCCAGAAACCGCTGTGCTTCCACGACTTGTAGAGGATAAAGCGACGCTGAGGTTATGAGTGCAACGAGTTCATCTGGATAAAGCGCGATACGTGCGACAAGGATCTGCATCTCCTCATCATTCAACATGGCTTTGCTGGCGTTCTGCGGCTCAGTTACAGCAGTGGCCGGAGTTGCTGATGGTTGTTGAGCTGAGGCTCCACCGCCAGATAGCGCGAGGAATGTCGTGCTCACCAGCAGGAGCGAAAAACGCTTTATTCGATTACTGGAAAAAAAGTTTCTATCATTCATCTTATCCTCCCATCGGTGAGGAATATCCTCATCGGTTGAATGATCCAGCAAAAACTGATCAATCCGGCTGATTAGAACTTTATCGTCAGGCCCAGTATCGGCCCTTTCTCAACGACGTCGAACTCGAATCCGTCATTGCTGTAGTCAACACCCAGAGCGCGGTAGCCAAGCGTTGCTGAAACAGTTTCATTGAATCTGTAGCCAAGTGCGGCGGCAACGTCCCAGTCGACATCCGCGCCACCTGCACCTACAAGGCCCCAGCCTGTCAGAAATAAATTCGGAGTGAAGGAGTATACCCCTCTCACGCCGGCCATCGCGTCAACCCAGGTTGCACTGTCACTGACCTCCCGCCCGTCAAGCAGACCGCCATTGAACGAAATTTCAGTTTTTGCAGACCAGACCCTCAGGCCACCAACGACGTCAAGGTAGCTAAGCTCATCCCCGAGAATGGTATATCCTGCTCCAAAGAGGCCGGCGAAAGTCCTGCTGTCGACGGTTGCCTCCGTCGCAAGAACTCCGCGTGGTGTTGCGCTGGTCCCGGACAGATCAGAATAGATGATGTCTCCGAATATACTGTATGGTCCCCGTCGCGCCTCACCGGCAATCATCGCGGCGAAGTCGAGATTGTCCCACACATCGCCAAACGACGCAT
This sequence comes from Brucella cytisi, assembly GCF_038433355.1. Classification (NCBI taxonomy): domain Bacteria; kingdom Pseudomonadati; phylum Pseudomonadota; class Alphaproteobacteria; order Hyphomicrobiales; family Brucellaceae; genus Brucella; species Brucella cytisi. Next base: position 45,069 of record NZ_JBCAUP010000005.1, read on the forward strand.
CGAGATGGACAGAGGGAAGCCCGAAACTTCCGACATCCCCTGAAAGACCCGCGCCCCAAAAATAGGGAGATACGGATATTCTCCAACCATCGTCGACAGGCTTCAGTTCCGGCACGATAGCCGGTCCGAGATCCGCTGCAGTTGAATGGTATCCCGTAGCAAGTAGCGTTGCACCCGTGATGACAAGTGCGCATATCCTGGTTGTATTGATCATCTCTGCAGTTTCCAATCTTCTCGCTGAGCGCTGGCGAATAACGGATCTCTACGGGCCATCCTTGCTATTGCTTTTGTCTGAATCCGTTATCGGGACTGAGGTTATAATGATAACGGCCCAAAGCAAGTAGTTTTCAAAATGTTACAGTAAGCAACGTGTTCGTACATGTGCGAACCTAGCGTAAAATGTAACTATTGAACAATGTGCTTGGGGAGAAAGCGTATCCGGGAGGCTGTGATCGTGTCGAACCTGAATGTGATCGTTCAACGGTTTCCGGACCATGAGGCGATAATTCGAGCACTGTACTGGAAATCATTGGATTTTCGTTTGCTCTGCGACGATTACGTGTCAGCAAAAAATGCGTTTGATTGCTGGCGAGCCGACGAAAGAAAAGCTGAGGAGTTTCGAAGCCTTTGTCGCGATATTGAGGAGGAAGTGCGGGAATTAATGCTGAAGGCAATTGCTCCAAGTCCCTAGTACGACGAGATGAACTTTGGCCATAGATATGCCGTAGCAGTCGAATTTCGTGCTGGTGAAGTAACCGTCGCTTCAGGCAGTTTATAGTTTCATTCGCTTCTGGTAGCATCGAGACTCCATCGGTAAGGATACACTCTGCAACTTAAAGTATTGTATACGATCAACTATAAGTAACGTAGAAATACAATGCAGAGTTGATTGCGATCTTATTAAGATTCTATGATAAATATCAAATTATATTTATAATATGATGAGGGTAAATCTGTAATAATTTAACGATTCATAAAATTGGGTATGTCGCATGAGGGAGGGACTCGAGATGAGTGAAGGAGGTTCGAACACTGAAGGTGGGACGTTCACTTGTATACCGATTTCCCAGATTGACGATCTTAGCGAAGCTGTCCGACATGCCAATCTGACGGCAACGCAATGTTCAACCAAGCTGAATGCTGGAAGTCTGGCTTATGCGGAAGTAGATGGTGTTATCTGCTCAACGGGCAAAATTGGTGGAAAGGTCGCCCTCCAGGGGCCGTTGTCGTGCGATGTGTTAAGCATTGGTGTTGGACTTATTTTGCCTCCGGGCAATCGCCAATGGTTACTAGAAGTAGAAACCGGCGAGATGGGTATATTCCATGCCGGAGACGAACATGATGCATTGTATAGTGAGGGATCGATCTATGCAGTTGCATCGCTTCCACTGGACCTGCTCGAGCGTTTCGCTGCCGACGAAGACATTGTTCTTGATAGAGCGACGCTTGGCGGAACTGGTATCCATGCCCGCAAGATGGATCCCCATACACTTGCTCATCTGACATATATGTTCAGTTTGATCCATTCCGGGACCTCGAATGGGGGTAACGCCACACGAGAGCTCCTGAGTGCAATTATCCAGCACCTGGGACGCCCCCCTGTCGATCTTCTTCGTCGCGCCAGTCGCAACCGCCACAATGCAGTTTTCCTCCGTGCAAGAGCATATATATATGATAATCTCTCCCATCCCATGTCGCTTGATGAGATTGCCAGTGCGGCTAATGCCTCCCGCAGAACGTTGTGTCGTGCCTTTGCCGAAATTATCGACATAACGCCTCAGGCCTATGTGCGAAGGATTAGATTACATCGCATCCGCCAGAATCTTGCCAGTGAAGCGGAGCGCAATTGCACTATAACGGTCGTGGCCAATAATTGGGGTATAAGCGAGCTTGGACGATTTGCAAAATGGTATCATGACCTGTTTGGTGAGTTACCCAGCGAAACGCTCAAACGAAGCCGGGTTGCTGCCTGAAGGTGCACTGATTCATCACGCGGCACCGACGGGATGGCGTTATTCGGTGCCGACGTCTTTCCAGAATGCGGTATCCAGCCAAACCATGGCATGGTGGATGACGACACGTATCGTCAGACTGCTCCAACGTCGCTCCGAAATCCTGTGGAGGTATGGCATGGCCGTGGAGAGGTTCGAATGAACTAGGTGTGATTCATTTTCACCGTTGAGCGGCAGATACGCCCTCATCGATCCGGGGTATTCGGTCACACCCAATGAAACGGAACATCGAAAGCTGCTGCGTTCCGATACTGGTCTGAATATCGAAATTCGGAAATACCGCCCGCAAGAAAAGTCGCTGCTCATTCCTGGGGCCTCATGAATTTACTGTAACAGATCATGCTTGTTACCGTTGCACGCTCGACATTTCCGTCACACTCGAGGAACCTGTTCCTCTTGGTACAGGAGGAGATGCATGCGTTGTCCGATCGGGAAAGCTCTGCTCGCAGCAACATTGTTCATTGGCTTTGGGGTTGCTCCTTCATCAGCAAGTGACCTTGTGATTGCCATGCCAAACTGGCCGTCTGGTCAGGTATCTGCAAATATTATGAAGGTTGTCATCAAGGATGAGTTCGGATTGGACGCCCAGGTCGAGGAAATGGGTACGCTAACGGCGTTCAATGGTCTCCAAAAGGGAACGGTGGATGTTCACCCCGAAATCTGGAGACCTAACCTCGATAATCTGGTCAAACAGTATGTCGATGAAGAAAAGAAAGTGGCATTGAGCCCCAAAAGTATGCCTGCATGGCAAGGAATATGCGCTACTCGCGCGGCAGTGGAAACGGTTGGTATTCGAGACATTAGTGATCTCAATGATGCAGCGAAAACCGCCAGGCTGGACACCAATGGTGATGGCAAGGGGGAAATGTGGGTGGGAGCTGCTTCCTGGTCGATGACGCCAATTGAAAAAATCCGCGCCAAAAGCTACGGCTATTCGAAGAATCTGGATTTACTTGAAGCCAGTGAAGACGTTGGAATGGCCGCAGTGGACGCCGCGGAAGCGACCGGCCAACCCATGGTTTTCGCCTGTTATGCGCCCCACTATGTGTTTAAGCTTCACGATATACAGCGACTGACCGAACCAGAACATGATGCTTCCCAATGGATGATTACTTTACCGATAGACGATCCAGCGTGGTTTACAAAATCGACCGCTAGAACTGCATGGTCAACAGGCCAGGTTCAGGTTGGTTATGCGGCTTCCCTGGTCAAACGGCATCCGGACGTTGTCAAGTTTTTGAACAATATTAACTTTACACCCGATGAAGCTTCACAGATGGCATACGCAGTCGAAGTAAAGAAACAAAAGCCCTACGACTTCGCGGTTAGCTGGGTTGCTTCGCACAAGGCTCGCATTAAGGGATGGGTTCAATGAACAAAACACGTCCACTTCGCTTACTACCCAAACAGCGAATTCTGTCAGCCCTTGTCCTAGCTGGTGTGGGGGTTGCAAGTTTCGCTGGATTGACGTGGGCAGCTGGTACGCAGGTTTATAATCCTGCTACCCGGCAATGGAGCGATTACAATCGGTCCAAAGCCTACCAGTATTACAAAAAGAATGGACAGGTCCCCGAGGCCTTTCGACGCCAGGTCGTCCCATTCAGGACCGCGGAAGAACCCGGTACGATCATTATCGATGGTAATCAGCATTTCCTCTATCTGGTTCAACCCGGTCAGCAGGCGGTTCGTTATGGAATAGGCGTTGGACGGGAGGGGTTTGGATGGGCTGGCATAGTTCGGGTCGGTCGAATGGCGGAGTGGCCGACCTGGACTCCGCCAGCGGAAATGGTGGCACGCGATCCGAATGCGGTAAAGTATGCCGGTGGGATGTCGGGCGGGCCGGATAACCCGTTGGGGGCACGCGCGCTTTATTTATACAGCGGCGATCAGGACACCATTTACCGGATACACGGGACACCCGAGCCGTGGACTATCGGCCTGGACGTTTCGTCCGGTTGTGTTCGCATGAATAACGATGATGTTACAGATCTCTATTCACGAGTAAAGGTAGGAGCAAAAGTGGTCGTTCTGATGCAAGGTGCGGCGCTTTACAAAGGGATCTAGGGAGGAAACTGATGCTATCAGAAAATTTCTGTATTTCGAGCAAGGTTAGGTTTTCTGTGTTTGCAGCGCCGTTGTCGTTTGTTCTTGCAGGATGCGTAAGTGATGGACCAACGCCTGATCAGATGTCGAGAACAGCTGTTGAGACAGCGCCGGCCGATCTACAGCTGGTGTGTGCGAACGAAGCAGCAAGGGCGCTGTCAACCAATCCAAGTAAAACGCTTCCCGTTAGTTCCCGGAGAATCGACGCGAACACTTACGAAGTGAGGTTAAATGCTGAGGGGAAGTATGCAAGCTGCAACGTGATGCATAACGGAAGTGTTATTTCAGTAAACGCTGAATAATGCCGAGGCAGATTGACGTGTCGTTGGGCGAGGTCATCCATATTGCTGCTTTTTGGCGGTCTCCAGCGGTGACGATTGGTGGAGACAATAGAAACTTGCTGCGTGGCACGATTTTGCATCTGCGCATTGGGGCGAGAATGCCACTGTTCACGTAAAGAATAATCAGAAAGAATCAACCGATCTCAGAAATTAAAAGTTGAATTAGTTAATTATATAATGATTAATTTCCGATACATTATGTTAGAGATACAGTTCTAAGAATGTTTTTTTGAATAAGTGAAGGTGTTGTTTCAATACAAAGATGAAAATAAACAATGAACTGCGTGTTAATATTTCTCCTGAGATACTGAATGCATGTGGTAATAGAACTTGAAAAGTGAAGTTATTTAACAGTTGCAGCGTTACTTTTGATCGGGCAATTATTTGCGCATGAAACTGGCTATTGGTTCGGGTGTTTCAGAAGACAGTCCGTTCAAAAGCATTTGGAGAATATAGGTGTGGTTGTGACGGGTATGTTGGGCTTACTCGCGTTTCTCCTCGCTCTCACCCTATTATATTCCACGACCCGGTTCAGTGAGCGCCGTGAAGGCGCGTTGCTCGAAGCAAATTCGATAGGAACCGTATGGTTGCGGGCCAAATTGATTTCGGACGGAGGGACCACTCCGGTTGCAAAATTGATTGAAGACTATCCGAGTATCAGACTGCAGTTTGCGAAGATGGGGCAAGACGAATTTATTCTGGACGACCTAAACGCTCGGACGTCAGCTTTGCAGATATATCGGGAAACACATGATAGAAATCGCAGGCAAAGAGCCGGCCCTGTTACAGTCTTATTATTAACGTCTGTAAATGAAATGTTTGATGCAACTACGGCTCAAAGAGTTGCGTTTGGCACGCCACTCCCCCAGGCAGGTTTTCTGGCTGCTGATCGGGGCAATGGTAACCAGCATGTTCTCTCTCGGTTATCAGTTCGGAGTTAAAGGAAGTCATGTCCGGGTCTGGATGTTTGCATTGACGATAGTGTGGACCGCAGTTGTTTTTTGTATTCTTGATCTTGCTACGCCGCGATTGGGTTTCTTTCGAACCGACACGTCGGTTTATCAATGGGCATTGGACGGCTTCGTAACAAATTCATCAACATAAACCTACATGTTTTTCATTTTTAGCAGAGGTTCGTGGAAGTCACATCAGTTTCAGGAATTCATAATACGGTATGGCCATTCGCCAGGCGTTATATAGGTTCGTGAAGGTATCGTTGGACCCGTGCAACCGCGTCCGAAGCGAAGACGAGAGCTTCGCGGCAACCGTAGAGCGTATTCCGAAAAATATGCAACGGTTATCGGTTGAATAAGCATCTCACAATATATGGTTAGTGAGTTGATCTGATTCAATTAAATAGAAATGCTTTATACGGGGGATCGGATGAACCTGGCACGAGTGGAATAGCCTGAATGCGGGCTGTTCGGCACCAATCACATCACTTCCGTCCCAAGGAGTTAAGCGGAAAATAAGTACTATGTTCAACCGAACTTTGAATAGAGCAATTCTTGAAATATAAAATTGAATAATGCGTACAATAATATTACAATATATGCTAATATGATAGGGGGGAATAAATGAGGATTGTGCCAAATATCTTGAAAGTGGCCAGACTGGTCAAGGGTGGAGAACAATCTGTTAGCTGGCAAGTTGGTGTGCGTTATTGGCTGCATCATTGGCGGAACAGCAGTCTGGGATAAACCTCTATGCCAATCGACACGAACAGTATGCCTGCATCTCGGGTGCATCCGCGCAAGGAGGCGGTTCTTGCCGAGTTACAAAGGATTCTGGATAGTACTGACTTTCGTTCTACGCCGAGACGCAGGCAGTTACTGAACTATCTTATAGGAGAGCTTCTGGCAGGGCGGGAAAACGGGCTTAAAGGATACACAATCGCAACAGTTGTATTTGGTCGCGATGAAAATTTCGATCCTCAGACCGATCCAATCGTGCGCCTGGAAGCCAGAAGATTAAGGCACGATCTAGATAGCTATTACGTTTCGGCCGGGCGCAACAATCCTTTGAGGATCACGATACCGAAAGGCCAGTATATCCCTGTAGTGGAGGAGGCGTTAGTACTCCCGGGTTTAGCCACACCTGATCGGGAAGACAAACGTCAGTCTACCACAAGGAAAAGGGTTGGCTGGCAGTTCATGCTTTCATTTCCCTGGAGCGGGGTAGGGCTGTCAGGAGCCGCGCTTGTAGCTGGTCTCTTGCTTTTGGGCAGTTTGTACTGGTTTCGAACAACAAATGGAGAAATTGTTCATGGTCCGGCGATCGCGGTACTCCCATTTGTGACCTATGGTGCACTGGCCAAGAAAGATTCTCTTGGCCCGCGGATGACGGATGCCCTGATCAGAAACCTGGACAAGTTTCCCGATATCAGGTTGTACTCTCTGCACGAGGAAGATGAAAATGGTGCAGATCCGGTTTCAAATGCTCGCGACATGGGGCTTGATTATCTTCTCGATGGTACAGTCATACTAACGGAAGATAATTCATCGCTACGCGTCACGGCTCGCCTGCTAAACGCGGGAACGCGGCAGATTGTATGGATTGGCGAGTATAATCGGGATTATTCGCCCGGTTCCTTGCTGAATATCGAGGATGATATTTCTGCATCGGCAGCATCAGCATTGAGCGAACCATATGGAATAATCCGAAATCGAAAGAATTCGAAACTGCTGAATTGGAGTTCCACCAGTTCCGCGAGTTACGACTGTGTTATGATGGCATATGAATACAGAAGATCATTGAGTCTGGATCATTTCAAACCTGCCATTGCATGCCTGGAAAAGGCTGTTGAAAGAGACCCGGGGTATGCTGACGCCTGGGCAATGCTGGGATGGTTGCAGATGGATGCAGGCCGTTTTGGCTGGGCTCCCGACAACGATAGATCGGTCGCTTACGAACGAGGTCTGAGTTCAGCCTTGCATGGTTTGTCCCTGGACGGCAAAAATATCAACGCATTGAAAGCACTGGGATCGATTTATCATTACATGGGGGATTTCGCGCTGAGCGAACAATATCAACGAGAGGCCCTCAAACTCAATCCGAACGATCCGGACACTTTGGCTCAACTGGGATGGCGGCTGGCTGTTCGTGGCAAATTCAATGAAGGTGTCACGATGCTTCAGAAAGCGATTGAAAAATCAGTAAATCCGCCGGGTTGGTATTACCATCTCGTTGTGATCGATTGTTATTTGAAGAACCGATATGATGAAATGCTTAAGCTTGCCTTGGCATCAAGTGTGGATGGCTCGGCAATAAGCTGGTCGTTCGTGGCTATCGCTGAGGGTAAATTGGGTCGCAAGGAGGAGGCAATAAAAGCGTTGGCCCGGATGGCGCAGATTTCACCTGAACTGGCTAGAGATCCGTTTGGGGTATACAAAAAACATCAGGCTACAGATACTATCGCCTCTGCTCTGGTGGATGGATTGCGAAATGCTGGCTGGCAAGGTACACCCGTCGCTGGTAACAGTGTGCGTTAAGTACCCGTGCACTGACCTAATCCCGATGTGGCGTTTGATTTACATCATCGATGCCGATCCCAGCTATGCAGCAGGGACGCTGAACAGCAGAAGGCGCGATAAGACGTGGCCCGAGTTTCGAATAGTTGGAGCTGGTCGTCGGCGAGCGGTTCTTGCCGAGATTGGCGACACTCACTGGCGCCTGATTGCTGGTGAGGGGGAATGTATTGTGCCGCGTTATCGCGACAAGTTCCGCAAATTTCCGGTTTGGTCTATAAGAGGCATCCGGGTTTGCTGACGGAAAACATCTTCCGTCAGCTGAATTAAATTTGCGCGTTATACTTGAGCGCGGCTCTGTACAGGTTCGATTTCCTGACCTTCTTGCAGGAGGGCGCGTCTTACAGCAGGACGGTTGAGGGTCCTTACAGTGGCGCGTGTCCATGCAGGATAGGCGTCGTGCATGTCGAAGCCGATACGCTTGCCCCAAATCCAGAAAACGAGAAGAAATGCGTCGGCCACGCTGTATCCATTTGGCACCGCCCAGCTGCGTCCATCGGACATGATGCTCTCAATATATGCATACTGTTCGATAAGATTGGTTCGACCTTTGGCTTGCACGGACGCGAACAGCGCCTTATCAGATACGAAGCGTTGCGGTCTCCACAACTGACCGTACGACATACTGTGAACAGTTCCCGACAACCAGTTCAGCCACTCGATGCATCGGGCTCTGACATGAAACTCGGCTGGAAGCAGATTGGCATTCGAGTGAGTTTCCGCGAGATAGATCAGGATGGCTGGCGCTTCTGTCAACAGATTTTCAGCACCGCCGGAGCGACCGGGAACACCGAGAAGTGCCGGCACGCGCCCCTTCGGATTAACAGCAAGAAAGTCCGGTGCGGAAGTGCCTTCGCTGTCTCTTGTCGATCGCAACTCCAGTTCATAGGCGACGCCGACTTCTTCGAGCGCGATATGCACTGCAAGTGAACAGGCTCCCGGTGAATAGTATAGACGATACATATTTGAGTTTCTCCGTTAAAGTTCATCGAGAATCCAGTGGAGCCAAAGCAGGGGTATCTGTTTAACCGGCAATTTCAAGCCTGAAATGATTGACTGTTCAGCTTCTCAGTCGGCTTCCTCGTCGGTGGCCTTCAAATGTGCTAATTCGGCACGTAAACGCATATTCTCCTCCCGCAACGGTCCAATTTCACGTTCGACTTCAGCCGCGATTTGGCTCGCAACCGCAGTTTCTATCTCAGCACGCGTAAAACGCGGCGTGATAAACTTTGGGCAATTCCAATCAAAGCCGATCACATCGATTACAAAGGCCACGTCAGCGGGCGGCGCGTCGTGGTGGGAGAGTGCCCGAACGATCTCAGGAGCATCGGCAGACATAATCCTTTGGGCATGCCCGATAAGCTTAAGGCGCTGCCGGGCAGAATAATTCATCGCAATCAGGGCGACGCGTCCACTTTCAATAACGTTTCCAAGGGAGACGTACTGACGATTGCCCGGGTAGTCACAAAACCCAATCCGGTTTTCGCCCAAAGACTGAATGAACCCGACCGGGCCACCACGATGTTGAACATAGGGCCAGCCATTTGCCGTCACGCTTGCCAGGTAAACGCTGTCACGTGCCTGGAGGAAACCGAGTTCTCGCTCAGTCAGCACATCACGGCTGTCGTCGGAGGCGGCTTCACGGTGCGCATAGGTGTTGCGCGAGCCAGCCTGTTCCTGGAGAGTGCGCGCCGCCGCGCCGAAGATCTGGTGAAAATATGAACTCGACATACCTGGAGAATATTTGCTTCAATGCTCGACGATAATCCGCTAAATTGGCACATCAGAATTCCACTTTCCGGAATAATCGTATGGACCGATTTGCAGAATTGAGTACGTTCGTCGCAGTAGCAGAACGCGGCGGCTTTGCTGCGGCGTCTCGCCATCTGGGCATATCCGCTCCTGCTGTAACCCGGTTAATCGCTGCACTTGAGCAACGCCTCGGCATTACTGTTCTTCGACGTTCAACCCGAAGTGTTGTTCTCACTGAGGAGGGCGCTGCCCTGCTTGAACGTGCCCGGGAGATACTCGCGCAGTTGCAAGAGGCCGAGCGAGCCGCAACGGGCGGTCTATCGGCACCACGCGGCGAATTACATATTACTGCGCCGGTCATGTTCGGCCGTCTCCACGTACTTCCGGTGGTGGAAGAAATTCTCGCTGCGCATAAAGGTTTGTCGGTGCGTTTGATGCTTCTCGACCGCAATGTCCGTCTCATTGAAGAGGGAATTGATGTTGCTGTACGTGTCGGCGAACCGCGCGACAGTAACCTGCGCTCGGTTGCGGTCGGTATGGTGAGTCAAATCCTGGTGGCAAGCCCCCGCTATTGTGCGGAACATGGTCGACCCACAACGCCCAGGGAGCTTGCGGACCATGACGCCATTGTTGGTGACAATATCCGGACGGGGACGAATTGGCGGTTCGGCCCAAAATCCCAAGTCACCGTCGTAAAGCCGCGCCTGACCGTAACTTCCATCGATGCGCAGATTGAGGCTGCGGTCGCAAACCTCGGCATAGCGAACGTGCTCAGTTATCAGGTGGCTGAGAGGCTTGCGACGGGCGAGCTCTGCAGTGTACTGGATGAGTACGCACCTCCACCTTTGCCCATTCATCTGCTGTTTGATTCCAGACGTGCACGGCTACCGTCTGTTCGCCTGTTCATCGACTGCATGCGGGCGCGTGGAAGAAGTGGTGCATGGTCTTAACATGTGCGTACTTGCAAGTAGGACGCTCGGTCAAAATTGCTTCAAATGTGTCGCGAGCCCTTTTCTGACGCATCACGCCCACCAATGATTGGAGATCACAGATTAGGAGGTTTTGCACGACGTAAAGCGCACGATAATACCTGTTAATGGAGTTCCGGTTCATGCTCGAGAATTTCGCGGCTCGCGCTCAATTTGGTTTGGTTATCAGCCAAATGCACAAGAATAGCTATTGAAGACCAGGGATGAAACGAGGTTCTCCTTATGACCCCATGCCCAGTCGTTACCTCGTTCAAGCTGCTGAGTGATTGATCGGTTTTTGCATGTTCCAGACCAAGCATTGCGGTCAATACTTGCCGTGTCCCTGAACCGTGTCTGTCGATTGGTCTCAGCTTCAGCTGTATCGTCTTACATCAGCCGAGCGTTGGAACTTCTTAAAAAGGACAATGTTCCGCTTCAGACCTATTTCTAGTTCATAATCAACCTTCTGCTGATGATGGATTTGTCCAGTTCAAACTTCAGCCATTCCCTGAATCTGGCCACGCACGGTTTGCGAGCTGCCGCGCGGCTTGTCACGAACCAGTATGCTTCATTTGTGAGAATGCGCTGTTCGAATGGCAGCATTAGACGTTTATCTGCCAAGGCATCGCACGCTAGAGTCTCCCATGCCATGAATACTCCCTGGCCGGTAATCGCAGCTTTCAGACAAAGCGATCCTAGAGTGTAGATCGGCCCGTTCGGCAAATCAGACAGATCCATATCACAGGCAGATAACCACGGATGCCAGCCACGAAGCCAGTTCTGGTCCCGGATGATTGGTACTGACCGAATGTCCGTAGGGGTACACAAACGTTCTGCGATCTTTGGCGTACAGACGGGGAACAGAATTTCATCCAGGAGCTTCTCTGCTGCGTTTCCCGCAAGGTCGGCAGTACAGAGCCGGATGCCAACGTCCCAGGATTCTGTATCGAGATCTATGATAGATCGATTTGGGTCGACCCTGATCGATATATCAGGATTCAGCTCGAGAAAATGCGTGGCCCTCCGTACGAACCAGTGGGAGGCAAAATCCGGTGCCATGGTGATTGACAGTGATGCTTCATCAGGATCGCGCAAATCCGTTACGACTTCACTTAAAGCCAGTACTGCTTCCGTCAGGCGCGGCAGTACAGTGCGGCATTTTTCCGTCGGCTCGAGACCATAGGAAGAGCGGACAAAAAGGGATTGCCCGAGTGCGATTTCCGCTTTCGCCAGTCGCTGGCTTAGTGCTCCAGGCGTAACACCAAGCTCACACGCGGCTGCGGCCAGAGTGCCGGTACGCCCGATTGCTTCGATCGTTCGCAGCGCGGCAAGGGGCAGCGAATTAAGGTTTCGCATTTAGCTCTCCTAAAGTCTGTTCCTCAATTAATCGATTTGCAGTTCGGTTTCCTTCCGCGAGGATAGTCATACAGATGATGTGAAAAGTGTTTCGGCTTTTCTACACGTCGATCCGGGAAATCTGTACTCCCGGAACGGAAAGCCGAAGTCGCTGCAATATGCTAACAACATTTTTAACGAAGGAGCAATATTACGATTCCATGTCTGATACAGCAAACAATAAATAAATCTCAACCTTGATATTGCCGGGTTTGTTGACAGCTATGAAAGGTGGCCATGCCGGAAATTATCCCGTCGCTAGTTCTGAACCTATTGTGTGATTTCGCATAAATGGGAACACAACAAACGGTTCAGACAAATTGAGCCGCCGTGTATCAGTTCTTGGCCACCGGATTACAGAAAAGTGAGATGTGTTCAAATTTCACGTTTAGATAATCTAAAGTCTGCTTCTCAATTATTCGATTTGCAGATCCGTCGTCTTCAGAAAGTATGCGCTTGTCAACGAAGTGAAGCCGTTGGGGGCGGTATTTGTTTCTCCTATGGGGAAGCAGTTTAATCCGGGTTGGCAATGCAGGGATCACTTCAAAACATAACCAGCGTTTTCAGAAATGGAAAACTGCCTTTGTTCTGTTTCAAATTCGCAATCCGGTGTCGGATTCAAAGCGGCAGCAACACCTGAAGGAAATCTATCCGAGGAGTTTGGATTCTGGTGGCGCGCAGTATGGAGCACATTGGCCGCCAAGGCGAATGACATGGAAACAGCAATCTTGAAAGGGAATTCCACATGGCAATAGAACCCGGTTCATTTGCGTCCTCGATGCACCAGGCTGTTCTGCGAAACGGCGAGCCCCAGCCGCGTGCCGGAAAACCAGATGAGTTTCAACAGGCGGCGTCCTCCGCTCGTTCTGCGGGCTCTGGTGAACGAATGCACGGACAGTCTCCGGACCTTATCCAGGGGCAACACAGAACAACCCCGGATGAGCGCCGCTCCCCACCGCCGTCTGTCCCTGCTTACGCCTATTCTGCCTTTGATCGTGACGGGGCCGTGAAGGCTGACGTAACCAGAGAGGAAGTGAATGCAGGTCAAATAGTCGGCGAGATGCAAGACGGCAAATCGCTATTCGAACTGGCTGGTGAAACCGGTTTGACCGTCTGGGAGCTAAAGGCGGAACTTGAGGACGCGGGGTATCAGGTTGCAGTATCGTTCGATAACGGAGCACTTGAGTTTACCATCCACGATTCCGCCGGTAATCACGTTATGACAGTCCAGCAGACACTGGTACCCAACATATTCGGCCTGGCCAGTGGATCGTGGGTTGTTGATGTCGTTACCTATGTCAACAGTGACGGCAATCTGGTTACACAAACAAGCTACAGTAACGGCGATGTTGATCTTTTAGAAAAGAATACAGATTTCATTGAGAGCATGGTCACTCTCCCGTTTGTGAACCTTGAAGCGACAGAGGCTGTCATAAAGGGAGTAGCGGAGGGCAAGTCTCTGACGGAAATTGCCGATGAACTGGATATGACCGTGGAGGAGCTTAGAGCGGAGATCGATCAGGAGAAAATAATCGTGATTGAATCGAAGGAAGCTGATGGCGGGATGATTTACACAATCAGTGCGCAGGATGGAACATTCATTGCCGAATACACCACGAACCATTTACTGGCGCCTCCCGGCAGTTAAAGAGTAGCGCAAAACCGGCGCATTTTATGAGGGACACTGACCAGCGACTATGCAGCATTGGCTCGGCTGTTGACCCTGATGCCGGACACAGAACGCTTCCTTTCGTCAAAACAGTTCGGTCAGACAGGGAATGAAGCAAAGCCCATCTGAGCCTTGGGCCAGTGCCCGGAATGCTTAGGTCTCTCGGGAGCGGCTGCCCAGGTTAAGCGCTTGAATGTGCGGGCGGGGCCCTGCCCTGACATAAGGCATGTTCCTTATTGCCAGCAGTTTTATGCGCATAACTATATGCAAACAACCGCAAACAGTCTGTAACCTTTCGGAAGAGGATGGCCGCAGGCTGGTTGTTCCTGTGCGCAACCTCGTGTCTTGGCGCTGGGCCGATTGCACTATCCGTTGAGACGGTCAGTCAATTCCCCGGAAAAAACTCCTGACGGGATTTCCTTAATTACGCATTCCGTGATCGCTGCCCGGGCAGGAACCGCTGGTTTTCCTGGCAGGTTCCTCCCGGCGTCGCGAATATCGGGATGGTTAACTACACAACTTCAGGGTGTTTTGGACCGAGGCGGAGGGCTGCGGCCCGGCGATGCCCTTCAAGTTTTTCCGTTGCGCTTTGACGAACGGCTGCGGGTGCAACAGCGGCAACACCACGTTCGTCGAGCCATTGATGTGTGGCAATTTTTACATATGAGCCGACCCAAAGTCCGCCGGTGTAGCGCCCTGCCGCCATGGTTGGCAGTGTGTGGTTCGTGCCGCAGCATTTGTCCGAGTAAACAACACTGGCCAGTTCGCCGATGAAAATCGAACCATAGTTGCGCAGCTTTCTAGCTGTTGCCATCGGGTCGCGTGTGTGGACCTGAAGATGCTCGGTTGCGATGTAGTCGGCGTAGGCGATCATGGTTTCTTCGTCATCAACGACGGTTACTTCGCCGTAATCCTTCCATGCAACTCCTGCAACAGCAGCGGTGGAGAGGGTCTGGAGCTGCCTTTCGACTTCCTTGATTGTCTCTTCCGCCAGATTCCGGTCTGTCGTAACCAGGCCCACGCGTGTACGGACATCATGCTCGGCCTGAGCGAGCATGTCGGTTGCCAGAGTTACAGGATTGCCCGTTTCGTCGGCGACTATGAAAATTTCACTTGGCCCCGCGAGCTGATCGATGCCTACCTGACCAAAAACCTGACGTTTTGCCTCGTTTACATACGCATTACCGGGCCCAACGATTTTGTCGACTGCGGGAATTGTCTCTGTGCCATATGCCATGGCAGCGATTGCCTGCGCACCACCGACACGAAAGATGCGGTCTGCGCCTGCCAGATGACAACCGGCAATCATGGCTGGATGCGCATTCGGGGGAAGACAGGCGATGACCTGATCACAACCGGCGACCTTGGCCGGGACGATTGTCATGATTGGAGCTGAAAGAAGCGGATACCGACCGCCAGGGACGTAGCAACCCACGATTTCTATCGGAATAACCCGATGGCCAAGATGAAGCCCTGGCAGACTTTCGATTTCCAGCGGGAGGATCGTGCCAAGCTGTGCTTCGGCAAAACGGCGGACATTTGCGATGGCAAATTCGGTGTCCTCACGCGTCTGCGGATCGAGTTCTGCAATGGCTTTGAGCTTTTCTTTCTCGGTGACCTCAAAATGGCTGACGTCTGCCTTATCGAACGCAAGAGAATATTCGCGAACAGCAGTGTCGCCACGTTCTCGGACATTCGCTATGATGTCCTTCACCGTTTTTTCGACCGGCGCCGTATCAGAGACGGCGTCTCGGGTCGGTTCCTTGACCCGGATAAATTTACCTTTCAGCGCATCGAGACGCGACGTCATCAAAACCTCCTGTGTGGGATGATCAACCTCAACATCTTCCAAGCTTGGCTATCCGACAATTGCCCACAAACCATCTGTTCATTATAATCACCAGTACAGATCATGCCATGTCCCGTCAGGTATCGCCTCGAAATTTGGAATGGCATTGTCGATGAACCACACGAACATGGGAAACGATACATGCCTAAAATCGGAAGCAAACTTCGTGAACTTCGTCGTCGCCGGAATCTGGGGGTTCGAGAACTCGCCGCTCGTTCGGGAATATCTCACTCCACAATATCGCTGATCGAGCGTGACCGAATGAGCCCGTCGATCGACACTCTTGGTGCGGTGCTCGATGCATTGGGAACAACATTGACCGGCTTCTTCTCCGATTTACAATCCAGCCTTCCCTATTCCCCTTTTTATTCGTCGGTAGATCTAGCCGAGATCGGAAAGGTGGATACGATTTCCTATCGGGTAATCGGTCTCGATCATCCCAATCGCGAACTTCTCATGTTGCATGAACGTTATGCTCCTGGCGCAGATTCTGGCGAGGAATTCACCCACGCGGCACAAGAGGCCGGCATGGTGCTTTCCGGTCTGGTTGAAGTTACGGTCGGAAGTCAGAAGAGAGTGCTGAAACCCGGTGATGGATACTATTTCGACAGCCGTCTTCCCCATCGTTTTAGGAATGTCTTTGATGGTCAGAGCGAGATTATAAGCGCGGTCACCCCGCCAACTTATTGATCACTTTGCATTGTGCCTATGTCTGGTGAATATAATGACCGGATCGGTTAACCCTGCTTTCCAAAGTTCTCAAACGTGCTTTGCTAAGGGCCGTCGAGAACACGAAGGGGAGCGTCCGATGAATATAATCAAAATTTCAGTCATAGCGTCCACAGTCCTGGCGTCAGGTGTCTTCGGTGCCCAGGCTCGGGACCTGACTGTTGTGTCATGGGGAGGAAACTTCCAGGATGCGCAGCGTAAAATTTTCTTTGAACCTTTTGCATCCCGGATCGGCAAGCCGGTTCTGGATGAAAGCTGGGAAGGCGGTTACGGCGTTCTCCAAGCCAAGGTGAAGGCCGGTGTCCCGAACTGGGACGTCGTGGAAGTCGAAGCTGAAGAGCTGGCGCTGGGGTGTGCCGACGGAATTTACGAAAAGATCGATTGGGAAAAGCTTGGTGGGAAGGATGCATATCTCCCGTCCGCCGTCAGCGACTGCGGTGTTGGCAATATCGTGTGGTCGACCGGGCTTTCTTATGACGGCGAAAAGCTCAGGGAGGAGCCAAAGACGTGGGCTGATTTCTGGGATACGAAGAAGTTTCCAGGCAAGCGCGGCCTTCGCAAAGGACCGAAATACGCTCTTGAGTTTGCACTGATGGCCGAGGGCGTTCCTGCTGACCAGGTTTATGAAGTTTTGAGCGGTGAAGGTGGTATTGACCGGGCTTTCAAGAAGCTTGACGAATTGAAGGAAGATATCATCTGGTGGGACGCTGGCGCGCAGCCGCTACAGCTTCTCTCGTCAGGGCAGGTCGTAATGACGTCTGCCTACAACGGTCGTATCAGTGGCATCAACCGGGCCGAAGGCAAGAAGTTCGGATTTGTGTTCCCTGGCAGTGTATACGCTATCGACAGCTGGGTCATTTTGAAAGATAGCCCGAACAAGGATGCGGGCATGGATTTCATTGCCTACGCCAGCAAGGCTGAGAACCAGGCCAAACTTCCTGAGTACATTGCTTACGGTTTGCCGACCCTTGGGGCGACCAAGCTGGTGCCGGAACAGTTCCAGAAAGAACTTCCGACTGCCGATGAAAACATTAGCGGAGCCATCGCGCTCGACGTGGATTTCTGGACCGACAACCTGGAAGAGCTGACGCAGCGTTTCAACGCCTGGCTTGCTCAATAGAAGTCAACGATTTCAATCTATTAACTCTGTTGCCCTCGCGGGCAGCGGAGCAGCCTTTGGCATCGACCAGGCTGCCAGAAAAATCAGCGCAGGTTATGATGAGTGACGCGTTTATCCATTTCGACCAGGTCAGCAAAGCGTTCGGCATGATGACCGTCGTCGACAATCTCGATCTGTCGATTGGCAAGGGAGAGTTCGTGAGCATGCTGGGCCCGTCCGGATCCGGCAAGACAACGCTTCTCATGATGCTGGCCGGTTTCGAAAACCCAACCAGCGGTGCGATTTCTGTTGGCGGCAGGCGTGTAGATGATTTGCCGCCTCATAAGCGCAACATGGGAGTTGTGTTCCAGAACTACGCTTTGTTTCCCCACATGTCCGTTGCGGACAACGTAGCATTTCCGCTCAGGATGAGGGGCCTTTCCAAAAGCGAGATTGTCGAGCGTGTGACGAAGGCTCTCGACATGGTTCAACTGCGTGCTTTCGATGAGCGTCGACCAATACAATTATCCGGTGGTCAGCAGCAGCGGGTTGCGCTGGCTCGCGCATTGGTATTCGAGCCGGAAGTCGTTTTGATGGACGAGCCGTTGGGAGCTCTGGACAAGAAGCTTCGCGAACAGATGCAGATGGATATTCGTGATATCCATCATCGCCTGGGTCTGACCATCGTCTTTGTTACGCACGATCAGACTGAAGCTTTGACGATGTCTGATCGCATTGCGATCTTCAATCATGGCAAGATCGAGCAGATTGGCGAGCCTGCGGAAATCTATGATCGGCCAAAAACTCAATTCGTTGCTGAATTTATTGGTGAAACCAACCTCCTGAGCGGCGAAGTGGTCTCATCGTCCAACGGTATCCTGGACGTCACATTGGACGATGGACAGGCAATCAAAGTTGCATCTGCCACCGATTTGGGGCCTCGAAGGCAAGTCCTTGTGTCCGTGCGTCCAGAACGCATTGAACTTGGCCAAACCGGCTCTGCGCAAAATCAGCTGGAAGTGAGAGTGATTGATATCGTGTATCACGGAGATCATCTTCAGGTGCAGGTTGACGCAGGAAACAGGTCCTTCGTGGTAAAGGCCACCAGAAGTGTAATCACGCCCAGAATCGGGCAAGAATTCGTCGCTTCTTTTGCGCCCGAACAGTGCTGGGTCGTTTCATGACCCATCCGTCACGGCTTTCCTGTCAAATCAAGTCGATAGCGCTGATTGCGCCGCTCGCGGTCTTCCTGGCATTCTTCTTTGTTGCGCCACTTGCAACAATGATGAAGGCAGCGGTTTCCGATCCCGTGGCGTCAAGAACATTGCCCACAGTGTCTGATGCTCTGCTTGACTGGGACAGGGCAACAGTTCCGCCGGCTGCAGCGCAACAGGCGCTTGCGAGCGATATCAGAAATATCAGCGATGACGAGCTTTTCGGCGATCTGGTCCGTCGCCTGAACAGTGCAAAGTCGGGCTTTCGCACCTTGATGACCAGGACACGCAACGCAGTTACACAGGACCAGACGGTCACCGATCTTGTGTCGGTGGATAAGCGATGGGGCGATCCGGCATTCTGGATTGCGGTGCAGGACGCGGCAAGCACGTCGCTTACCGACAGAAACCTGCTGTCGGCAATTGATCTGCAGCGGGACGACAACGGCAGTATCGTTAATGTGTCTGAAGATAAATCAGCCAATCGGACCACGCTCTTGCGGACACTGATTATGGCCGGAGTGGTGACGCTGTGCTGCATTGTCATCGGACTACCTTTTGCGATGGTAGCCGCATCAACTAACGGCTGGAGGCGTCAATTGCTCCTGGGTGCTATACTTCTCCCGCTGTGGACTTCGCTTCTTGTACGAACTGCGGCCTGGTACATTATTCTTCAGGACAATGGGCTCATCAATATGGCGCTTCAGACTCTTGGTTTGACGAGTGGCCCTGTACCGCTCATCTTCAACCGTTTGGGCGTCGTGATTGCAATGACCCACGTCCTTCTACCCTTCATGGTACTTCCGATCTTCAGCGTTCTCATCGGAATTCCGAAGAACCTGATGCCTGCCGCTGCATCTTTAGGTGCATCGCCCATTCGTGCGTTTGTACTTGTATTGCTGCCACTGAGTCTTAGGGGCGTCGTGTCAGGAGGGCTTCTCGTCTTCATGACGGCACTTGGCTATTATATCACACCGGCACTTATTGGTGGTGCGAAGGACCAGATGATCAGCTCTGTCATTGCCTATTACGCGACCGGAGCGGCAAATTGGGGTATGGCTGGTGCGCTCGGGATCGTGCTTTTGGCTGCGACCATGATCCTCTACGTCGTCTATCTTCGTCTGTCATCCGAGGATGCGCGCCCATGAGCACACTTACTTTCAGCAAGGCATTGTTCGGGTCAGTCGTTATCATCTTTCTGATGGCTCCATTGTTTGCCATCCTCCCTCTGGCCTTTACGGACAGCGTCTTCCTGAACTACCCGATTCCCGCCTTTTCGTTCAGATGGTTCCATGAGTTGTTTGCAGCTGACGCCTGGCGCCGATCGATCCTAAACAGCTTGATCATTGGGGCCGGAACGACAATCCTTGCGACCATTCTTGGTACGGTCGCCGCACTCGGACTACGCGGGAGGTCGGTATCTTTGTTGTTTAGCTTCTTTCGAACGGTATTTCTGCTTCCGATGGTTGTTCCAGCGGTAGTGCTCGGCGTCGGTATACAGTTGATGTTCGCACAATATGGCCTGGCTAACACCTATCTGGGTGTCATTATTGCACATACTGTCATCGCAATACCATTTGTTGTCGTCAATGTGACAGCTGCGCTTCTAGGTATTGATCGTCGTCTGGAAAATGCAGCAGCCAGCCTTGGTGCATCGCCTTGGGTAGTTCTGCGTCAGGTGACCTTGCCTTTGGTAACGCCAGGTATCGTGACGGGAGCGGTGTTTGCTTTCGCTACGTCGTTAGACGAAGTTGTGCTAACGCTTTTTGTTGCCGGGCCCAATCAACGTACTGTTGCCCGCCAGATGTTCTCTACAATCAGAGAGAATATCAGTCCTGCAATCGCCGCGGCTGCGTTCCTGTTTATTGTTGGAACCATCCTGATAGCCGGAGTTACCCTTATCGCTCGCAATCAAAGCCAGCGAGCGAGGTGAAAATGCAACCGTGTCAGAAATGAAGCGGTTCAGGTCGGACCGGAAACATGCTCCGGGTAACAAAGTAACAGGCATGCCGCCGGTCAACCGCGGTCTATAAACTGGATCTGTATACTATTCAGCGGTTTGGTCGGATGATGCTATCAAAGTAGCTATGTCGTCGAGGCTTTCGAAGATTACCGCAATATTATTCTTTTGAGCTTCAGTTAATAAATCCTGGATAGTCGAATGAATATTGTGAAAAATAAAACTATCAGAATCTGAGCTGTCGTCCAGTGTCAGCTGATAGCCACCGGTTTCCCGGTGGAACCGGATAGTTGCTGCGCGATCAGGTCGACGGTTATTCCCGCACAGAAGTGAAACCTTGAATAACTCACCGCATTTCTCCTTCGGCGCCGCATTGTCGTATAAACGGATACCGGAGCATTTCTATCTTAAAATGGGCGTGGAGGTTTTTTTGATACGGAACATTCTATTTGGCTTGCTGGTCTTCCGTTGAGATGCCGAGCCATCCGCGAGAATGCGATTTGACGAAGTGGGAGAGCAGGCGAGATGATAGTTCTCGTAAAGCAATGCCCTAAAGCCGCCTATTTTGACCGGGTGCAACAGCAAAGAGAACTAAAACCGGCTCATGCACAGTGGACACTTTCGCCTGCACGTCTGAGGGACTATGCGATGCAACGGTCAGGAGCATTGCGGGGCGCTTCAGGAGGTTGCATCAAAGTCAGCGAAAGTGTCCGGCTTTAATATTGTGGTGGTTTCTCCTACGGTCAACGGCGCATTCTGTCGTCAGCTGGACAATTAGTTATCTTGAAACGGAATAAATTCGAACACGCCGAGGTGTCGACTTCGAACCTGGAATGGTTTCGGCGTGGAAACAATTTTGCAGGAAGTTTCAGTATTCAGTCGAAGAGAAGCGCCACGCGGATCAGGCCCATTGAATTTTCTCCATCATGGAAGTAAACGACCAGCTCGCTCGAGGCGTCCCTTCTTTGTGGATATTGCCCGTGACGGGATCATGCTCTACGAGGCTCCGGGACATCCCCTTGTTTCACCGAAAGCCCTCTCACCGGAGGAAGCACGAGACGAGGCGCAACGGCATTATGATCACTGGTTTCCAAATGCGGCTCACCGTTTCGAACTAGCGCAGGAAGCTGTGAAGCGTGACTATGACAAAGAAGCCGCCTTCGATCTACACCAGGCGACCGAAAGGCTCTATCACTGTGTTCTGACAGTTATGACACTGTACAGCCCCAAATCGCATCGCCTGAATTTTCTTCGCTCCCAGGCCGAACGGATCGCACCACGACTGATTGAGGTCTGGCCACGCGACAGCCGTTTCGCCAAAAGGAGTTTTTCTCGCCTCGACCGCGCTTATGTCGATGCGCGCTATTCCCCTGCCTACGACATCACGGGCGAGGAACTGGCGTGGCTGGCCGACCGTATGAAGTTGTTGCAGGAGACCGTCGCCGGGATCTGCGCGGAACGTCTCGCCAACTCCACTGCGGTATGAACAGCGGTCCGGCAGGTTTCGCACAGGCGTATCCGCCGCAAAATGTAGATGGTTTTTCAGGGCCGTTCGGAAGTTTTTTCCCATGCTTTCGCGTTGTAAAGGCGATTGACGAACGGAGGCTTATCCCTGGTCTGGTGATTTATTTAAGCGGCGCAGTTTTCGCCATTCGATCCAGGAGATCAAGCCAGGAATTGATAACAACGGCCTCAATTTGCCAAATACTTAACTGTAACATCTGCTGTATCATCGTTACCCAGCAGCCTGAATGACGGCTGTTTTCGGCTATGTGTATAATTTGTGGCTCATTGGAAGTCGAACTGGAATGCCGATGAAAGCGGCCAGCAGCGATAATTGTTACAGTTAAGTACTCCCCACCCGGTCTCAAGTTGAGATGCTGAATGCGTACAGACACGTCGGACGAACGTGTCGTGCGCGGATGCAAACAAACAAGGTGCAGGCTGTCGATCATTTGGACAGTCAGGACGGTGAGGAAGCGGCAATGGGTATAGCCAGGAAACTCTGGATCACTTTATCATCAGCAGTGATTATGACGGCTGCTGTTCCCGCGGTTGCGTTGGAAAACAAACCCAACATCGTTGTGATTATGGGCGACGATATTGGCATGTGGAATATAGGCGCTTACCATCGCGGAATGATGACGGGTGAAACCCCGAACATCGATAAACTGGCCAAGGAAGGAATGCTTTTTACTGATTATTATGCGGAAGCTAGCTGCACGGCAGGCCGTGCCGCATTCATAACGGGTGAATTACCAATCCGCACCGGAATGACCACGGTCGGGCAAGCGGGAGCATCTGCGGGACTTCCTGCTGAAGCGGTTACACTGGCAACGGTGCTAAAAGACGTTGGCTATGTCACGGGTCAGTTTGGCAAAAATCATCTGGGGGATCTTAACGCCTATCTGCCCACTGTACATGGCTTCGATGAGTTCTTTGGCTATCTCTATCATCTTGATGCTATGGAAGACCCCTGCCAGCCGACATATCCAGCCGATCTCAGGCCGTCGATTGGTCCCCGGAATATGATCCATAGCTGGGCAACAGATTCAAACGATCCGACTGAAGAACCAAGATGGGGCAAGGTCGGGAAGCAACGGATCGAGGATGCGGGCGAGTTGTGTGCTGATCGCATGGAGACGGTCGATGACGAGATTCTCGAAAAATCTCTGAAGTTTATCGATTCAGCCCGGTCGCAGGATAAGCCCTTTCTATTGTGGCTCAATCCCACCCGCATGCATATCGCCACGCATCTTTCCCCAAAATATGAAGGTTTGCGTAACTCGGAGAACGGCTGGTCAATACAGGAAGCAGGGATGGCTCAGCTTGACGACATTGTAGGCTCTGTGATCGGGAAGCTGGAAGAAACCGGCGAAGCTGACAATACGATTGTTTTGTTTACGACAGACAATGGTACCGAAATGTTCACCTGGCCAGATGGTGGCATTACACCTTTTTCCCAAAGTAAAGGAACTGTCATGGAGGGCGGTTTTCGCGTGCCGGCTATTGTGAGATGGCCAGGCAAAATCCCTGCGGGAACAGTTCAAAACGGCGTTATGTCGGGTCTTGATTGGTTACCTACCTTTGCAGCTGCCGCAGGCAATCCTGACCTCGTCGAGGAACTGAAAAACGGAAAGGAAGTCGCAGGTAAAACCTATAAGAACCATCTTGATGGTTATAATCAATTGAACATGATCACTGGCAAGGGGCCGTCAAACCGCGAGGAAGTCTGGTATTTCGGCGAAGATCGTCTGGGGGCTGTTCGGATCGGGGACTTCAAGTTCCGCTTTATTGATCAGCCGGAAGGATGGCTTGGTGGAAAGATATCTGTTTCTGTTCCCTATCTGACAAATTTGCGCCTTGATCCTTTTGAACGGGCCGGCTGGCCAAACAAGGGCACCAGTGAGGGATCATTGCAGTACTTTGAATGGTTTAGGTATGAGTTCTGGCGCTTTGTTTTCGTGCAGGCGCAAGTCGAAGCCCTGGCCAGATCGGCTATAGAGTTTCCCCCAATGCAACGCGGTGCCGGCTTTAATCTAGATGCCATCAAGGCCCAGATTGCCGCAGCACAAGCAGGAGTTTCACGGTAGGAGCTCACGTCAGGAACCGGGCTGGCGGCTGAGGCTGCCGGCTTCAAACCCGATCAGTGACGAGATTTGGAGGGGCACATGCGGACGATTAACCTTTTCATAGACCACACTTTCAAATGGGTTCTCATTATCTTCGGCCTCGTAACTTGTGGTACTTTGCCAATCGCATTGAATATAGAGACGATCACGCCCCTGTTCGGAGGAGTGGTTGATTTCACGGCTTCCAGCGCCCTGGCCTTGCGTCATTGGGCTTTCGTGATTTTCTGCGTGGGTGTTTTAATGATTGCGTCCTCTTTTCGACCATGGTTGCGTTTCGAAACCATGTTACTCAGCGGGGCCGAAAAAGGCTTTATTGTCTATCTGTTTGTGACAAACCTGGATGAGCCGTGGATCATGGGCTATTTTCCCGCCGTCATCGTAGATGGGCTGTTTTTCTTATACAGTATCGTCTTTTTTGTAAGTGAGCGCGGCAGGCCCTAGGTTTTTCCGTGAGATAGCCGCTGCAAGAGCCGCCGTGCGGGTATACGACCCAATTCAATTGGCTCCACCCGCCCATTGAAGTATACACACGACTTCCCGTCCGTAGTCGTATCGATCCTTTCAATATGCCTCACGTTGATAATTAATGAACGGCTGATACGGATAAATGGAGGATCGGATACTTCCTTTTCAAAGCTGCCAAGCAAGCGGCACAAGAAATAGTTCTGCCCGTCAGAAGTGAAAATTCGGGTGAAATCTCCTTCTGCAGAAAGTAAAGCAATCTCATCTTTTGGAAGAGCTACCGACCGTCTTGGCATTTTAAGGAGCAGGCGCTGGTTATCAAGCGCTTCTGCGCTCGTGCGTTCCTTTAACCGGCGCAGCCGGTCGAGGGATTTAGCCAGTCTTTCTTCCACGACTGGTTTGAGCAGATAATCGACAGCCGATATGTCAAATGCTCTGGTGGCGTAATTGCTATGTGCGGTGACGAAGACCACTGGTGGAGGAAACTCCATGTTTTCAATAAGGTCAAAACCCCGTCCATCCTTCAGTTCTACATCAAGGAAAATCGCATCGGGTTGCAATTGCTCGATTAATGGGAAAGCTTGCGAAAGTAACCCTGCCTCTCCCACCACCTCAACGTCGTCGTTCTGGCTGATGAGACGCTTCAGACCCCTAAGGGCGCGAGGTTCGTCATCTATGATCATCAAACGAAGCATGGTCGTCCCCTCAGGTTCAAACGGGCTACCACTTCCTCCCCGACCTGGAACAGCGAGAAATCGTGATTGCCAGGATAGTGTAATTCGAGCCTACGACGCATATTCGACAGTCCGATTGTCGGACGATCGTGGCTCTTGTTCACAAGCCTTCCAGAATTACGAATTACAATTGTGAGCTCATTACGGTTGCCGGTTGCCCGCAGTTTTATTGCGAGTTGGCCCGGTGATGTCAGCCCATGTTTTACCGCGTTCTCGACAAGTGGCTGTACGATGAGGTGTGGAACAAGGAAAAGCCGGGCTTCCGGTGCTACATCATATGCGCATTCAATCTGGTTTTCGAACCGGATTTCCTGAATGCGCAAATAGTTTTGAACTGCGCGTATCTCTTCCATAAGCGAACATACCCGCTGATCGTGATGTTCAAGTGAATAGCGCAGATAAGCTGCCACTCGATTGGTCATTTCTAAAGCTGTGTGCTTATTCTCGGGTATTTCCATTGCGACTGTATTGAGTGCATTAAACAAGAAGTGCGAGTCCAGCTGAGAACGTAATTGACTTAGCTCAGCGTGCAAGGCCGCTTTCTGCGCCTGACTGTTCTGTATTTGTGTCTTTAGTGCGTTTGCTTCCGCGTTAATCCAGAGGTATGCCAACGACCATCCCATGAATATGAGCGTATAGTATACGAAGGATACAGTGAACGTTCCGATTACAAATTCACCAGTGGTTGCCGGGTGAACAATGTTTCTTACCATTTCGGCAACAAGCATTTGCAAAGCACCAGCAACAACTGAAAGTGCCATTGCTGTAATGACGATCGAGAGACTGACCTGATGGCGGATCCTATCGCGAAAAAACCGATGCGCAAAAGCTGTCAGGAGAAAGCCTGCAGTATCAAGACTTAAGGTCAGTACAATCGCCAGTTTCAGATCATCAAATGCAAGTATTCTGCTGACAAAACCGAATAGCGCAAAAAAGAGCCAGCCCGCAGTTTGCGCTCGCCAAAATGACCCTAATGCCTGTGAAAGCGACGTACCGGAACCGACCGTTATTTCGTGCCATGGACTGTTCTTCACTCCATAATCCGCATTTGAGTATGGCGTGTTCAGTAAAGCTTGTTCATCGCCGCTGTTCATTGATCCCCTCAGCAGCCATCGGACGATAGCAAGTTCACCGAATTTAGCGACCTATTCATCGAATAGAGCGTAACATTCTATTTTTTAGCATGTAATTGTTTAAGACACAATCCGAATGGAGGAAGTATATCAAATACATCCGCCACAGGATCACTAATTCTTACTATTACAATGAAGTTTCACTGAACGCGCAGCGATGACGCTTTGTTTAAAATCAAGCGTAAACCGACCGGAGGGGATTAGTGGCTTGGACAAGATGAACGAATTCAGGACGTACGAACAGGTCGTTGGCGTGGAAGAAGCGATGCTTGAGCTGGAGAAGCTTTTGGCTGATCAAAGGTTTCGTGCTTCGAACAGGAACAAGCGTTTCCTCCGGTATGTCATGGAAAGGCTTTTCGACGGTTCCGCCAACCAGATTAAAGCTTACTCTATTGCCGTTGATGTGTTTGGGAGATCTACGGATTTCGATCCTACTTTGGACCCCATCGTCCGCATCGAAGCCACACGTCTTCGGACCTCACTTGTTCATTATTATGAGCTTTACGGTCGTGATCACACCTTGCGGATTGATTTGCCGAAGGGAGGGTATGTGCCGGCGGTTTTGCGGCAAGCTCCACTTCCCGAGGTCGGGTCGCATCCCGTTTCAAAGAGTAAATTCAGGTTCCGGCACACTCATTCATTGCGATCTTCAATACCGTTCTCGGACACGCGCTCCAGGATTTTCGGGATCGCCAACGTTGCCTGCGCAGTATGTCTGCTTTTGGTCGCACTCTTTTTGATAAAAATACCCCTCACCCAGAAAGTAGTCATTTCCGAAAGGCCTGGCGCGATATTGGCTGTGACTGTTGATGGCAAAAGTAATCAGGCGGCCCGGGAACTGGCGGAAAAACTGGTGATTGCACTCGCTCGGTTTCGTACCATCAATCTTCTAACGAGTAGCGGTGAGAGCGGTCTGCCTGAGCCATCACAACGGGCAGCATATAACTGGCAGTCAAATGCCTACTACATCGAAATTGATTACCGGCCAGATGCGCCTCAACCAGCACTGTGGTGGCAAGTAAGCAATCAGTCGAACAAGGAAATACTGGTCTCCCAACTGGACAGTAACCTGGGCGGGCTAGACAGCTCAGATGATTTGGTCGGGCTTCTCGCATATCAAATAGCGGGAACCAATGGTGCCATTAGCAATTCCGAACTGCGCCAGGAATACAAGTCGCCGACACTTGGTCACGGTTGTGTTCTAAGAGCTTATCACGCAGTGCGGTCGCCCACCCAACAAAAACTGGAAGCTTCGAGAATTTGTCTGGAGCGTTCGCTGCGAGCGCAGCCCAATAATGCCGATGTGTATTCGGCTCTCTCCCTGGTTTTGTTGGCGAAATCGTCTTCCAAGCACGATGCCCGGGTACCTGAACGTACTCTTAAGCTCGCTGATACTGCAGTGCAGCTGGCACCTGGCTCGGCCGCAAGTGCCCGGGCGGAGATGGAATCGCTATTCCATGCGGAAAAGTTGGATGCGGCCATGGCAGCAGGCCGGCGTGCGTTAATACTTAATCCCCTGGATAAAGACATAACTGCTGCGTTCGCCGCATTTCTTTCCGCTACCAACCGCTGGAATGAGGCTATACCGCAGAATATAGGGCCGCGATCAGAATATTACTTGAGCACATTATAATTTTTAAACTATATTATATAATTATTATTATAATACTGGGAATATCCATCGTGAGAGAGGCCATTTTGCCCTGAAAATGGGTTCAATGATTGAAGTTAATCTCATTTCTGGCGTATTAACAATGGAAAATTCGACAATCGGGCTGGAATGTCATTAGTTTTTTTTCCTTGGAACTGATTGCCGGGTTGGACAATAGTTTCATCGAAGGCCTTTTATGTTTGAACTTTCCCTGATGTGTTTTTTCAAAAAGGGCCCTGATGTAGTCGACATCGCGTTATTGAGCGTTATCCAGTGCAGACTTTTCCACGTATGACTATCGATCGGGGAAATTGTCAGCGCAGGAACTTTTCCCGGAACTTCATCCGCAACAAGTTCCGGTTTGGTTGGTGTTGGGAAGCCGGATTCCCAAATGGCCAGGAATATTAGATCCATATGCAGATCACTTAAGCACCGGCACGATTTCAGCCGGCATAAGGCAACCCGTGAACCCCATTAAGCGGGGAGCGTTTCTCCTGTGCGAAGACTATGATGGTACCGGTTGACGGCGCTACTGGTCTCGATTCAGTGCAGCGTTGCTCACCGGCATCCGGGCGGACAAGGAACTATCAGGCGATTCTTGTTCGGTGCGCAAGAGATCGGGCGCGGTAGTCTCGATAAGGTTTAACCAGTAAGCCCTCTTTTTCTTGCCAGCGCTCGCTCCGATAGCGCTTGTAACAGCGCCACCGCTGGCGACGACAAAACCGGTGAAACCGCTAGTTAACGTGGTCCGGATCAATCCCGTTGACCAGTCCCTGTCAAGCATCAGGTTGGTGGCCACCTGAGAGACATCCGACAGGACAGCCGTTGTAATCGGCGTGGTAAAGAACTGCACTGCATTTCTGAATCCCTCTTGCTTGAAAAGCTTCTTCAGACAGCAGGTCTCAGTGGCAAAGACCACACCTGAAATCACGGATGCTGAACCGCCGGCAGCAGCGGCAATAGCGAAGTGAGTCATGTTGAAGTCTTTATTGTCGGTCGTGAACGTGTATCGGGCACCGCCGGAACCTGTTCCAATAGGAATGCCGCTCACGGTTCTGGCGGTATTGTAGAGAGCTGTGTGGTTTTTAAGCGCCCAGCCTTTCAACCTGGCGATTGTTGAGCGTGCCTCGACACCTTGCTCTACTGTGTCCGAGGCGCCCGTCGCCAGGCGACCTGCATTCTTTGCGAGTGTGGTTCCGGCCTGTTCAAGGCCCTTTGCAACGCCTAGTTCGACGCTTTCTTCGAGCATGGCTTCGCCAGCGGCAGCGGCCTCCATACCGGCTGCAACGGCAGACCCGAAACCGACCGTAGCCATGGTCAATGCGATCCCACCCAGAGCGAGACCGATAGAGGCCGCGCCTATGGCGACCTGTGCGCCCTGGGACATCTGTCCGGTGGGGTCGGTCTGATTGACAGGGGAGTTGGCTTCGAACACGTAAGGCGAGGTGAACTGGAGTGCGGGGTCCATGGCATGGAAACGAGCCAATGCTGGATCATAAAGCCGGGCGTTGAAATTGTAGAGCCCGATCTCACCATCCCACTCCTGTCCCTGGAACATATAGGGCACAGGCCACTCCGCCGAGGAGAGATCCGGGTTGACGCTACCGAAGGCGCGGTACAACATGGTCTGCTCCACAACAGCACCGACATCGCTTGTTGCCAATAGCAGGCTGTTCTGCACATCGGTGACGAGGGCAAACCTTTCGTCGGCGGTGGCGAAGGCGACCATCGAGCCCGGCCCTGAAACCAGCATGTCCCACCCCGCCGGGGTCTTGCGCAGCAAGGGCGCGGTGCCCGCACCCGGGAAATAGAAGATCTCGCCATTACTCCCTGATTTCATGGCGCGGTCTGTCAATCCCCCATAGGCGAGGTTCAGCACTGCGTCGCCTTGAGTGACGCGTGTGGTCCTGCCGCTGGCGCGGTCATATGTATAGTTGCGCCCGTTGCCCGACAACATGTTTCCGTGGGCGTTCCACGTACAAGGAACGACGGGTGTGTCACCTGTGATAACAGTCGCGATCTGGTCGGTGCCGGGATTGAGCGTGAAGGTCGAGATTACACCGCCTTCGGTCAGCCCGGACAGGTTACCATTCAGGTCGGGTGGGCCATAGCTGGCCTCGTTCGTGCCGGAAACGGTGGTTAGAGCACGCACGTCGTCATAGCTGAACTGATCCGCAACTTGCGCATTATTCAGATCGACGGTCCGGCTCTGGACCAGCCCGTCATTCGTATATGTGTAATCCAGACGCAGCCTGGGACAGCTGTCGCCCATGCTGGCTTCCAGACACAGCGGACGTTCATCGGGAGTGTAGGTCAGTGTTCGCGTCCAGGTATGGTTGCCGTGGATCTGCTGCAAAATCATCTTGGCATCAGGTCCATAGACGTAGCTGGCCAGCAGCTCACCGGTCGCACCGTTCCTGATTGTTTTGGTCTGGCCCTGATCGGTATAACCGTAGACCAGCTCGGGGATCGGGGCATCGTCCGGCAGGCAGATCGACACCACCTGATCCAGCGTGTTGTAGGTGTAACGAAGCATCGCTTCGGCATCGGTCCCGGCGGTGACGTGGCGATGAGCAGAAGCAATCTGGTTCCGAATGTCATAGCTGTAACAGTCAGTTACTGTAACTGGGGCAGCTAAGCCTTCAGGATCACGAGTGACCCGCGACATGGTGATCTTTTGGCCAATCTGCAACGGGTCGCTACCATCTCCGTCAAAGGTTGTCCAGGCTGCGCGAACGGCAAAACTGTCGGTTTCGGGGTTGGGCCAGTGCGGGTCGTCGGCATGGGGGGCAAGGGTAGCGATATCCCAAATTCCTTCCAGTGTACCCTCTTCGATCTGGCGTCCGCAACGGTCGTATGTCTTGTAAAGGCAGAACGCTTCATCCTCGCCGTTGCGCGGCAGGACAAAGCGGATCGCGCCAGTGCTGTTCAGTACAACCTGGGTTTCACCGCAGTTGGGTTCGGTATAGGATAGGGTCTGGCGCTTACCGTCTTGAAGCTGAATCCGCTCAAAGCCAGATTCCGCGGGGGTGGTCTCATTGCCATGGCTGCGAGGTAACTTTACTGTAGTGCTGGTCCGTGGTCCTGCAAGGTTGGTATAGTTTCGGTCCACGCTGGATTGCATGAGCGTATTGCCCGTGGCCGTTCCAACGGTCAGCGATATAATCTTACCCAGCTTGCTTGTCGCCTTGCTGTAGGACAAGCCACTGGCGGAAATGGAATCATCAAGGTGATAGGGTGGTCCTTCACCTGGCATCGGAGGCGGGCTCTGCCAGGTGGCGCTGCTGCTGAGTTTCAACGTCTGCCTGTCCAGCGCGGGCACCGTCAGGTCTGCCGCGTGGCGGGTACCAGGACTGCTCATCTCTATCTTTTGCGCGCGCGCAGACGCCTCATACCGAATGCCGTAATAGGGATATCCGCCGTCATTTGACGGAGTGAGGCCACGCCACGTCCGGCCTGAATAATAATCAGCGACATCGCCGGTCATCCGCCCGGTACTTTCCCAACTGGCATGGAAATCGGAGCGGTTCACTGTGCCGGGCCGGTAGGCCATGGGCGGCAGGGCTGCGCCACTACCAAAAGCGCCGGGGCAGGGTTTTGTGGTCGCGATCTGTCGGTTGGTGGTGTCGCGAAGGCTGTCGACCACGATACTGTCGAGACCCCAGAGCTGTTGCGCCTGCCGTGAGCGCCCGGCACCATCGGCGAACGTAACTCCCAGACGTACGTCATAGCCCAGGCTCAGGCGCCGCAGAGCCAGCGATGCGTTGGTTTGGATAGACAGGGTGCGGTGCCCGGTGCTGTCCAGGGAGACCAGCAGTTGACCATCGGCATAAAACAATGTCGCGCCCCGGCTGCGTACAAACACCCAGTGCCGGGGGCAGGTGGCCGGCGCGGCCATGAGGGTTCCTTTATCTGCGGTAAGCCCCATCGTAGACCATGAGACTGTCAATCCGTCGAAGCTGACAGAGAAATCGAGCGCGCTGCCATATTGAATCTCGATCGAGGCGGTGGTGGTCTGTTCGGAATCTTCCGGTTCGGAGAAACGTCGATCAGTTGCGTTGAGACTGCTTCCCGCCGTCAGGGTCAGGATGCCTTTTGATACGGTACTGCTGCCCGTTGCCGTCCAGCGTTCAGACCAGTTACCGCCATCGCGGAATTCGTCGACACTGCCTCCGGCGGCGAACTGGAGCGCGAGCGTTGAATTGGGGCATGAGGCGTCGAGGCTGTCGTTGGCGGACACGGCACGACCATAGCCCTTGATCCGCAGATCGTGCAGGTGGCCGTCGGGTGACTGGCAGCCGATCGTGTCTCCCGCGGGGCTCAGCAGCATACGCTGGCAGCGTCCGCCACCATCCATATAGGTGGTTTCGACGAGGCTGTCGGGGTCTTGTAGCTGGTAGCTGGGCTGGCTGGCCAACGGTACAGCAAAGAGTGCGTCGATCCAGACATCACCATCAATGGCGGTAACTGACAGGGTCAGGGTTTCAGCCGGAGCATCCAGTGGGAGGGTACGATATGACCAGCTGTCGCCGGTGGCGTCCAGTTTCACCTCCACCCCGCCAAATACAATTGCTACGCAGCCTGCGGCGCTGCGATATCGCAGGGCTGCCACATAGCGCTGTGCCCGGTCGGGGGTCAGAGTGGTTTTCACGGATTGCCCCACGCCAAGCCGTAGTGCTTGTGTGCCGGTGAAACAGCAATCGGGATCGAAACTGCCATCCGTCGTCAGCCGGTCAAGCTGCTCCCACGCCTGAAAGAACGTGGCTACCATCCCGGTGATGGTCGTATCCTTGGCGTGTGCCACGACACCGAGCCCGTTAGCTCCGTGCAGGATCGCTGAGGGCACTCCCAGCGCGTTGACCTCCTGGCTGGGCTGGGACCAGGGTGTAAAATTTGTAAATCGGTGTGCGAGAAGCCAACCTTGATCCGCGGCAAGGTCGGGGTTGTTGAAGGGGAAAGCGGGATTGGTGCCGTTGACCAGATCATAGCGGGATGATTCAACGCCAGTCATTACATCCGACCCCAGTGCCGAAGGTATCGAGGACCATAAACGGGCTTTGGCGCTGGTTACCGTGGACTGCTCCCAGAGTGGGGTGCCGTCGTCCATCGGCATGCAGTAATCCACGGTCAAGGCATCGTCATGTATCGCATGTTGCGCCCAGAGGATAGGGAAAGGCAGCAAGGCTGGTGTCTGGGTCTGGGCAAAGACTTCCGTTTCCCCTGCGCCATTCACCTGGGATGAAAGGGCGCACAGCGCCGTTCCGTTTAGACTGCAGGGTTGCGCCTCGGTTTCATAAATCATGACAGTGGTCTTCGTGACACAGTCGGAGGTCTCCGACTGTTCCACCGTTCGCGCCCAGCCGCCGCGTAGCGGCACTTGAGCACCGGTAATCGGATCCGACCCCACAGTGTTTACGACCTGCCAACGGGTTTTGGTTGACGAAACAATCTGATCCGAAGCATCGCGGGTGATCTGAGCGATCTGCTGACCTTCGAGCAGGTCGAAGTAATCGGCCTGATAAACACCGTTGGTGGTATTGAGATACAGGGTTTCAACACTACCGAAAGGGGTCACGTCCGGATCCGATGTGCCGGGATAGGTGATGGTCTGGTGAAAGCTGACGTCATCGCCCGTCGAGCTGCAAATGGCACTGTCAGGGAAACAGATATAAGCCACGTGGCTTATATCGCCCATTGCGTCATCCAATGTTGCCCCGGAGACTGTATAATGGGTGACCGGCCCGTCCACGCTGTAGTTCTGGTAGCGGTGCAGGCGGATAGCGATTGGCGGACCGCTGGATTGGTCGACGGTGGCGAATGTCGATTGTCCGGCGGCAGATTGCCCCTGATCGCTGCCATTATACAGGGACCGTCCATTCAGCACCGTCACCAGCGGGCTTGAGGCTCCGTTGCGAAACACGAGGCATGTCACTGCACCAGCACCATTCGTCTTCACGGTATTGAGAGTGACGAAATTCGGTGCGCTGTTTACCAGGGATTTGCTGTCCAGCCATGCGAAATCCGCATCGGTCGCCTTTATCGTGTCGGTCATGAAGATCGACGGGCCTGTGTCGAGAACTGCGTTCCAGTCACAGCTGGTTCCCCGGTAATAGAGCAGCGACCCAATATTGAGCCAGTCCCCGCCAAGGTTGAAATCGTTGCGTGTCGCGGTCGGTGAAATATCGTTTGGGGCCAATGTATTGACCTGAACTGGCGAGGTACCCGCGCCCCAACCGTAGCCCGGCACCCAGGAGCGCATCGTGACAAAGGTCTGGTTACTTTTGTTGGTAGTCATCACACCGATCACATCCTGCCCGCAGACAAAACTCTGGCTGACATTGTGATAATTGCTCGAAGTGATGAGGCTGACGGTGTCCCATCCGGCATCGGTGCGCCGGAAGGCATTGGAATTCAGGGTGAAAAAACTGTCCGAGACGATACTTGGCGTGTTGGTCAGGGGGGTGCCAATCGACGCGTCGTAGTAGTCAGTTATCACACCGTGGTCGTTGGCGGTTAGCCCATAGTCGCTATCCCATGCAACGGAGCTGAGCTGCACCGCTTGCAAATTGGTGGTACGCGAAACGATCCTGGTAAATGCAACGGAAGCGGGGCCAGCGACCAGCGCAATATTTTCCCATGCGTTCACTTCGCAAGCACCGGGCATGACGATGGAACCCGGCGTTTCACACCAGCTCAGATCTGCATTTCGCCAGTAGAGGCGCATGGTCTGGTCGTTGTTGGAGTAAGTGGTAAAGAAGTTGCCGCCAGCAGCTATCCATGCTCCGCCCTGATCCAGCAATAACTGATCCTTTATCCATTGTCCCAGATCCCAGCGCCAGCTGTATCGTGTGATGGCGTTGCCTGTTTCGAACGGATCATTCAAGTTCTGATCAGCGATGAGAAAATGTGCCGCGCCGGTATAAAAGTCCAGTTTGCGGTTGTCGGCGCTACTCAGAATGATCGGTAGGTCCAGACCCAGCGCGTCCGCAGCTTGCCATTGGCCGGGGCGAGCTGCAAGTTTGTTCCAGACGTAGACATAGCGGTTACCGCCAAAGTCCTTGTAGCTCAGCACTACGAAATCCTGGGCGGGTTGGCATTCGAGTGTCGTGAGATCGATATTCCCGACGGTGACGACGCCGTCATTCGCCGGTTGCCAAACCTGCCATGTACCATTCCAGCTGATCAGCCTCAGCGACAGCGACGCGGTGCTGGACCGATAGAGCGCAAGAACAGTGTAGTCGGGACCATAGAACAGGTTTGTCTGATCTGCTCCATCGGTCGAGATATCCACAGTGCGATTGGATTGCGAAAGCGATTGCTGCTTGTAAGCATAACTGACAGTCCCGCCTGAAGCCCCGGTCAGTGATATCAACGCGCCTGGCTGGCCGCTATCCGGGTCGGCCTCGAGACAATAAGACATGCGCAGTCCCGGAACAGGTGCATCGTCACTGTCGAACTTGGTAATCCGGGTCAGCAGACGCTTCGCAAAAATGCCTGCGCTGCCGCCGATACAGGCGACGGGGCTTTCCATTGAAGGCTCGTAACAAAAAGCATAGCGCATGATCTGGCGACCGCTCGTGCCCGTCACGGTCAGGCCGGACAAGTATAAAATCTCATAGTTGTCCTGATAACCGGTTGGCGAAAAGTACCCGGCACTGTCCAGCGGCGGTGTCGAGGCATGCGGATCACTGTACTCTTGAGCGCCGGTGGCAGACCAGAGCTTTGGCGCGTAAGAAAGGCTGACCTGCCTGCCAAAGACATCGGTGGTGCTGGTCAGGTAGACCGCTTTTGTAAAGGGTAATCCGCCTTCGGTGATGCTTTGTTCGGCATATTGCAAAAGTCCCGTGTCGGATTTACGGGGGAAGTCATTATAGCCAAACCGATGGGTGTTGCCGTGACGATCGGTGACATTTTCCAGGTACCATGCGTTCGCCACGGCGATCTGCCCGCTGGCCGAGGCGCTTGGAGCACTCCATGCGGGATGTCCTTCGGCATCAGTCCACCAGATCGACCACGCGATGGAGTTGCCCCGGCTCGTGGCAATTCCTTTTTCGGTACTGCTTACGCCGCCGCCAAAGCTGCGCCGGCTGCCGGTCTCGTCGATTACAAGCCAACGGTTATAAGTCGGGTAAAAGACGATGTGCCAAAAACTGTAATTCTGCAACTGGTAGAATTCACCGCCATAACGGATAGTGAGTTTATCTCCCTGAACGGCCAGCTTAAATTCCTGTTCCAGTGCGGCATCCCTTAAGGTCCACCCGGTAGAGGCTTCGACAACGACTGCATTCGCCGAAAGCGGAAGGCCGTTTCCGGTGAATACCGCGCGCAGATCGGCTGGAACGGTATCGCCCGATTGTACCGCGTCTAGCAGGCTGGCTGCGGCAGTCAGCAGAGTGGGTACAATGTCCTGACGCACCAGCGTGCTGGAGATGCCGTTGTCGGAGATCGTATAGTTTGCTCCGGAAGGTGTCGGACCACCATCCCCGTCGAGCGTAATCAGACTGAGTGGCAAACCCCAACCTAGCCCAAGGATGCCGGTAGGCGCTTCAACGTTCCATGTCAGGGCATCGTGGCGGACGTTGCTGCCGTACTGGATGGACATCTTCAGCGTGTCGCTGCCGTTTTGCGCACGTCCCTTGAGGTTAACCAACTGATGGTTCAGATCGACATCACCTTTGAACAGATTGACCGAGGACGCGAGGGCGCCCTTCTGCACGTCGTCCGACTGGCCGCGACGCTTGGTGGGAGCGCTTTGGCTGGAAAAGACATTTGCACCGGAAAAAGCCTTTGAGCGGGACATGGCGGGTTCCTTGGACTGAAATGCAAAATCAGGCGCGCACCAATAGGGTCACGAACCCGAGGGCAGGGATCATGGGAGCCGCTGCGTAACGACAATCAGCAATTCGACATAAGAGTTGCTATCATCCTGTTTGTCGTCGCCGAAACCGGTTTGCCAGACGAAGGCGTGTGGTTGGGTCAGCGTCACCGTCTTTTGCCCGGGTCCGGTCCAAGTTTTGCATCCAGCGCCAATGCCGGTGATCTCGTGATCGGTGGACCCGGTTCTGTCTCCGTAGTAAACGCAAAAATCGGAGATAAATACCAACGCTTTGTCAATGACATAACCGTTTTCCAGCTCGTTCGAAAAGTCGACCACGACGTTGCCGGAGCTGCTCTGACCTTTCCACCGCTTGATCAATAGTAACAGTGGTTCTTTCTGGTCTTTGGATGCAGCAGCGGTGGTGAGCCCGATCAGGTTGAAGCTGTTCTCATCGGTCTCGGCGTTGTCGTCGTTTTTGCAGTAGCCGGTAATTGATGCGTAAAGACCATCGTCTTGCTTGTCACTCGACGTCAGCACGGTCTTGGCGCTCCAGAACCGGTGTATTTCCGTACTGTAGGCCATACTGAAGCCAGACATCATGACAGCGTAGTTCTGGACGGTAGGCGATGCATTATCGCAGATCCTGGTTTCTGTCGCCCCCGACGGGACGTTGGGCTGGGTGCCGAGTTGCACGGTGTAGTCCCTACCCGATCCGACCACGCCGATGGCCGAGAGGGAAATGAAACTCTCGCCAAGGTTGATGGAGTGATCGTCGTCTTCCAGAATTGCGGTTACGCTGGTCTGGACAGAAGTGCCCGTCTGAGAGTTTGCAAAGGTCAATGCCATCTTGCTGAATTCGTAGTTGTGGTCTTCGCCATAACTGAGTTTGAAATAGGCAGGTCCAACGATGAACTGTTGTATCGTGTCGCCGAAATCAAAGGTGAATGAGGCACCGTTGGAAAGACTTTTATCCTGGATCGTCCGAAAGCTGAGGGCCATGTGTTGCTCCAGTTCTCTGAGCGTTGATGCTGACCGCCCCCGACGGGAGCTGGCGTTGGGCAATACTCCTGTTTTGGCGGTGTAGTAAGTAATGTAACGGTAACGAAATAGCTGTTTCTGGTTTCTTGAGTGCTGAAATCGACCCGTAAGGAGGTATTGCCAAGTTGTCTGAAGCGGGCCGCACAAAATAGCGTGTCAGTGATCGGACGCCCGGTTCTGGTGCATACTGACGCATTGTGTAAATGCATTGGCTCTTGCACGACAGGAAGACACAGTACTCAAATTGTGGGGAAGAGGGTTCCGTCATCGTCAAATCTGTTCCGGGCGGTTTTTCCCGTTGGGAGTTTACGAGCCAGGATTCGGCGGACCTTTTCGATGTGCCTGTCGCGACATGGAACCGCAAGAAATCTGGAAGCTTCAAAGGCAAGCTTGATCAAGACAAGAAGTCCAGGGTTAGCCTTGCTGGGCTTTTCAATGGGCTACGGTTATACTTCAACGTCCCTTAAGCCAATGGGCGGCCAAAACGCTCCAATACAGATGCTATCTGTTTAGTCCCGGCATTTGATGGAGCATTATTCGACCAGAAATGGAAGGATGCGCTATGGGTCAGATTTTACACGGGAGCGCCCGCACGACAGCGGCGGTCCGTCGAGCGATACAACATAGTCAAGAGAGTTTGAGGGTTCTGGCGAAGCGCTATGGGATCAACCAGAAGACAGTAGCGAAGTGGAAGCGGCGTACTGCGGTGAAGGATCTGCCAACCGGTCCGAAAGACGCGCGCTCAACGACGCTTTCAGTCGAAGAAGAGGCGATCATCGTTGCCTTCCGCAGGCATACACTGCTGCCGCTCGATGACTGTCTCTATGCTCTGCAGGCCACGATCCCGCATCTGACACGCTCGTCCCTACATCGCTGCCTACAACGGCATGAGATCAGCCGATTGCCAGAAGTGACGGGCGAAAAGGAACCAAAAAGGAAGTTCAAGACCTATCCGATCGGCTACTTCCACATCGACATCGCCGAAGTGCGTACGGCCGAAGGCAAACTCTATCTTTACGTGGCGATCGACCGGACCAGCAAGTTTGCCTTCGTCCAGTTGGTCACCAAAACGGGCAGGACATCAGCGTCCGCCTTTCTGGTCGCGCTGATCGCCGCCGTGCCCTACAAAATTCATACCGTCCTGACGGATAATGGCATCCAGTTCACCTTCCCACCACGTTATGCCGATGGCCCCACGGCCACCTACATGACGCACATGTTCGACATGCGTTGTCGTGAGAATGGGATCTAGCACAGGCTCACCAAAATCAAACATCCCTGGACCAACGGCCAGGTCGAGCGGATGAACCGAACGATCAAGGAAGCGACTGTCAAACGTTACCATTACGACAGCCATGCCCAGCTAACCGCGCACCTCCACGACTTTATCGACGCCTACAATTACGGACGTCGGCTGAAGACGCTGCGAGGCCTCACGCCCTATGAATACATCTGCAAAGTCTGGGCAAACGAACCAGAACGGTTTACACTCAACCCGCTCCATCAAATGCCGGGACTAAACAGCTATCTTCGGTGGAAAGATGCCCATCCGGTTTAAGAATGAAGGGACATTCCTGCAATGTTTCTTGCATCGCAAGTTGACATCAATTTCACCGTAGACGCGCATTGAAAGTGGCCAAAGTCATTGATGGCATTAGCCCCCATCGGGAACTGTAAACGACTTTCATGTCGAATTTTCATGACCTGCGCAGTATACCAGATCATGCAAGCTACCAGACTGACACGACGACTGCTTGTCCCTTCGGGCAGGCACTAGATCGATTTTTGCGAGCGGGTAGGAACGGCTTTGATCTATCCGTCCGTGGGACGTCCAGGTGGCGGTTGTAAAGCGGTTTTCAGGCCTGGATTGTCCGTCAGGGTGATTACATAACATTGAAGCGGGATGGAAATGAGATACCCGGGTTCCTGGAACCGCCGTACCACAAAGTACACGAGCTCTGCTGATTGCTTCAGAAAAAACGCCGATCGCGATGGTGTCAACTCCCGATAGTGCATCTTCAGGAACCCGGAGTGACTGCACATGCGCGGCTACGTGCAGTCACTCCAACGTGTCGTTACCAGACGCACCGTTGAACACAAGCGCGATAATACCCCACCATCAACTCACTGCCTGCGTTGGAAGATAGACACGATCACCTTTGAAGATCAGGCTAGGGTCCGTGATATGTCCGAGGTTTAGTGCGACTGTTTCAGCTACGTCACGGTTGTTTGTCTTTGCAATGACGACAATATTGTCACCGGTGTCCACAACGATTGCCGTATATCCCTGGTTATCGAGTTCAGGATTGAAACGGCCTTGATTGTTCTGGTCCCCGGACGGATGCACGGCCACCTGGTCGGCCAGCACCCAGCCGGTTCTTAGCGTGCCCTCTTCATTGAACCCGGTCATCTTGACCCACTGATTGCCTTCTCCATCCGTCTGGCGAGTACCTTCCTCGTCAATCAGAGAGCCGGGGCGAAGTGTGCCGAGCTTTTCACCGTTGGGATCGGGTACTTGTCTTATATTAAGGCCGTCCGGTGCGATCACCACCAGTTGTGGTTCTTGCTCGGGCTTTGGTTCCGGTTTTTCTTCTGGCCGTTCTGTCTCGGGAGGCTCAACCGACGGTTCGGTTTTGGTGTCGACGGCAGGGGAAGTGTTATCTTCGTTATCTCCAAACAGTTTCGCGAACTGCATGAAACTGGTTATCGCCAAACCGCCGCCAAACGTGACGCCGTAGATCCAGCGATCAGCGGTCGTCAAATTCCCGCCCCAACCGGCTTTACCCAGCTTTGGATGCTGTTTGGCCCATAACCAGCCGGAGCCAAAAGCAAACAAGGAATTGGCGGTGGCGTCCAGAGGCTTAATAGTCTCACCACCGAAAATCGGTAAAACGTTGCCAAACGGCAAAACACTGCCGGCCAAATAGGATGGCAGGTGATATTTATCCGCATTGGGGAAGGCGCTTTGACCGGTGCGTGCTTCTCGAAGCGCCTTGGCTCCGTAGGCAACATTGCTGCCCGTGAACAGACCACTGGAGATATTGGATGGGATGCTATAGGACCCATCGAACGTTCCGGGAATACCGCCATAGACCTGATTGGGCAGATAGCTGAGGGCTGTGACAGCACGCACACTACGTCCAAAAGGATGGCTTACATCCATCTGTTTGAAAGGCAGAGCCATAAGAACCTGGGTTGCGGCACGCACCCCATAGCTGCTGGCATGGATAGCGAGCTGAACATTGGGGGGCAGAAGTGGCATGACCACTGCAAATGCTCCCGTAGCGGTTCCTGTCATTACAAAATCGGTAACACCGGCGGCGCGCATACTCGCAATGGCCTGTACAGGACGCGACGCAGGTTTGTAGCCATTGAGCGCCTGGCGGAGATCAGGCTTGATCCCTGCTGTCTGTACCGGCCTGAAGGCCGCATTCTGGGTCGTCGTAAATGCCTCAAGATGCTCTTTGGTGAGCCCTCCCATTTGTCCTGGTGTAAACCTGCGCGACTGTTCCGTCGTGAATTCGGGCAACTGTTCCGGCTTGAGTGCGCCAAGGTCTATATGCTTTACCCGTTTTCCCGGAATGGCCCGTAACTGATCACCAGTCAATGCCTGCCATTGATGCCCTTTAAAGGTTTTCCAGGCCATTGATGA
The DNA here is from genome assembly GCF_038433355.1 of Brucella cytisi. NCBI lineage: Bacteria > Pseudomonadati > Pseudomonadota > Alphaproteobacteria > Hyphomicrobiales > Brucellaceae > Brucella > Brucella cytisi. Next base: position 86,807 of record NZ_JBCAUP010000005.1, read on the forward strand.
CATACCGCCGATTTCATCAACAGTCAGATTGCGAGCCAGGATAAGCTCCTTGAGCATTGTTCTGTTCTCTGCAGTCATTTTCAGTCGGTATTTGGCGGTTATTGCCTCCATCTGGGGCGTGGTAAGTTCCGGGATTTGTTCAGGCTTCAGCTTGGGAGCAATTAATCCCACGCTGCTGTCGGGTACGGATCGCAATTGCGGTCCTGACATCACGCCCACCTGGGCGTCGCTCAGCCAGCCGAACTGCTCTGGTGCGAGGCTCGACATATCAAGTGAACGGACGCGCTCCAGTGGAATGGCAGCGACCTGGGGTTCTGTGAGATTTTTTAATTGTCCAGCCTGCTTAAAAGCCTCCCATTGTTTCTGGGTAAACCAGGAGATCTGCTCGGGTTTCATCGCAGGTACATTCAGGGTTGCCATCCGGTTTGTCGGTATGGCGCGGGTTTGCCCCTCCGTCATGTATTCCGACAGGCCTGCCCGATTAAACGCCTTCCATTGGGTGGTTGTCATCCCTGCCACCTGGCCTTTTGCGGACATCCAGGGGACCTGTTTTCCTGCCAGCCCGGCCATACGGAGTTGTTCGAATTGCTTGTCCGAGAGCGATCTCAGCTGGGATTCGGTGAGGTTTTTCTGCTGTCCAGCCCGGTTGAAGGCTGCCCATTGTTCCTGGGTAAGCCCTGCAATCTGCCTGGATTTCATTACAGGTACATTCAGGGTTGCCATCCGGTTTGTCGGTATGGCGCGGGTTTGCCCCTGCGTCATATATTCCGGCAGTCCTGCCTGATTAAATGCCTTCCATTGGGTGGTTGTCATCCCTGGCACCTGGCCTTTTGCGGACAACCAGGGGACCTGTCTTCCTGCCAGTCCGGCCATATCGAGCTGTTTGAATTGCTTGTCCGAGAGAGAGCTCAACTGGGTTTTGGTGAGATATGCCTGCGAGCCCGACTTGTTGAACGTCTTCCATTGAGGCCCGGTGAAGGCTGCCAATTGCCCTTGGGTAAGAGATTTGACCTGGTTTTGCGTCAATATTCCAGCGTCGAGATATCTGATACGAGCTTCCGGGATTCCGCGCATCTGGTTACGGGTCAGATGAGGTTGCAGACCAGCCTGCTTGAAGTCGGCCCATTGCCTGGTCGAGAAACCCTCGATCTGATCGGATTTCAGCCACGGCACATGCTTTGGCTTCAGTTGCCCGATGTCGATCTTGCGAGGTGCTGTAGCCTCAAGTTGCGCGCGGCTCGGACCCCGGTTGGTTGATGGTCGGTGGTTGGGCGAGGCGCCCCGGGTCCACGGCACGACGTAAGCGTCATTGCCGTCCCAGACGACGGTGTGACTTTTGTTGCTAAACTGGGGTTCGTCACCCCGGGGTGACCACCCACCTTTAGCGGTTACATAGATATTCTCGGCATTCTTTGGACCACGACCGAGCACAGTCGCCGTAATCGGTTGCCCGGTTTCGTCGATCAGCTGGATCCTTGTAGGTTCCTTGGGGGATTTGATGCCGGGAAGTTGGGCCGCGGGGCTCGTGCTGGTCGGCCCGGTCCCTTCGGGCTCGAGGGGAGAGCGATAGGCGGCTTTGATAACAGTCGCATCCACGGGAGATTTTGTTGCACTTTCGTCGCCGTTGCTGGTCCGGACTGGCCGCATGGCTGCGAAAGATCTGACGCCCATGCCAGTGCCGACGACACCTGTTCCCAATCCAGTGATAGCGTTGGTAAATTCCAGCCCCGACATCTTGTCGCTGTTTGTTAGAAGGTCACTTGCAGTGGCAGCAATCATCGGAACGCCGATGATTGCTGCGGTGCCCTCCAATCCATGGGCGGCAACATTCATGGCACGTCCGCTGTTGAGATAGGATCGGGCACTGGCTGCATAGGGCGAGGCCTGGAGATTAAAGTTTCGTCCGCCCAACCTGAAGGTTGAATCTTTCATGCGCATTGCGCCGAAATTCGCCTGCAGCGAACGCCCGAATGACATTTCGGTGCGCGCAGCCATGCCGAAAGTGCGCATGCTGCTGCCGATGACAGGTAGCGCAGTCATGGCGACACTGGCCACGTTCATCAGAGATTCCGTATCTCCCCACTCGCCGCCATGATCGAGATAATCGGACTGTCTGATGACGGCACGTCCGCCCAGGTAAATACCGCTACCAATTGCGATTGGCGCTGCGACCGGTGCGAGCGGTGTAAATGACAAGAGGGTTGCGCCGGTCCCGACGAGACCAACGACCGGGTCAACAACCTTGTCCCATGCCGAAACGATGCGTGCATCTACGACATCCAGCGCAATCTGGCCGTCCTGCCCTTCCTTCATTTCCAGATTTTTGGGAATAACCAGTTTGCCGCTGTCATCGAACAGGCGGTTGTTCTCCTGGAAATCTTTAATCCCATCGAATTTTTGACCATTGGCGTCGACATACTTCGTTTTGCCGCCACTGACCTGGACAGCAAACAGGGTTGTCTGGCTTGTCTCTCCGCTTTCAGGTACGTAAAAGATCGGTACCGCCCTGACTTCGGGAGTGTCGCCACCGACGTTGCGGATCTCATCAATGATTTTATTGCGCGCTTCCGCGTCGTCTGCTCCGGCAAGGCCCGTGGTTTCGCCGATAAAGTTGCTCAGTTCTTCGCTGGAGCGTTTTCTAAACTTGTTATCAAACCCATCGTCTTGCAGACCCTGGAATTTTGGCTGGAAAATACCATTCAGTGTTTTGTCTTCGTTCTTGTCAAGAAGGACACGGTCGGCGTCGTTGGTGCCAAGCCGTTCCGGTTCCGACAAGAGCAGTTCCGATTGGTCGATACTGCTTGCGATCTTTTGTTTGACGTCATCCAGCTGGTCGCGCTGGTGGTTCAGAATGCCGAGCTGAATCTGGAGGTTGGCAACATGCGGATTAACCCAGCGGCCTTCTTCTGGCGCACCCGGTTTCGGGCTTATCTCGATCCATATCGGCTTACCGCTGTCAGCGAGCGCCTTGATCTTTTCCGGACCCGATAAACCATCAAGGTCCTGTGCGACCTCCGGAGAAACCTTAACAATTTGTCCGTTTCCAAGTTTCACTTCTACCGGCTTTTGTCCATCGGAAAGCAATCCGGCAGGGGGCTCCGGGGTGCCAGGGCCGTACTGGTCGATGGCCTCTTGCACCTTGTTGTCCATACCCTTGATCTGTTTGTCGATCTCGCCGATGTTCACATCGACGCGTTTATCGAGCAGATTGTTAACATTGATCTTTGCTTGCTCGTAACCAGCGAGCGGATTGGGATTGGCGACGCACTGATAACCGTTTGATCCGGGCGCAGAGCTCGCCTGAAGCTCCCGCCACTGCTGGGCAAGCGGACCGTTGCGCGCTTCATCGCTTGCGTTCTTGTCGTCGGGATCGGCAGTGATGTCGATCTTCAGCGTTTTGTGTTCGTACTTGATTTCCAGGACAAACTGTCCGTCGGCGTTCTGGATGACTTCGGCACTCTTGAACTTTCCGCTGAATTTTCCACCGGCATCGGTAAATCCGTCCGGATCAAACTGGTGCGGGGCACGTTGTCTTTGTTGTTCGATTGTCTGATTTTCCAGAACGTCGTAATCGGCTTTCCCGCTCTTTTGCGAATAGTAGTTGGAATAGGCCTCGCTGAGTTGCAGGGCACCGTCGGTCTGGGTCTTGAATAGCGCCACTTGCGGTTCGACCCAACGCCATTCCGTCCTCACACTACCGTCTGGTTGGGTGACGTTAACCTGCACGGCTATCGAAGTAGCACTGGAAAGTGCATCGATCCCGCCATCTGCCGCGTTGTACGCCTCCGCAATGTCCGGCGACACCTTAACCGTCTGATCACCGATGTTGATTTCCACCGGCTCCTGGTTCTTTTCCAGCAGGTCGGGCGGTGGATTGTCCGATCCGGTGGTGATAGCCATCATGTCGGCAAGCGCCTGATCACCTGCCTTGTTCTTTACGTCTGCCTGGGCCATCAGGTCGTTTACCTCAGCCCATGCAGCTTCACCCTTTTCGACCTCATCCTGGAAATTGTAATCACTGTCGGCTGCGACCACGACTGTGTCATTGCGACCCGGATAGTAACCCATATTAACACGCTTATCGATTGCCTGGTCGAGAAGCGTTTTGCCATCCTTATAAGCGTTATACGCCTCGGTAGCCTTGGTATGGGCATCGTGAGCGTCAGTTTGTAGTTGCTTGGCGTCCTCCAGCGTGCCCGTCGGTTTGACCGGGTTCCACTGAAACCCCAGAGGTTCGAGTTTCTCGTTTATTCCGGCCTGGGCGGCGTCGACAGCCTCCTTGTAGTCAGGATCGAGCAGGTATCGGTTGAGATCAGCATAGTTACTGCCAATCTGTGCCTTGGTTTCAGTCACCTGAGAAAGGGCAATATATTCATCCTGAATTGCGGCGGCGACATCAGGGTGCATCCAGACCCACTGGCCGTTGACGGGATATGCAATCCATTTCTCGCCCGGAGGGATGCCAAACTTGGGAGGATCGCCGGCAGGATCCAGTACACCATCTCTTTCCGTTGGCGTTGCTGCAATGCCAGGAAGTTTAGGCCCGTCAGGATCCGCCGGATTGGTGATGCCATGATCATCGATAGCGTCATTTTTCGCCTGCGTGGCATCGGTGGCGGTCTTCTCTTGTGCTTCCAGAAATTTGTCCGCGAGCTGGCTTTCAGCAAAGGCCTTGGTGACTTCACCTTCCTTCTTTTCCGCAGCATCACTGCTGTTGGGATTGGCTTCAATCAAAGACTTCGCCAGTGCAGCTTCCGGACTGCCCTTTTCGAGTGTTATCGTGTCGCCTGTCTCGTTATCCTTCAACGTAACTGTCCCGTCGGGGGCCGTGATCATGGTGTAGTCGTTTGCAGTCACCGACGTTGTTGTGGTCTCTTTACCGTCTGCACCCTGTTGGGTGACGGTCTCTGTTACCCGACCGTTTTCATCGGTCTCATTATTCGTGATTTCACCGGTTTGCGTATTGGTAACAGTTTTTGTTGTTGCGCCAGTCGCACCATCTGTGGTTTCAACCGTAGTCACCGTAAAGGACGGAGCGACGGGTCCCTGCACGCCCTCCGGAAGGCTGTTGTCGTGCACCTCTTGGGTGTAGGTCGTTTTGTCACCGGTTTTGCTGTCTGTCAGAGTTACTGACGTGGTGGTGCCATTGGTTGTCTCTTTGATTTCGACACCGGCTGCCAGCAATTCTGCGCGGACCTGATCGGCAGACAAGCCCCGTTCCTGGGCAATCTCCTCGACCGTCTTGCCGTCCTCGAGCGCGGTTTTAGTATCAGTGATATTCTGGTCAGCGGTTTTCAGAGTGCCATTGTCGCCGGGCAATCCTGGGGCCGATTGCTTTGGATCCAGCTCGACTTTTTCACCGTCTGGACCTGTTACAAAGGTTTGAACCGAGCCATCTGGCTTTATCGTCGTTTCGACTTTTGTACCGTTTTCATAACTGGTTTCGGTTTGCGTCTCGCCACTGCCGAGATCGTCCGTTTCCTTGGTGGTCGTCACGCCGGTTTCGGAATCGTAGCTGATTTCTTGCTTTTTTTCGCTCTCAGTGCGAATGGGCGACGTATCCGTGTCCCCGTCAGCCGTGGTTGTCACGGTGTAATGAGTGCCGTGTTGATAATCGACATTCTCGGTGACCGAGCGCCCCTGGCTATCGGTAATCGTTGTGACACGTGTGTCACCGTTCTGGCCCTGCGTGACAACAATCTCGGGAGGTTTTTCTCCGCCAAGCGCAGTCATGACAGCTTCACGCGTCATGCCACGCTCCTGTGCAATTGTATCGATACTCTTGCCTTTGCCGAGATCGGCATGAATTTCGTTAGCAATCTCCGTAGGTGTTTTCTCGGTCTGTGTGGTCGAGACCGGCTTCACATCCGGCTGCTTTGGTGCTGGCGGTGGTGGCGGGGGAGGAGGCGGCGGCGGTGGTGGCGGCGGAAATTTCCGAATAATATCAAATATTCGCATCCAACAACTCCCGAACTGTGGATCCAGACCGTTTGCGCGTCACTTCCGGTACCCTTGACCGGTTCGGTCTGGAACGGGCAGGGCGCAAAAGCATCCAGCATCAGTATTCTTCAGAAAATATGGTAAGGCGGCTCAGCCAGACTGCAAAATCCACTTGGAATTCCGGTTCAATCCGTTGATTCCAAACAGAATATTTTTACGTATCGTTGCAAGCCGAAGACGAGGCAGCAAAAATAGGATGCGGCTGGCTGAACGGGCGGCAGCATCGGGCTTGTAATGGTTGAAAAGCGGACTTCCAAAAGTCTTTACAATCTCAAAAGTTGTATCATCTCATGTGTTCCTTTGCTTACCATTAGTTCCCTGGTTCTGGCGGCAGTGGCCACTGTGGGCTGCCCGGAATCCGAGGCGTTGAGACGGCACCATCGAAACGATTGTTACCGGCTAAACCTGATTGAGCGCAACAAGATGGGGCACAACCAAAGGAAAGAAATCGCTGTGCACGTACTGCCCGAGCGTTGAACGATCGAACATCGTATCGACCAGGCCGATATCCCTGATAACAGGTATCTGCATGCGACGTGCAGCATTCTCCAGTTGCAGGGCGTCCTCTCCAGACGCTTTCCCGGCGATCATTGGCATCGGCGTTTCGTCCCTGACGAAGCGAATGGCGATCGTCCGCCTGTTTCCTGTGAAGACCAGTGTCGGACCAGCTTTTGCACTTTGATAGGGAACAGAAACTGCTTCCTGTCGCAAGCGATTGAATTCACGTCGAATATAGGGGTCACCTTCGATATCGCGATGCTCACGCTTATATTCACTGCGGGTCATTTTCATGTCTCGGCCAAAAAGCCACCTCTGGACAGGAATATCGGCCAACCCGAGAACAACGAAGCTTAGCGCTCCAGTCACTGCAAATGCAACCAGCGCACTGAATGCCACGGGGGCCAGGCAGCCAGGCGCACACACCGGCGCCTGAAAGATTGGCGACAGCCAGCCGGCTCCGATGGCAATGAAAATCGATGAAAGTGCTGCAACCTTGATCACCCCCTTGAGGAACTCCATGAGATTGCGCAAGGATGCAAGTCGTCGGAACCCTGTTATCGGGCTCAGTTGGCTGAACTGGGGTTTCATCGGTTCGCCGGAGAAAATCAATCCCTTCATCATAATAATGGCTGTCGGGACGAGAGACAGGAACATCATCGCCAGAGCAGCTCCCATGATGGTAAGGAATAACCAGAACACCATCATCATTGCCTGCCTGGCCAGCAACTCGAACGGTTGGCTGCCCGCCAGAGTGACGATATCGATTAGTTCGATAAAACGTGAAAAGAACCAGCCACGAAAGAAATAAAAAAGACCGAGTACCGCTATAAAGGATACAGCGCTCAACAGATCACGGCTGCTGGCTACCTGGCCCCGCTTTCGAGCATCCCGGAGTTTCTTGGCTGACGCCGGAAAACGTTTTTCTTCTGTATCTTTGTCGGCCATCGTTTATCGCTTCTGCAGGTTCCCACCGGAAGCGGGTAAAATGAGCGTGCTATTGCGTTTGCGGTTCACGGTCCTGGGGTTGTTCGGGAGCATCCTCCGTTCCATAGATATACCGGCGCGCCGCTCGCACCGAAGGTGCGGAAGGCGGAGGGCCCATCCGGCGCCCTTCGATCAGATCTTTTTCGCTTTCGACCATGAGCTGAAGATTATAGGCATTTGCGCAGCCTGGAGGTAAATGCGGTCCGACCTGCGAAACTTTCATAAACCGGGTGCCAGCTGACGTTGGTTCCTGGTCGGCCGGTGGTGTCAGGCAGGCATTAGGAACCAGAACGGAACCCTGAACCCCCTTGGCACCATCGCTCTGACCTGTTGGAACATAACTGTAGTCGTTTGAATGATCCGGTTCCGGCGCGGGTGTGGCGCACGCTGAAAGAAGGATAATCGGGAGAATCCTGCCAAGACCGTTTATATGAAAAGCCATCGGCGTCCTCCTCACTTGATGATCAATCCCATGGATGGGGCATTCTTGTTCCGCTGCGGCTTTTTTCGTGCGGGACGGTCGATTGGCGTTGCAAGATTGCGGCTGCTGACGGGATTAACAATGTAGGGCGTGATCAGGACCACCAGTTCGGTCTCGCGTTTCTGAAACCTCTCTGACCTGAACAAGTTTCCAAGGATCGGTGTATCTCCGAGGACTGGAACTTTCTCCAGATTGCGTGTCATGTTTTGCTGAAACAGTCCCGCAAGCGCGAAAGTCTGTCCGCTCCCGACTTCAACAGTGGTATCAACTCTGCGGACAACGAAACTTGGATAACTGAACCCGTCCGAACCTGCAGATGCATTGATACTGGAGATTTCGCTGACCTCTGGCTTGACGTGCATGGCAATACGGTTCTTGCCGATAACGGTCGGAGTAAAGTTCAATGAAACCCCGAAGGGCTTGTACTCGACAGTGTAGACGCCTTGGCCCTGTGGCACCTGGATAGGAATTTCGCCGCCTGCGAGGAAGTTTGCGGGCTGTCCGCTGACGGCAGTCAGATTTGGTTCGGCGAGTATCTTCACCAGCCCATTGCGTTTGAGTGCTTCGATGACGACGTCAAATTTGAAGCCTCCCGATGTCGATCCCCCGGCTCCCAGATTGCCACCGCCATCCGGGACAGCATTATTACCGAATATTCCCAGCTTGAGACCGTTCGATTCATATCCGAACTCCCAGTCGATGCCGTAAGATTGCAGCTCGCTGCGCGCTACTTCTGCAAAACGTACGCGAATATTGACTTGTTGTGATCCTCCTCCAAGGGTCGAATTGTTGATCGGGGGCTGGTCGGGAAGCGAAAAGCTGCGCGCAACATTTTCCGTTGCCAGAGCGTCATCGATATTACCAGCCTGGCCATCTACGATTAATTGATTGCCGCTGAAGGTCAGATTAGTCGTTGAGGTGGGAGCTGCTGCCTGGTTCGCACGGTTGGCTGCCCGGGCATTGTTGGCCACTACAATCTGGGTCGCCGCCTGTATCTTGCGTGCCCGGGTCATGGCTATGAGATTGGTCGCGCCGGGCTTTATACCATAAACATAGACAACATCGGGGGCCACTACCTGCAGTTCTGCAATGGTTGAATCGGCCATGAAAACAGATTCTACTGGTTCGTTAAACCGTATGATCCGTCCCTGTCCGACAGGCAGATCGATAGCAGTCTGTCCCGAAAGACGTAATGCATCCTGAGCGCTCGCCGCCCAGCAAAGCAATAGAAAAAGCGCACCAGCGAACGCCAGAATACGGCAACATGCCTGCCAGAAAACATATCCAGGACATGGCTGTCGTAATGCGAAATCATCCATGTTTTATTGTTCCCACTCTTATTGTCTCACGCCTCTTGTGAGTGACTGACGTCTTGCGGACCATTGGTCAGCCTCGCCTGCACGCGGTTCCCGGATCCTGATCCTGTCACTGTCCCCAACGGCTGTACGTTGAATTCAAACGCCAGCTCCTGATAGGACAATACCGGGATGTCGACGCCGTGATGGATGAGCAGGGCACGCAGGTGCGGGCGAATATCCGCAGCCGTAATAACAACGGGCGGGGTATTGGCCGCGGATCGTGCGGTTAACTGCTTGATTTGCTGTGCGACACTGCGAAGTGCGTCGTCGGACAAGTCGAGTACTGCGCCTGTATTCGCATGGCGTAGTGCACTTCGTACGTCGTGTTCGGCGGAGCGTTCAAGGATGAACGCAGCAATAACGTTATTGTCGTCGGCCGCACGGAAACTGATCTGTCTCTTTAAAGCCATGCGTACCTTTTCATGGAGTACGTGCGTTTCATCGTTTCCCGCCTCGACCAGAGCCTCAAGGATGACGCGCAGATTGCGTATCGTCACACCCTCTGCGACGAGCATTCGCAGAACTTCCAGCATTTTCGTCGTCGGTATGACTTCTTTTGCCTGCGACACGAGCTCTGAAGAGGTTTTACCCAGATCCTGCAGGAGACGGTTGGTCTCCTGGATACCGATGAAATGCTGGGAATACATCCTGAATACAAAACCCAGCAGAGGTACCGTGATATTTCCCGGCGGCTGAAAAGGAATATTTGCTTCGCTAAGAACGGCCTGCTGGTCCCCGGCGACCAGAAACATCCGTGTGTGACCCTGAATCCTTATCAGATCGTCAGCGGAAATTCCTGCCAGTTCGAGATGAGCCGGATCTTCTTCGACGAGAACGCAGCCAGGCGGTATTTCCATTTCAAGTACTGGCACATCATCGAGATCGATACGCAACAGGCGCGGTTTGAGTGTCCTGTCGACGAGACGCGGAACCGGAGGCACGTCGATACCAAGCTCGGTGCCGATAACGCTGCGTGCTTCGTTCTGCGACAGTTGCAGCAAATCGGCGGGCAGATCCGCTGCCAGCTCGGTGCCAATCCGTACGACGAACGGGGAATCGTAAGCGATTGCACGCTCTTCCACTTCGTGATCGTCGGACAATTGCTGCAGTTGTACCGTTTCGCGGATTGACGGGTGTCCGTCGGCTTGATTGCGACGCATGGCGTATCCGGCAACGCCCAGAATAAGACCGAGTATGATAAATACCGGCATGGGGAAGCCCGGAACGATCGCCAGAACGAACATGATTATACTGGCCATTATGAGGCTTCGCGAATTGCGCAGAAGCTGCGAGGTAATCTGGCGTCCCAGATCACTACCGTTTTCTGCGCTCGCGACGCGCGTAACCATTGTGCCAGCTGCAACGGCAACCAGAAGCGCTGGAATCTGGGCGACGAGGCCGTCTCCAACTGAAAGCAGGGAATACGTCATCCCGGCTTCTGCAAATCCCATTTCGTGCTGCAAAATTCCAACTGCCAGACCACCGATAAGGTTGACGAAAATAAAAACCATTCCGGCAAGTACGTCGCCTTTGACGAATTTCATGGCACCGTCCATGGCACCGAAGAACTGGCTTTCCTGTTCAAGTGTCTGGCGCATCGCACGCGCCTGGGCCTGATCGATGTCACCGTTGCGCAGTTCGGCATCGATGCTCATCTGTTTGCCGGGCAAGGCATCCAGCGTGAAACGTGCCGCTACCTCGGCGACCCGTTCCGCACCTTTGGCAATTACCACAAACTGCGCAATCGTGATGATGAAGAATATGATCAGTCCGACAGCAATACTTCCGCCCACCACGAAGTTTCCGAAAGCCGTAACGATTTCACCAGCGTCTGCCTGAAGAAGAATGAGGCGGGTCGTCGTTATGGTAATCGCCAGTCGAAAAAGGGTTGCGATCAGGATCGCGGAAGGCAACGCGGAAAATTGCAGGGGCGAGGTCGCATAAAGCGAACTGAGCAGGATGAGGACGCTGAAGGCGATGTTGAGTGTGATGAGCCCGTCAACAGCCCATGTGGGCAGTGGAATAACCATCATGCTGACGGCTACCAGAACCAGCACGGCGACAACGATATCGCTGGTGTTTCTTGCCCGGGCGAGGAAACGGGTTAAAGTGTTCATCATGTCCCGATCTCTGCCCGCATTTTCACAAACCGGTTAAACGCCTGCCGGGCCTCTTCCTGACGGCCAGCCACATGCAACGCTCGGCTTTTTAACAGATGAAGCGCCGGGTTCTCTCTATCACCCAGTACCTCCAGCCGCGCTATTGTTTCGAGTGCCTTGTCGGCTTCACCATCCAGCGTGAGAAGGTGGCTGAGCGTCCGAAGAACTCGGATATCGTTCGGGGATAGTTGGGCGGCAATCAAAAGATAGGCCGCCCCTCGTTTGGCCTGGCCGTGACATCCGTAGACGTAGCCAAGCAAATGGAGCAGCTGAACCGTGTCATGAGGATCTGTCAGTGCCAGTCTCCTCGCGCAGCCGTTCGGAAAAACTCTTATGGCGACTGATTTCATCATCAATCAGGGCTACTGTGAGCGAGCGTAGATTTCCGTTTTGCTCCAACGGCGTCAGATCGCCATCGATGTATTCGCCGAGCAGTTGCACTGCCTGGCGGATGATCGAAACGTCGGCAATATGCGGGCGCACAAATTCGTTGAGAATTTCGTTGAGCGTGTCGCTGTTGGTCAGCGACGCGAATGTCATTCCAGGCTGTGTCGCTTCGCTGGCGTCGGTCTGGGTTGTACCTTGTGCGGTTCTGCGCTTGCGAAGCGCATCAATTGCCTTCAGATCCTGGCGTTCGACCGCTTTACCTTGAACTGCCGGGGACCGCCCGATATTCCGGATATCACCTGGTGAGGTTGGATCAAGGCGGATAGCGTCCGTACGTCGCGTCATCGGTAGTTCAGAGCAATAGTTGCCCCCTCCTTACTGAGGTGAAGCGACTTCTCGCCAATTTTGCTGATCATCCAGCCATCATCTACGTATGCACCCTCATGATATCGTGCGCCGTCTCCCGCAAGCACATATGAATTGGGTCCGAACCATATGGCTTGCAGCGCGAGGCGCGGAGGCGCGCCAACACCGCTAACGGTAACGTTGGAAGTCAGCACGATCTTGTCACCGTAGGTGCGATCGAACCAGGACTGTATATCCAGCCAGGCTTCGCTTTTCTCCTTGGCAAGAGCGCCCGAAGCCACAAGGCGGTTTTTCTCGACAGCCAAAGTTACCCCGCTGATGCCTGCCTGGTCCAATTGCGCAGTAAGGATGCCACGGGCCATGGCCGGAGTTTCCGCCTTGTTTTGCGTAGCAACCTGCACAGTATTGGCGGTGTCAGTATCCAGACGGGCACCAACCGGGGCGCTCATCAGCGCATGTGCAGCCAGCGATACGAACACGCCAACACAACAGACCACCGCAGCAACGGCAGTCGTCGGACGTCTGAAAAAGCTTTTCGGTTCGGGTTGGGAAGGAGCGCAGATTACCATCCGGGCGCTACCGACGACGATATTAACGGGTAGTCGGGTCCTATACCCATGCCCTTCGGAAACATGGTGGCTGTCTACTTCAACATCACCACCGACAGCTTCTATTTCGATGCGGCGACCAGCGGGCCGCAACAACACATGGCGCGGGGCGATCCCGGCGTCCTTCAGAACAATATCAGCTTCAGCGTCGGAACCGATGACGTGAGCCGAACCATCCAGCGAGATGGTTGCGCCTCGGTGCAATCCTGCAGCGACGCTCAGTCGAACATTTCCATCCGCAAAGCCGTTACGCCATTTTTCCAGTAAAACGGGCAGGGCGTGCATCGGCTTGTTATCCTCCCGGCAAAATTACCCGGCCGACCATCCGGCCGGGCAGAATTGTGTCAGGACACGCTTGTATTAGCGACCGGACTGGCCGACCGCATCTGCTACACGGTTGCGTGACTGAGCTTGGGCCTTGTCAGTTTCGACCTGAAGATTGAACTTGGTCATTGCCAGCTGAAAGGCTTTCTGTTCCTGCCAGAAATTCTTCAGTTCGTTCACATTCCCGCCGGAATCGTCTACTTTGTCCACAGGGGTCTCCTTGAGTTCGAACTTCGTGCCCGACGGTAAGCGCCGGGCTGGTTCTCATGTGCATTGCGATACTAGCTTGTGGTTCGAGGTTCAGAAAATCCATTTGGTTCAGCGTTGCTCAGGTTTGCTGGCGGCGTTAGAAGGCCATGCGTTTCACGAACATTGCGGTGTGGCGGTCCTGGGGTGCTGGTAAGTATAATTTCAATCAATCAGGTCGCTTCGGATCTGTAGAAGTTCGCACGCACACTCGTTTCCGGGAGCCCTTTGCCACCGGACCGGATCGCCACCTGCGCATGTAGATCGCGTGATTATGGAACTACAGTCTGGGCCGGGCGTGAGAGAGCCGTCTCATCGCCAAATTCAAGGACGCCCGTAAGGGGCCGTGTCGGAAAGTGACTGAGCAAGCTTCAGGGGTTTAAGCTTCAGCGCTTCTGTGATTCCAATCCGGACGGCAGTATCTGCGAACAGGATCCATGTTTGTTTCTCTGTTGGGTATTACAGGAGGACAACGGCCAGGCTGACAATTAAAGTTCAATCGCAACACGCCGCACGATTTGAGCGCCCAGTTCATGGTGATCGGTATTGAAGTGGATTCGCCCGGGAATTTCAGCGGCAAACTTCAGTTTAAGCCGGGCGACCACTATATCCGGGGCGTGCATGCACCATCCGTGGAAGCAACACCATCCCTCTGCAACAATCTCGTCCAGTGCCAGTTCAATGTTATCGAGCGGTTGGTTCTTTGCCGCAAGTTCACGATTTCTCAGTGCAAAGGCGATGACATCCTCACCGAGCAGGGTTTGAAGGCGGATCGCATGTTTTTTGTCAATAATACCAGCAATTGCATTCGCCCGAAAAACGGCACCGCTGCGCAGGATAAGCTCAACGAACCGGGTAGAGGGAGTTAGCGCAACTGACCGGTCTTCCTCTCCTGCCGGATCCATTGCCGGGGAGGGTAGTTCATAATGCTCGATCAGCCGTTGCGACAAGCGCGGTCGCAGGCGATCGCTTCTTAAAAGCAGGTCGCACTGTGCAAGCGAAATTCGATTTTCAAAGCACGCGGAGAGTTTCTCGGGCACGACATAGTCGGCAGGCTGGTCAAGAAAGCTGTGCCATGCGGTGTCTGTCTCATCCATTTGGTGAAGCCGTTCTCCTGGATGGTGGCAGAGCTTCTCCGATCCTGTACTGGCCATTTCTGCGTCGGCTGATCAGCAGGAATATCCAGACAGCAAGTCCGGATATGATCGCTGCGAGGCCGCCGACAAGCCAGATCGCCGGCATCACGCTGTCGGGGTGTAACCACAGACCAAGGAAGGATGTATAACCCTGGATGTCTCCATTTGCCTCTGCTGGTGCCGTAACGGGAACCAGAACAACTGAAACCTTGTCATAGGAAAGTCCCGCGACGCCGTTGGCAACCAGCATCTTCACCTGAGGGATCAAACTGTTCATCGGGACGGTTGTCTTGTGCCGGATAAAGACTGAAGCGGAGGATGGCACCAAATTTTGACGAAGGGGATCGTTTTCGGGCAGCACCAGATGTACACGTGCCGAAAGCACACCATCGATATCTAGGATCGTCTTCGAAAGTTCCTGGCTCAGTCCGTAGATCATACGGGCCTTTTCCTGCACCGGCGAGGAGATAAGGCCATCATTCTTGAATACGTCACCAAGGCTTTCGAAACTTTGCTTGGGAAGTCCATTCTCGCTGAGAATGGACATGGCATCAGCAAATCGGTCTTTCGGAACAGAAACGGTTATCTTTCCGCTTTTACTGCTTTCCCGCTGCGCGGGTATGCCTTTGCGAGCAAGTGCGGCCACAACTTCGTTTGCCTGCCGTTGGTCGAGATCGGTGTAGAGCTCGACCGTACAGGCCTGCAGTATCAGAAGTGACACGACGACGAACAGGGCGCGGACCCTTGAAGAAGTCATGCGCGCGTTCAAACCGTTCGCCTCGACAGAATTGATAAGTGCATGCTGTCCGCCTATTGTTGCTTTACCAGGGTGTTGACCGACGTGGAGGCAGCGGCGACGCTACTCGTCGCCAGTGAGGCACTGAAACTGGCCCAGGAGATGGAAACGTAACGATCCAGAACGTCATCCATACTTGCCAGTCCCTTTTCGTTACCGGGATTTTCATGAGCCTCTTGCGGTGTTGAGCTGCGGGAGGCGTCTGATGTCTGTTTTGCCTGCGCACCATTTTTTCCAGCAAGCACGCTCTGGGCGTTTTCAACAATGCCGACAAAGGATTTCACGCCGGAGCTTATAAAAGAATTGAGCGACAGTGACCGCCCATCAGAGCCTGCCTTGTCGAGATAATCCAGCAATGGCGCGGTTTTGACGTTAGCTGATTCATCCAGCTTCGATGACGGGTTGTCTGTCCCGTGATTTTGCAAAGTCTTGGTACCGGTTGCAGCCGGATCGGCCTGTGTGACCTGCGTTGCCTGGGTTTCAGCAATTTTCTGAGCTGCCATGCTGGCCTGCTGTTCTTTTACCCGCAGAGCTGTTTCCGCTTCAGTAAGACCGGCAGGCGAAGCGGCGGCTACGTTTGAAACGGGATTGGTAATCGTCAGAAGCTGGGTCGAAATCAATCCGGATGCGATGGGTGCGACTTGCATTACGTGCTCCTTAATTGACTTTTTCCACTGTCGGCGATCCAACGTCGACTGATTGTGCCTGAGTTTGCCGCCCGCGAAACACACGGACGTTTGCGGGACCATCTGACACAGTTTCTACTGTCGTAAATGTTCCAACAGTCTCTTTGACAAGTGCGATATAGGCGGGAGGACCTGAGATTGATGCAGCCTTTTGTTCCCGGTCAATCCGAACGGGGAAACGCGGATCCATTAGACCGAGGCTGTCAAGTCGCTGGCTGATACCATCAAGCGCCTTGTCGTCAAGGGTCAAAATTTCGGTGCGGTTTTCGGTTTCATTGCTGATGTGTAGTGTGGCGCCGTCAAAATACCATACGAGACCATAACGGTTGCACACCCACTCGAGGAACTCCTTTGCGTTACCTTGTGGAACATTCGCGGTAACTCGTCCCCTGATTTCCGGGCTCATCTGGATGGAGACCCCGATATTCCGACCGAACTCGGTCAGCGTGTCCCGCACCGACTGGTCGAGAACCATATACTTGTAAGGCCCCGCGGGCCATCTCGGTTCGGCTGCCCACCCCGAACCAACGGATGTGAAAACAAGTGCAAAAGCA
Organism: Brucella cytisi; assembly: GCF_038433355.1. Taxonomy (NCBI): domain Bacteria; kingdom Pseudomonadati; phylum Pseudomonadota; class Alphaproteobacteria; order Hyphomicrobiales; family Brucellaceae; genus Brucella; species Brucella cytisi. Next base: position 103,393 of record NZ_JBCAUP010000005.1, read on the forward strand.
ATCCCTAAGACGGACATGGTCTCCGACCGGCGTTGCCGAAGGCGATTTCGGTCAGCTTTGAGCATCTATACACACCAGATTGAGCTGGGATTATTCATTGATGGAGGATACCGGCTCAACCGTGCAACGGAAAATCCAAATGGAACGGGGGATCCGTGAAAACTGGATTATTGATCGAAAGGTTGTTCGCAGACGGCTCCGGGAGAATGGTGTGGCGAGAAGAGACAATGGCGTTTTCCAACGCGATGCCCGAAGGTGCGAAGCTGTAATCGTTTCTGCGATCATCCTCATGATTATGGCTGTGACCCCGCTGCGGGCACAAACCGGGGGGTATGACCCAAGAACCTGGATATTTGAAGAAGAAGCCAATGTACTGCTGGCACCTGGTGACACTATGTCTCCGGAGAATCCCGGGTCTGCTGACCGTCACAGGGAGCCCATACCGAAGCGGGTTGTAAACTACTCGGGGTCCGAACCGACCGGCACCATAATCGTGAATACAACCGCAAAGCGGCTCGATCTCGTTCTGGGAGGCGGAAAGGCCATGCGATATTCCGTGGGAGTGGGGCGCGAAGGCCTGAGCTGGTCGGGGCGTGACCGGGTGTCGGCCAAAAAACACTGGCCTGATTGGCGACCGCCGGCCGAGATGAGAGCCCGCGAGAAACTGAAAGGACGCTCATTACCTGCCTTTGTTCCAGGCGGACACAACAATCCTCTCGGTGCACGGGCTCTTTATATTGGGTCCACCCTTTATAGGATTCATGGAACAAATCAGCCGTGGACCGTGGGCACTGCAACGTCTTCAGGGTGTATTCGTTTGACCAACGAAGACATTGTAGATCTGTATGAGCGCGTACCGGTTGGTGTCGGGGTCATTGTAGAGAATTAAGCGTTTAGGCGAAAAAATGAACGTCGCAGGACGCGACGGGAAAAGAGAGGGGAAGATGCGGTATAGATTAGCGGTGGCCTTCGGTGCCCTCTTGCTTACAACCGGTTGTCAGACGATGGGTGAAAAAACCGCAAGTAAAAAGCCGGAGCCGACGTCTCAGTCGGAGCGACTGGCAAAACTGGCCAAAGACATCGAGGGGCGCGGAGAATCTGACACTGCATTGCCTCTTTATGCCCGTGCCGCCGCGATGCCCGAGGCAAGCGCGGCAATCATGGTACAAGCCGGCGATGCCTACTCACGTGCGGGGCAACCTGAAGAGGCGATCAATGCATATAAAGCGGCGCTGGCCAAATCGCCTGAAAATGGCCCGGCGTTGCTGGGAATGGGGACAGCGCTCATCCAGATCGGTGACTTGTCGGCTGGCGTCAGTGCCCTGACTACTGCTGCACCGGTGGTTGGCACCAGTAGTGCCTATAATCGTCTCGGCGTGGCTCTGACTATGACAGGGCAAACGCAGGACGCTGTCGCTGCTTATCAAAAAGCGCTGAGCATGGCGCCCGGAGATGTCGATATTCAGTCGAACCTGGCACTGGCTGCCGCTTTGCAGGGCGATGCGTCGGCGGTGGAACAGGCAGCACAGAAAGTAGAAGCCTCCGGAACAGCCGAGCTGCATCACAAACGCAATATAGTGCTTGCCTACGGTCTGATCGGTCATGATCAGCAGGTACGTTCCTCTACCCCTGCTGGCTTAACCAGCGGTGAAGTCGACAGGATCCTCAAACTGGCGGCAAAGGCACGATCGAAAGGATCAGTGACGGCCAAGGCAGCAGCGCTACAAGATGTCATGAGCGGATGAATGCATTTTGCGATGATCCGGCCCGGTGAGCCTGTCGGGTTCCGATTGGTCAGCTACATGTCAGCATAGTTTATATAATCCACTGAATCCACAGCTCAAATTCGATGTTTGACTGGTCTGCCTGACTGGTGTTACGAACGTGTCTTCTTGCCCGATTGGGACAGGGAATACGCGGCGTGGGGGAACGATTCGGAGGCCAGGGAGAGCCGCATGAGTTTTATCGCTGCATATTTGTTTGAGGGACGGCAGTACCGGTCTGCGCAGGCCTTGGCCCTTCTTTTTTGCGCGTGCACAGTGCGGGGAAGGCTGCCTTTGGGCATGGCACATCTGCTGCGAACGGACGCGGTTCGTCCGTGACTTCTTCCGACCGTCGCCCAGTTGAAATGCGTGACATGGCGGGTGAAATTCTCACCTTGCTGCGTAGTCAGCTCAATGAGATGACGCCGCAGGTTCAGACTGCCGCAAGATTTATCCTCGAACGACCGCAAGACGTGATGCTCCTGTCTATGCGCGAACTGGCAAGCGCAGCAGGTGTTTCGCATTCCACAATAATGCGGTTGTCGGAATGGTTGGGGCTTGATGGGTATGCAGCCCTTCGCCAGATATTCATCAGTTCATTCCGGGAAGGAGCGGTTGTTGCAACCACGGATTCGAGTACGCCGGAGAAATCGGGCGAGGAGGGAAAGGCTCCGGCGCTGATCGCATCCTCCATAAAGGATCTGGCAGCTGACAAGGCTCAGTCGCAACTTGCCGAGGCAACAGGCCAGCTGATGAAGGCAAGAAAAATTGTCGTTGTTGGCTCGGCTCAGGAAACTCCCGTGATCGGCCATGCCCGGCAGCTTTTTCAGGCACTTGGTTCCCGGGTACAAACACCTGACCAGTTTCAGGCCGCAGATGCGACTGAAGAAGGTGTCTGTCTGCTGGTAATCTCGCTGCGTCCGCATGGACCCAAGCCAAAAGATGCTGTTCGTCTGGCAAGGAGGCTTGGTGTTCCGTCGCTTGCTATAACTGACAGTCCGAACGCGCTGGTCGCGAAAATGGCCGATATATCAGTCATTTTTCGTCCCGCGTCGATAGCGCTTAATATTCCCAGCTTGACGCCCGCAATCGCCGCCATTGAAGCAATCACATCAATCTGGCGGCGAAATGCAGGGTAACTGTCACACTTACAATGCTATACCAGGATCAACCATCAGTGACGCAATGATTTCTACTGACGCGATTGTTGCTGCAAGCATTGGTGTAGATTCTGATATTTGTGAGGGCAGTATGATAGCGTGGGAAAACCGCGCAATAGATGATGCCGGGCAATTGGTAATAGCAACTATTCGTGCTCCACGGCGCCCTGCATATCGCGCGGTGCTTGTGACCTGAGGAATTGAGTTTCCCATGCACACTGCCAGCATCGCATCGCGGGGGCCAAGTGATTTGATTTCGGTGGGAGCACCTGTTGCTGAATCAAATGAAACGGCCTTGCGCCCGATTGCATGCATCAGATCTCCGAAACGGTGAGCTACGGTAAGTTCTGCCTCACTGGTTACGCAGATCACGCGATCTGCGTCGGCCAGTATGGTGGCCGCTTCGCCATAATGCTGTATCCGGTCCTGCAGACCGCATCGCTCCACCTCGGCTGCCAGCCATTCGAGGTTGTCACTGGACCTTTGCTGTCCCCAATCGGTACCTGCTGAACCTTCCGTTCCAGTCCAGGTGCCTGCTTTTATACCTTCTCTGAAGATCGCACGTAGTGCGTCATAACCATCTAATCCCATCCATTCTGCCAGGCGAACCATCGTAGAGTGAGACACCCCGACCTGTTTGGCTTGTCTGCGCATTGAACTAAGAGCAACATCAACCGGATGTGACAGCACGAAGCGTGCTGCCGTACGTAAACCCTTCGGCATGGTATCCAGTTGTTCGGTCAACCGTTCGCTAAAACGCTGAAAGTCATCGCTGGTAAAGTCAGCGATTTCCTGTTCGATATCCCTCTGGTGTTCGGGCATAGAAAATCGAGCTCCTCCGATTTATGCCCCCTGCCGCTTTGCAACACCTTCATTCCTCCTTGGGTGATATGTTAAAACATCGAGTAGTTTCTATGATCAGAATTGCCATTCAGATGATTGAAGTGCCAATCCGGAATGATCAAATCAGGTAATTCATCGCACATCGACCAGATCCTCCAGAAAGCTGTTAATCTCGCCAAAGAAGGATAACTCTCCCTTCAGATAGGTGAGCAAAAACGCTGCGTAGAGGAGAAGCAGGACCGTAAACGACAATGATTTAACGGCCAGCGACATTGCAAAAATATTAAGATGCGGTGCAGCGCGCGAGACCAGCGCAAGCAGAATATCTGAGAGCAACAGGCCAACAATAAGCGGAAACGCCAGTGCCAGGGCCATGGTTACAATTCGTGTGCAAAGATTCAAGAAAAGCGTAATGCTTTCGGCACGAAAGATCGGGGTGAACTGATCGACCGGCCATATACGATAACTCGTGTAGACAATGTCGAGCATCAGCAACAATCCCCCCAGAGACAGGAAAATCACGATCATGACAATGCTGAAGAGCGTACCGGTAATACTGGTTTCGTGGGTCATCATAGGATCGATCAGTGACCCCATCGTTACACCACGCTGAAGATCAACTATGTCGCCTGCCGCCTCTGCTGCCCAGAACGGCAAGCTCATTACAAAGCCGAGTGTGGCACCGAGAAACATCTCTTTTAAACCCAGTGCTACCATCATTGTCGCATCCATATTCGTCTCCACTACCGTCTTGTAAACAAGCGGCATGAGTGGAATCGACAAGGCAATGGCCACACCGTTGCGCAGGAGGCCTGCGATACGTGCGCGTGTGAATAAAGCCATCAGGATCATCAGGCCGACCATACGTGCCATGGCCAAAGCCGCAACCAGGACCAGGACATGAACCTGGTGGACCGCCGAAAATATCCCGCTAACCGATGTCATCGCGTTGCACCGGGGAATTCTTCAAATGCAACCGTTGCCTGGCGTGCGATATCCTGGCCAGCTATTGGTCCAAAAATAAGGATTACGATCAAAATGACGACGATCTTGATGGCCTGAGGCAACGACTGGTCCTGTATCTGGGTCAATGCCTGCAGAAGTCCAACGATCAATCCAACGACCAGTGCAGCTATGATTACCGGTGCTGATGCATAAAGCACTGATAATAATGCATCCTGGACCCTGGTGAGGATTAGATCATCTTTCATAAGACCTCTTCACGAATAGCTCAGGATAAGGCCGTGCATCAGGCGCGACCATCCATCGATTGCAACAAACAGGAAGAGTTTCAGTGGAATAGATATAAGGACCGGTGAAACCATTATCATGCCTAGCGTCATAAGGATATTGGCGACGACCAGATCAATCACCAGGAATGGCAGATAGAGCAGAAGCCCGATCTCGAATGCGCGTGTCAACTCGCTTGCAACAAAAGCGGGTATGAGAATAGACAGATCGTCGTCGCGCACATTGTGTTGCTTGGCATCGGGCCACAACCGCTGCGTTGCACTTTGAAAAAAGCTACGTTCTTCCGGTTTGGTGAAACGCACAAGTTGTCGCTTGATGGGTTCGCGCACGAGCTCGGCGCTTCGTACGATGTCGTCTGCCGTATCGAATTTGGCCTGTCCTTCCACAAGCGTTCGTTGGATTTCTGTCAGCATTGGTGTGGTGACGAACACGGTCAGCACCAGGGCGATTCCGTACAGAACCAGATTTGGGGGCATCTGCTGTATGCCCAGAGCATTACGCACCAGAAACAGCACTACTGATATTTTGAGGAAGCCGGTCATGGTGACCACCGCCAGAGGCAGGAGGCCAACAATTCCTATAACAGCAATGAGCGGAAGGAGATTTTGTTGCGTTTCAATCATTGTCGAAAATATTCACAACACGAATGCCAAGTTTTTCACCCAGCTTGATGAGTTCACCGTTACCGACACGTTTGCCATTCGCAAAGATAGCCACTCCGCTGTCAACGGGAGCATCAAGCGGGATCAGACTTCCGGTATCGAGACGTTGGATTTCTGCGAGGGGAAGCGCGATACGCCCTGCCTCGAACACGAGTGTAACGGGTATATCGGCCAGGTTTGCAACCCTGTCGTCATCGCTGTTATCTGTCGCATGTTCTGTCGCCATGTCGAAATCCCATTCAGATCCGGTTAAAGGGAGGAAGTGATCGTCCATGCGCCAGCCACCATCTACAGGCGAAACGGGAGCAGCCATTCGGTCACCGATCAGACAACAGGACCGGCTTCCATGGAATTCGCTGTCAGCCGGCAGAATGACATCGTCGCGCTCCAGTTCCTTCATCTCGCCGAGCGCAATGGTGGTCGCTCCGTAGAGAATGCGCACTGCAACCGGCACCGATGTTGCAAAAAGGGAGGCTTTGTCGGCTGCGTGATCGAGCAGCTGTGCCAGCTTTTGTGCAAGCTGATCGCTACCGGTGGCAAGTGCTACGTCCCTGCCGCAGTCTGATATTGCCGTCACGGTGGGCAGGAGTGAGCCAATGTTTTTATCGGGAGTACGCCGGACTTCGAGAAACTCAACTGTGCTGTTCAGTTCTTTTTCGATCCAGTTCAATTCCTTATCGAAAAGCGCTTCTAGCAGGAGTGCCTGCTCTGCCGGCTGCAAATTCTGGAAACCTGTCGCTGGATCAGACTGTTCCAGCCATGCATCAAGTAACACACCCGGGACATAAAGCGTCGCCGGACCGTGCGGGGTGGTCAGCGTCACAGCGACGTCCTGGCGTATGTCCGGCGGATAGCTGACCGGGCCAAGTGTAAATACCCGGTCCACTACTGAAAATGAAACGGGCCCCCGTCGCCGATTGAGTGCGTTAACCGCGTCGATATGCTGGACGGGTATTTCAGGCAAGTGCAAAGGCTCAACGACCGGGCGCGACTTGTTGCCGATACGTTTGGTGGTTTGTCGCGGGCTTGCCCCTTGTTTTGTGTTTGCCAGCACTGCGACCATTCAGACTGACCATCCGTCAATATCAGCGGACTTGTTCAGTTGATCGATCAGCTCCTCGAGTTTCATTTTTGAAGCCTGCACCTTTCTGAACCGGTCCTGCTCATCATCCAGTTTTCTATTTGCCTGATCGAGGGATGATTGTGCTGCAGCTTCTTCATTTCTGTGGTCTGCTCCGACTGCTGCGGTACGTTGCTGAAAAGCTTCCAGATAATGCAGAGAGGACATGGTTATCGTTTTACCGGCCATCGTTGCCAGTATCTCTTTCTCGATCATTGCAGCTTCGGCACTGTGTTTGAGGCGAAGTTCCGCTTTTTCGCGCGTGTCGGCTTCCGCTTGACGGGCAAGATTCCGTGCGCGCCCAAGATGGTTGCCGGCCCTGGTTTCACGGAACTGGCGAATCTCGCGCAGATGTTTGAGAATGGCCTTGTTTTTTGCCTGGTTCAATTCGTTAACCCTCGCATCAGACGCAAGGTCTCTTCCATTGGCGCACGCATTGGTTGTTTTTGCTGGAGGAAGTCGTTGATCCTGTCGATCTTTGCAATGGCTTCGTCGGTTAGTGCATCAGCACCATGTTCGTATTCGCCGATACGGACGAGGAGCTCCGTCTCCTGGTATCTTGCAAGCAGCCGCCTGATCTGCGCTGCCGCAGCACGATGCTCATCGTCAATGACGTTCGACATCAGTCGACTGTTGGAGCGCACGACGTCAATCGCGGGAAAGTGGTTGCGCTGTGCAAGATCTGCAGAAAGAAAGATGTGGCCATCAAGCAAGGCCTGGACTTCTTCAACGACAGGGTCCTGATTACCGTCGCCCTCCATGAGTACGTTATAAAGTCCGGTAATCGAGCCGCTCGATCCGGGGCCGGCCCGTTCAAGCAAGCGAGGCAGCGCAGCAAAGAAAGAGGGCGGGAAACCACGTCTCGTGGGCGGTTCTCCGGCAGCCAGTCCAATCTCACGCTGGGCTCGCGCAAAGCGTGTGATGTTGTCGACTGCCAGCAGAACATGTTTGCCCTGGTCGCGGAAATACTCTGCGATTGTTGTCGCGGTATGGGCTGCCTTGACGCGTTCTATACCAGGTCGATCAGATGTCGCTGCGACCACCACGCAACGCTGTCGTGATACTGTACCAAGATGATGCTCCATGAATTCGCGCACTTCCCGGCCACGTTCTCCGATGAGAGCGACTACAGTCACGTCTGCACTGCTGCCTTCAACGATATCCGCCAGAAGGAGTGATTTTCCAACACCGGGTGCGCCAAACAGACCGATGCGCTGACCCTTCGCACACGTGAGCATTCCGTCGATTGCCCGCACACCGAAGTGGATGGGTTCCGAGATCAGCTTCCTTTGCATAGGCTCAGGCGGTTGGGCCATGACAGGATAAGAGTACCAGTCGTCGTCAGGATCCAGCGGTGCGCCATCGATAGGATTTCCCAGAGAATCGATGACCCGACCGAGAAGGCCGGCTCCGACGCGTACTCGTTGTACAGTTCGCGTCGGGATGACCTCCGTGAGATTGGATAAATTCTCGATATCGCCCAAAGGAAGCAGAATTGCAGTGTCGTCCCTTAGTCCGACCACTTCAGCTTTTCCCCGCTGGCCTGATTTGGGATCAACCAGATCGCAGATCTCACCCATGCGTGCTTCGTCAAGCGAGGCGCTGATCATAAGCCCCGTGATCTCGCGCACCCGACCGCGACTGGGCCGTGAAACCCTGTTTTCTGTCAATCCTCCACGCAGTCGAGGGATTATGGAAGCAAGTTTGGTGTCTGTCTCGTTCATTCATGCCCCGTTTCGATAGACGTTGCATCAACTGTCTGAAGACTGGTGCGTATTGCTTCCAGCTGGACCTTGAGCGTGGCGTCGATCACTGCAAGATCGGAGGAGAGAATGCACGCGTCGACCGACAGTTCAGGGTCACCGTGAATTTCAAGCGGTATCTCTTCGTTCGCCATCAGGTCCGCCAGGTCACGACGCACGGTCTGCTCCATACTCGGGTGAACGGAAATCCTTACGTATTTTGAACGACGCAAATCCATCAATGCCTGACGAGCTGCCCGGGCCAGCAGGTCGCCTGTATCGAACGTACCGAGTACACGCCTGACAATATCGAGAGCGACGCCGGTGATTTCCTTTTCAAGGGAACCAAGATATCGATCAATTCTGGCCGTAGTAGTATGGACCAGCCGTGTTGCTTCTGTCCGACCCTCGCTGTACCCGTCTTCATAGCCCTGTGCGAAACTGGCGCCATAGGCCTTACGGGAAGCTGTTTGCTGGTTCTCTGCTGCAACTTTAGCGCTCTCGAGAAGACTGTAACCTTCCAGCCATACCCGAGCCGATGATGCCTTGATAATGCGTCCCGTCGGGCGATTGGGGAGATTGACGGAATCCGGACGCGAAGTCATCGATAGCCACCGATAATCCGTGCAAGTGCCGGTGACGGACAATTGTCGAAGCAATACGCTTTGTTATGACTTCGTCCAGGTTTCCACATTTGACCGTGCCAGTTTGATTTTCGATCACACGATAGCCCCACAACAGGGTGAGGAAAAATCCAAATGGATCGCCTGCGAAAAAGGGGAAGGCCTGTAAAAAATTGTGCCTTTTACTCGCTATGGCGGGTGGGACGAGACAACGATACAACAAGCGTCTTCCCACCCTCTGACCAGGTTTCCTGGCTGTATGTTTGTCTGAATCGGCCAAACATGTCGATTGCCCCGCATGGCTATTCGGACAGATCTGTCGGCAAGAAAACCCACGCCGCAATGCCGACAATCAACATCAGCATACCGCCTGTTCCCACTGCAATATGCAAACCGGTAACGAAAGCTTCCCGGGCCTGTTCAACGGCTTGAGCGGATATACCGGTATGATTGATAGTTTCGTCGAGAGTGGCGGCAACACCGGGACCGAGAAGTCGAAAACCGAGTGCAGCCAGGGAGCCGAGGAGAGCGATGCCGAGCGCGTTACCGAGTTCGTTACTGGTTTCCGCAATCGACCCGGCTGCGCCGGCGCGCTGGACGGGAACGGCGGACACTGCGACTTCGGCGACGAGGCTGAATGACAGTCCGTAACCGACACCCGCGACGATCGTCGATGCAATGAATGCGACGGCTCCGGTCTGAGTTCCGGTAAACAGTAACATGAAAGCGCCAGCACTGATGAGCAGATGTGTCGAAACGAGGGCGACCTTCCGACCGAGTAACTCAACGATTACAGCAGTGCCTACGCAAGTTGCGGTAAGGACGAGGGCCCCTGGCAGCATGAGCATCGCTGTTGTGAATACATCGAAGCCGAGTACCGATTGGAGATAGATGCCAGACAGGAAGCCGGCAGCGGACCAAACAAGAAGCGATAATAAACCGGTCAGGATCGCGATCGAAAAGACGGGGTCCTGAAAAAGGCTGATATCGAGAAGAGGGTCAAGGATGCGGGTTTGTCGGCGCAAGAACAGGCCCAGCGCGATAATGCCTATGATGCCGGCTCCGGTCTGAAGGGCGGTGAAGCCCTCGGCGGCCGTGGCTTTGATCGACCATGTGAACAGCAGAATGCCGGTGAACGACAACCAAAGACTAAGCAAATCCAGCCGGCCAGGAGCACTTGAGCGAACTTCCCGCAATAATATCGGGGCGAGGACAAGAAAGGTGAGTACAACAGGGATATTAACGAGGAATACGACGCCCCAATCGAAATGCCGGAGCAATATACCTCCAATCAAAGGACCTATGGCGAAGCCAGCTGCGAAGGTCGCGGCGAAAACGCCTATAGCTCGTGCTCTCTGACGTGTATCGGTAAAAAGGGCACTGACGAGGGCCAGAGCAGAAGGCAGAAGTGTTGCACCGCCCAGTCCCATGAGTGCGCGTGCCATGATCAGCATCGAGGGAGACTGGGCATAAGCTGCTCCCAGCGATCCGGCGCCAAAGACGATTGCACCACTCATGATGAGCCGGAGGCGTCCATAACGATCACCGATACTACCGAAGGTAATCAGCAATGAACCCACTACGAAGCCGTAAATATCCAGAATCCACAGCGCCTGTTCGGCTGTCGGAGTGAGTGCAGACGTCACGTGCGGCATAGCGAGGTAAAGAATTGAAGCATCCATTGCAACAAGCAGAACAAGTGGCAGTATGGCCAGGAGGCCCAGCCACGGATTTCGGTATGCAGGTACGGGGATTGCGACTTCGGTCATTGGGTTAAGTCCTCTGTGGGCGGCGGGCAGGCGCGCCGTTCCAGTCGCCGGACATGGTTCGGCGGGCGGTTGTGTTTGTGGGTCAGGTCGTATATACTTTAGGTAAGTTACTTTTGGTATATAGGAATGTCAACCGTATATGGTCGGTCACTGCACATGGATAAAAGGATGCGTATGACCCGTGAACAGCGCCAGCGCCAGCTACTGGATGTGGCGTGGCGGCTCGCGCGTGAGGAAGGCACTGATGCATTGACCCTGCCACGCCTGGCCGTTGAAGCCTGTGTGACCAAGCCGGTGATTTATGATCATTTTGGTACGCGCAATGGTCTGTTGACTGCGCTTTACCGGGACTTTGACGAGCGTCAGACGGCATTAATCGACACCGCACTTGCTTCACGGAAAATGACGCTGGAAGGTACTGCAAGTGTCATCGCAGTGTCGTATATCGAGTGTGTGTTGGCTCAGGGTCGCGAGATTCCGGGAATTCTGGCTGGCCTTGCCGGCTCTCCGGAACTTGAGACCGTTAAACATAACTACCGGTTGGTGTTCATCGGGAAATGCCGGAATGCTCTGCTTTCATTCACAGGGCCGAACGGGATTCAGCAATCTGGCTTCTGGGCAATGCTGGGTGCGGCTGATGCATTGTCCCAAGCCGCGGCAATCGGAGAAATCAGTGTCAGTCAGGCCCAGTCCGAGCTCTACGAAATCATCATTGCGATGGTCGCCAGAAGCTGATGCTGGATGAACGTTACGAAACTTCAGCGCCGGCATGACTGCTCGATTCACTCAAAACGCGCTACTTTGCAGGAGGACCGCACGGGCATCGTGGTGGTGTTTCGCGAGCTTCAGTTCTATTTTCAGTCTCGTGCAGGATTCATCGCTTCCCTGGACCGTTCGGTGAGCAAAGTCGGGAGAACGTTTAACGGTAGCAAGGGGTAATTGTCGTTACTGGTAGGCGCAGATCATTCAGGAGGAAGTTTTGCGCTCAAAGTGAGAACTCCGTGGAGACGTCAATATCGTCGCCTCTGATCGGTTTGCGATCGTCGATGAACAGAAATCCATCAGGTTTCAGCACCGCCTTTAACCGCATCATGGCCAGTTTCTCGATCTCGGGGTGTCTGCCATCCAAAGCACCGACGCGCATGGCAAAAGCGAGATCGAAAGGCTCTTCACCACTCTTCAGATGATAATTCTCGATCGCAACATTGTGCACGACAAGCCGACCCTTCTCGATGTCCGTCTTCGCCAATTGTTCGATCATGCGGATTGCTTTGGATGAGCGATCAATTGCGACGACTGTGCCGCTGCCGATCCTCGACAGTACCTCACGCGCAGCGGCCCCGGGACCACAGCCAACTTCGAGTATACGTAATCCAGGTCTTAACGGTAGAGCTGCAACGTAATCTTTTATCCTCGACGATGGTTTTCTGCCCATGATGACACCGCGTGAAGGTTCGTTTTCCAACACAATACGCGATGGATCGGTATGCGCAAACTTGACGTTGATTTTATAGGATCTTGCCGGGCAACAAGAGACTGAATTAAAGGCAGGCCTTCGTCTTCAGGTTTTTCAGAATTCTTCGGGGGGTGACGTTAAACTGGCGCCGAAATGCGGTTGTGACTTTTCCGGTCGGGACCAGCCGCGATCTCTGCTACCCGTACCTCGCGAAACGTTCTTAACGAGCGCATAGCGCGATGCCGGGGATGGTCGCCAGAACCATTACAGAGCCGAATATGCTGCTTCTGCCCCTCTTGTCGACCGGGCACGAGAAATGACCGGTTTCCTGGGGCGAAAGTTTGATATCATTGAAGACCTGTTGAGGAGAATGACCCACCAGGCGGGACCTGACTGACACCCGAAGGGCCGTTATCTTTTTCCCGCCTTGTTCTCCGAAACCAGACACTGACACTCTGCCCGATACCCGCAGATACCAGACAATTATTTGCGGGTATCGCAAAGCCATGGTCGATGCGTCTCAAAGTTTGTTCTCTTATCCTGATCCCTGGCAGGAACATCGGGCTATCTGCGTTACGACTGAACATCAGGCCGGTCACATTGACAGCAGCCAATCCTCACGCCCAAGGCGGATTAATCCCGAATTTGAGGGCGTACGGCTGGCATTGCGGTGGTGTTTTTACTCACTGAGTGCCAGCCGTCGAGACCTTTCCAATGCTGCAGAATATAGCCTTCCCGACTATTTTTCCCCGTAGGTTGGCTTGCCGTTCTCGCCCTTGGTCCATTCATAGACAACATAGTCCGGCCTGGTAATGTCCCCTTTTCCATCATAGCTGATCTGACCGATTACCGTGGGCCAGGGGCCACCTTGCTTGATTGTCTCGGCAACTTTTTGGGCATCATCGGCAGAGCCAAGTTTTTCGATGGCCTGCATAATGATTTGCATGGCTGCGTAAGAGTATAGCGTATAGGCTTCCGGCTCAAAGCCCTGGGTGCGGTATTTTTCAACCAGATCTTTTGCTGCGGGGTTTTTGCGTGGATCGGGTGCAAAAGTGTTTAGCGTGCCTATGACCGCATCGCCCGCAATGGAGGCCAGCTCATTGGAAACCATGCCATCTCCAGAAAACAGGGTGGCCTTAAGCCCCTGATCTGCAGACTGTCGCATGATCAGCCCGGCTTCCGTGTGGAGACCGCCGAAATAAATCAGCGATACGCCGGATTCCTTCATCTTGCTGATAAGAGCTGAGAAGTCCTTGTCACCCATGTTGATGCCCTCATAGAGGACTTCCTTGATGCCAGCATCGTTCAGTACCTTTTTCGCGACATCGACGAGCCCGACACCGTAAGGTGTCTTGTCGTGAACGATAGCGATTTTTGCGTCCTTGAAATGCTCGGCAATATAGTCGCCTGCAACTTTGCCCTGTTGATCATCGCGACCGCAGGTGCGGAATGTGTTCCAGAGTTCGCGTTCTGTATATTGCGGATTGGTGGAGGCCGGAGAAAATTCCAGTATGCCATTCTCGGCATAGACCTCCGAGGCAGGGATTGAAACGCCGGAATTATAGTGTCCGATGACGTATTTGACACCGTCGGCAGCAAATTTATTGGCAACCGAGATACCTTGCTTGGGATCCGAAACGTCGTCGCCGATTTCGATTCTGATTTTTTGGCCGAGTACACCACCCTTCGCATTGATATCATTGGCTGCCTGTTCAGCACCCTTTTTAAACTGGGCGCCAAAGGCGGCGTTTGGGCCGGTGATAGGACCGGCTACGCCGACCAGGATATCGGCGGAGGCGGCGCCAGCCAGAGAAAGTACGACTGACAAACTGATTGCTGGAAGCAGTATCCGTTTCATGAAAGTCTCCCATTTTATTCGCGGGCATAAACTTTGTCCCTTCCTGCGCTGCCCACACACGCAGATTTCCCTTGTTTTCGGGACCTTTGGGCCGGGAGGCGCGTGTCAACGCGTCCCACGGTCATACGTTTCCGCAGTCACTCCGGTCTTCTTAAGCTCACTGCGGGCAATCTTTTCCGTTGGGGTCCGCGGCAGCGGCCCGTCGATGAGGTCGATGTAACGAGGGATCATATGGCGAGGCGCCTGGGCGCGAAAATGCTCCACCAGTTCGGCTGGTGTCAGTGCGGATCCCGGTCGGCGCATGGCCACCAACATGATGTCTTCTTCAGTAAATTCGGAGGGAACACCAAATGCGGCACTCTCGACGATGTCACTATGGGCCTCCGCAATTGTCTCGACTTCGAAGGCGGAAATATTCTCTCCACGCCGCCGAATTGCTTCGTTGAGGCGTTGCTTGAAATAGAACCAGCCGTCTTCATCCTGATAGCCGGCATCGCCCGAATGGTACCAGAGATTGCGCAGCGTCTGGACGGTTCTTGCTTCCGCCCGATAATATCCGGAGAACATGTTCCAGTTCTTTTTCGGGCGTGAGACGATTTCTCCCACCACACCAGCTGCAACGGGTCGATCGTGTTCATCGACGATTTCCACTTCCCAATCGGGATGTGGTTTTCCGCATGAACCGTCGCGGGTCGTGCCGGGCGTATCGAGGGTTACGAAACTGGTTTCGGTTTGGCCGTAACCGGTGACGAGATTCATGCCGAAGCGGCGCTCAAACATGGATTTATCAGGTACCATTGGAATGCACTGACAGACCCGGAGAGGATTATCGCCATCGTCGGCTCTGGGTTCTGCCCGGGCCAGAATGACACCCATGGCGCCGAGCAGGTTTGTTGCTGTGGCGCCGCTGGCGCGAACCTGTTCCCAAAAGCGCGAGGCGCTGAAGCTCTCAACCAGCGTGGTCTGTGTTCCAAAGATGAGTGGCAGATAGATGCCGAACATCTGCGCGTCCGTATGGAAAAGGGGCAGTGTGCAGAAATAGCTGTCGGCGGCGGTGTATCCGAGATTGAGCGCCATCGCCATGCTCCAGCAATAGCAATGATGATGCGACATCAAAACGCCCTTGGCGGGGCCGGTCGTGCCAGACGTATAGAGGATCGCCATCGGATCAGAATAATGGATATCAATATGTTCGAACTGGTCCGGTTGGGTCATGCATTCATCGAAAGTGACAATGTGCTTTATGATCACACCGGCTGCACGCGCGGTGTCAGTATCTGTATCTGTCAGGACGATTGTTTCAATGTGCGGTAGCTGGTCCTGGATCCTGGCGAGGTCGTTGAGCCTTTTCGCATCCACGACGAGTACCTTCGCGCCGCAATTGTTCAGATTGTGGCTTAGCAGTTCGCCTTTGAGGTCTGGATTGTTGGGGGCCTCGATGGCACCCAGTTTTGCAACCGCAAACCAGATCGCGACAAACTCGAAACAATTGGGCAGCAAAAGCGCTACGCGGTCGGAACGCTCGACGCCAAGCGCACGCAGCCCGTTGGCGAGCTGGTTCGAAATGCGGTGCATATCGTGAAAACTGGCTTTGCGACCGCAAATCTCGATAAAGGGCTTGTCGCCCAGTATCTCAGCCTGATGTGCCAGAATTTTGGGCAGTACCCGCATATCGAGGGTACTGTCGCTGTGTCCGGGAATGACCGTTTGAAGAGGGATATGATCCATCGCCAGACCCATCTGCCTAATAGTGCTTCGCGCGCATCTGCGCATCAGGGGACAGAAAGCCGGAGACCGTAGCACGCGTTTCGCGGGCCATGGCCTGTTCAAGCGATGAATGGAAACCTTCGTTGATCGCCTCTTTGATTGCAGAGACCGATGTTGCCGGACGATCAGCGATTTTTAGTGCGAGTGCCTGCGCTTCCTTGAGCAACTCTTCATCTGGTACGACTTTCCAGGCTATGCCCACTTGAAGCGCTTTGGCCGCGTCGTGACGTTCACCCAGAATTATGAGTTCTTTCGCAGCCTGAGGGCCGATGTGTTTGGTCAGCAAGGCTGTGACGCCACCAGTGACAAAGAACCCATAAGTGACTTCAGGAAAAAACCAGCTCGCTGTTCCAGCAAAGATCCGGAAGTCGCAATTGATCGCCCATTCCAGCGCGCCGCCGACACACCAGCCATGAATGGCGGCAATGACGATCTTTTTCGATCCCATGATCTTCAAGGTAATTGCCTGAATGGATTCGACCCACGCCTGCGTGGCGTCAGCAGACGTAGTCTGATTGTCGAGATCCTGCAGATCATCGCCTGAGCAAAATGCGCGACCTTCACCATGCAGGATGACAGTGCGAATCTTCTCGTCACTCTCGATACGGTCCAGTGCAGCAGCAAGATCATTCACCAGATCCTGATTCATGGCGTTCAGCCTGTGGGGTCGGTTAAGCTTGACCCAGGCAATGACGCCATCCACGCGGACGACAACGGTTTTTCCCATTCTATGTCTCATACGATCATTGGCTCGTCATAAGCGCCCCAAGTGTCGCGCAGTGCGCGGCAGATCTCGCCGAGCGACGCTTTGGCTTTCACGAGTTCCATGGTCTTTGGCAAAAGGTTCACGTGATCGGTTTGCGCTTGTGCAACCAGCTCCGCCATCAAGGTCTGGATATGCGCATTGTTGCGGCTCATGCGGACGGCATTGAGGCGGTCGATCTGAATCTGGGTGCATTCCTCATCATAGGGATGGATGTCGACGTCGGCGCTTTTGGCGGTGTCATCGACGTAGCGATTAACGCCGACGGAAACCTTCTCACCTGTTTCGATTTTCCGGAATGTCGCATATGCGGAATCGGCAAGCTGCTGCTGGAACCAGCCTTCCTCGACTAGCTTGATCGCACCGCCGCGCTCATCGACCTTGGTCAGCACTTTCCAGATTTCTTCTTCCATATCGTGCGTCAGGCGCTCGACGAAAAAGGAGCCCCCGAGAGGGTCAACCACGGAGGTGACATTAATCTCGTCACGAATGATCTGTTGGGTACGGATAGCCAGTTTCATGGCTTCTTCGGTCGGAATAGCAAAAGCTTCATCCAGTCCGTTGGTATGCATGCTCTGGCAGCCACCCAGAACAGCACCCAAAGCCTGAATTGCCGTGCGCACCAGATTATTCTGGTGCTCGACTTTGGTCAGGCTCATGGCAGCGGTCTGCACATGCACGCGCAACCGCATCGATTCCGCTTTCTTTGCGCCGAAACGTTCTGCCATCAACCTGGCATAGACGCGACGGGCCGCACGGAACTTGCAGATCTGTTCGAAGAAATCTTGCTGGCTGATGAAGAAGAATGAGAGACGCGGTGCAAAGTCATCGATGTCCATGCCGGCGGCAATAACTTCTTCGCAATAGGCTGTGGTGAAGGCCATGATGAAGGCGATCTCCTGGATCGCATTGCCGCCGACGTCGGATAAATGATAGCCGCTGAGGCTGATTGGATTGAGCTTGGGCGTGACTCTGGCGCTGTACATGATCAGATCACGCAGGAGCCGGACGGCTGGGCGAACCGGATAAATCCACTCCTTTTGTGCTACGTATTCTTTCAGGGGATCAGCTTGCAATGTGCCGGCAAGCTTTGTCAGATCGTAGCCACGACTTTCGGCTACTGCCACATACATGGCATAGATAACCCAGGCCGACGGGTTGATCGTCAGGGACACCGAGATTTTCTCGAGATCGATCCCGTCGAACAGGCGATCGACATCGTCGATCGTGTCAATGGCGACACCACATCGACCGACTTCGCCAAATGCCATGGGATCGTCTGAATCAAGGCCAAGCAGTGTGGGTAGATCGAAATCGGTAGAGAGACCGGTTTGTCCGGTCTGAACCATATATTTGTAGCGCTGGTTGGTGGCTTCCGGATTTCCGAACCCGGCAACCTGGCGGATTGTCCAGGGGCGTCCCCGATACATCGTTGGATATGGTCCTCGGGTGAATGGATAGGCTCCCGGGAAACCGAGAGCGTCGGCAGGGATATCGGCGACATCGGCTGCTGTATAGACACGCTTCAGCGGGATGCCGCATTCGGTTTCATATTCGAGTTTTTCTTCGGGGCGGTTGGCAAGAGTGGCCGCAAGTTCATTGGCTTCCCATATGGCCTGAGCTGCGCTAATGCTCCCGATTGCATCTTCCCGATATAGTTTTGTCATTTCAAAGCCTCTCTGCGGCTGAGAAGAGTGCGTGCTGCTGTCTCTGGATCGTCACGTCGCTCCAACACTGATTGCAGCAGGGCTTCGATCTCTGTGGCGCCGGTTACAAAACGCCGATGGAACAACCGCCGCGCTGCACCCAATATTCGCGTCATGCAGATTTTTCGCTGGCGAGACCCAAGCTCGCCGGTATCATTGAGATGGAGCCAGTGTTGCTGGATCAGTTCTTTAAGTTTGTTCACCTTGTCACCCGTCACCGGGCTGACCGCGAAAACGGGAACAGTCCACGACGTCTGTTCTGCCGGTCCGCCAAGGGTCATCATGGCTTTCAGCGCCGCCAGTGTCGCAGCTGCCTCGGGCTTGTCAGCCTTGCTGACCGTATGGATATCGGCGATTTCCAGAATACCTGCCTTGATCGCCTGAACGTCATCGCCAAGGCCCGGCGCAGAAAGCACTACAACGGTATGGGCCGCAGAAACGACCTCGACTTCATCCTGTCCGACACCAACCGTCTCGATGATGATCGGTGAATAGCCTGCAGCATCGAGCACATCGACTGCCTGTAAGGTGGCTGGTGCAAGCCCCCCCAGATGCCCGCGTGTTGCCATGCTGCGGACGAAGGCGTTGCCTGCCTGCGCATTGTCATTCATGCGAACCCGGTCACCGAGGATTGCGCCGCCCGAATAGGGACTGCTGGGGTCGATCGCAACCACGCCGACCTTGTGACCGTCGGCTGCAAGTGTCTTGATGAGTGCTGACACGAGGGTGGATTTTCCGGCACCTGGTACACCAGTGATGCCGATGACATGCGCTTTGCCCGCATGCCGGTAGATTTCCGCCAGTGCGGGACCTGCCTCAGCAATACCTGTCTCGGCTCTCGTAATCATGCGGGCGATAGCCAGAAGGTCTCCGGCAAGAACTTCGGCAACGAAATCCTGCGAAGGTCTGTAGGCAGGCTTCGTCCGGGTTGCGGCTTGAGCGACAGCTGTCATATGCGGCCACGGGACGTTACAAGATCGGTAATGGTTGTGACAATTGTCTCCACGCGTGCTTCTTGCGGCACAATTGCATCCACACCGGCGTCGATCAAAGCCGCATAGTCCTGCTCCGGGATGACGCCGCCAGCAACGACAAAAATGTGTTCTGCGCGCTGTTCTTTCAGGCAGCGTCCAAGCTGACGAAATAGTGGTACGTGTGAACCCGAAAGCAGGCTGACGCCGATGACGTCAACGTCCTCCTGAATGGCCGCCTGAACGACCTGAAGCGGCGTTTTATACAACCCGGTATAGATCACTTCCATTCCGGCATCGCGCAGAACGCGCGCCACGACCTTTGCTCCACGGTCATGTCCGTCGAGGCCAAGTTTTGCTACCAACACGCGGATTGTCTGCGACTGTTCGTGTTCCGCAGGAACTGGTGTCGCCGCGTTCATCATTCTGCTGCTGCCTTCTGGTCTGTCATGAGTTCGTGTTCGATGGATTGGCAGATGATGTCGAGACCGAGGTCGATTTCTTCTTCGGTGATGATCAATGGCGGGGCGATGCGGAATACCGCGCCCATGCCTGGCAGCTTGACGATGTTCATGTTCAGGCCGCGATTGAACGCCTCTTTCGCGATGCGTGCGCCCAGTTCATGGTCTGGTTCCCGGTTCGTGCGATCCTTGACAATTTCCATGCCAACAAAGAGCCCACGCCCACGAACATCGCCGACGCATTCGTAACGCTGCTTGATGGAATTGAGACCATCGATCAGTCTGTTGCCGAGGCGGCGTGCTCGCTCGACGAGATCTTGCTCGGCGACGACATCAAGCACGGCGAGGCCGACAGCCGCTGGCAGCGGATCCGATACGTGGGTGGTATAGAAGAGGAAGCCGCGCTCAAAGGCCTCCTGTTCGATCCTGGTCGTTGTCAACACTGCTGACAACGGTAAGCCTGCACCGATGGTCTTGGAAATGGTCAGGATGTCCGGTGTCACGCCATCCCGCTGATATGCAAACATTTCGCCGGTGCGGCCAATTCCGGTCTGAGCTTCGTCAAGGATCAAAAGCATGCCGCGTTCGTGGCATTTATCTCTAAGTGCGCCCAGATAACCTTCAGGCAGTTCCAGCATGCCGCCGCTGGAGAGGATCGGCTCTGCGATAAATGCGGCGAGGCTTCCGGTTGACTGGGCATCGACCAGGGCAAAAGCGTCATCAAGCTCGGAATGCCAGTCAATCGAACCGTCAGCCCGCTTGAAGCGTGGGCGGAATGTATTGGGTGCCGGAACGCTGATTGATCCGGCCATTGCCGGACCGTAGCCTTTGCGCCCGGCGGAATAGGTAGCTGAAGCGGCTGCACCGGTCATACCATGCCAGCTCCTGGAGAATGCTACGATTTCGTGTTTCCCGGTCACGAGCTTTGCCATGCGAATGGCCGCTTCATTCGACTCAGCACCAGTGGAGAGAAGCAGCACTTTATCGAGGCCCGGGGCCAGAAGCGCGAGGCGCCTTGCCAGTTCGACGACGGGTCGCGAAAGCATGCCACTGAACAGATGTGCAACGGTCTCAACCTGTTCTTTTACTCTCCCGGTGATTGCCGGGTGGGAATGGCCAAGCAGCGCGCTCATTTGCCCTGAAGTGAAGTCCAGAATGGGGCGGTCGTCGGCATCGTAAACGAAACATCCCTCTGCACGCTCGATAATCGCCGGGTCGAACGTGCCTCCGTATCGGATCAGGTGCTTGTCGACGTTCGCCCAGAATTCGGGCTCAAGGTTGTTTGACATGACAGTTCTCCGGCCAGATTTCAGTCAACCATTGCAGCTGGATACGTCGAAGTAAATTTGATAATAGTGGCACTACATTATCAGGAAAATTGATATGAACGCATATTTAGATCCTCGTTTGTTACAGACATTTGTTCGTGCCGCGCAAACCGGATCATTGAGCACGGCAGCGCTGCAGGTGGGGCGCACCCAATCTGCGGTAACCATGCAGATGCAACGTCTCGAGGAAGCGCTGGGGCAGACGCTCATGCACCGCAGCGGTAGTGGTATTCGATTGACGAGCACCGGTGAAAAGTTTCTTGCATATGCGGAACGCATCCTGAAAGCTCATGATGAGGCCCTTGCTGATTTCTCGGATCGCGGCCTAAAAGGTTCTATCGTTTTCGGTTGCCCCGAAGACTATCTCCTGGCATTTTTTCCTAGAATTTTCAGGAGCTTTGGCGTCAACCACGGCAATGTCGATATCAAGGTTGTCGCTGCGCCGACTGTCGAATTGCGCGGTCTGCTCCATTCCGGACAGCTCGATCTGGCGCTTATCTCGACGCTCAATGCGAACGACGCCAACGATATCATCAGAACTGAGGCCATGGTGTGGGTAGGTGCAAAGGCAACGCTCGAAGAACATGAATTTGGTGAAAGAACGCCGCTTGCACTTCCGGCATCAAATGCGATGGATCATCGTGCCGCCTGCGAAGCTATGACCAAGGCTGGTTTGCCTTACAGTATCTCGTATGCCAGCAACAGCATTGCGGGCCTCATAGCAGTGACCCGGTCGGGGCTGGCAATCAGTGTAATGACGAAGAATGCTGTGCCGGCGGATCTTTTTATAGTCTACGAGCCGCTTCCGTCATTGCCACTCCTCGGGATGAAGCTGGCGCTTCCCAATGTTGACGTATCAGCGGCAACGCAGGCATTCATGCATCATATAAAAACAAGCCTCGGTACTACTCGGGTGATGTCATAAACAGGTACCGAACACGATCCGTTCCGGGAGACAGGAGGGGCACGCTGGTGCCATCAGGGAGGATGCGATTGTTAAACTGCCATGCGCCGACAACGACTGCATTCGAGACCGGAATGGCCCTGGGTCTCTTGAGCCGGCCAGGGTTTCCGCATGGGATGCCACAATACATACGCTTGTCGTGAGGCGTCATGCAGATGAATCGGAAGTGTAGCGAGACCGGATGTAGTCTCTAAATTCGATGAGCGGTTTTCGATGCCAGGGCCCTCCTGCGAGTTGCCTCTGCGATATTGTCTGTGGCCAGTAAGAGTTTCGATATGCCGCAAGAGCTTGTGCGGCGGTACCCTTCAATTCATCCGGCAGGTTTGTCAGTGCCCACAATCCAGCTTCGTCCTTGCTTGGAATGATGCGTGCTTTGGCCTCGATCATCATGGCCCAGCGGCATAAATTGAGGATGCAGTAATATGGTGACGTCATGATATTCTGATCGTCTAGTATCCAGTCAATATCCCCCCGCACTGAAGTCAGGTAGTCGCTCCAGCATATCTCTCCGATCACTTCCTGCGGGCTTCGGCCAAACAGACTCAGTCCCCGAAGTCTGGCGACCATAAGATGGGCTATCAGGTCTTCGTCTATCAGTGGTTCTCCTCGAATCCAGGGACGAAATCCGGTCGTTGTCTCGCTGAAATGCACGAGATAAGCCAACGGAGCCATAGGTGATTTCACCTCGGACGCCAGAACGACGCTGACTTCCATGCCACCCGCATAGGGTCTGGTGGCATGGTGATGCTCGAAAAGTGCGTACAGTCTGCGGGCCAGGTCTTCAGTCAGCTCATCTACTATTACCAGTAGATCCACATCGCTTTTTGGAGGGTGAAATGATCCCATCGAAAGCGAACCGTGAAGGATGACGCTGACGAGAGATTCACCCAGTATCGTGGACAAATCATCGGTTGCATCGATGATGAAGTTCCGCAAGGCCGGCTCAGCATTATGAAAGGAAATGCCACTCATTTTGAGATTCTCTTAGTGGGTTTTAGAAAAGACAACACCTGATCGTCCGGAGATTTGGGTTTTGCTCGATAAGTCAGGGATGGGGTCTGGAAGCGCTATTCATGGACATTTGTACATTGCAGGAATGAGGGCGCAAATGACGCATTACGAGTGCTTCGGTGCGATGATGGTGTTTTTGCCGTAGCAAGACTTCACAAAACGATCATGTGGTAAAACCTCCCGACTTCAAACTTCACAGCAACGGAACCAATTGTCAAATTGGTTCACGGTGTTTACGCGACATTTGACTTGAATAACTCCATTGGTTTTGGTTTTATTCTATAAAATATAAGAAAAAAAACGGGATGTGTGAAATAGAATACGAACCGGTATCATTCTCGTTCAATCAGAGGTGAACCGCAGACAGACTTGGTTCCATAAAGGTTCAAGCTGATGTCAATGATGGGACGCGATCCAAATTCGACCAGAGCGCTCGAGCAGCTGAGGGCATTGCTTGCCGCAAATATGTCTGATCGCGAAGTCCGGCTTCCTCCCGAGCGGGAGCTCGCGGCCCGATTTGGAGTAGGACGACGTGCCGTGCGTGCGGCTCTCGACATTCTGGAAGAGGAAGGAGCAATATGGCGAAGGCAAGGGCAGGGCACATTTGGCGGCGAGCGCATGCCGATAGGGCGCGGACTTGCCAAGGGAATAGCAGGATTTACCAATCCCATTGAAGTAATGGACGTCCGTATCGAGATTGAACCGGCCCTGGCGAGAATGGCGGCGGCTCGTGCTACGCCTGCTTTGGTCGAGCAGCTTCAAAGACTGGCGATGAAAGCAGAGCAGTCAGCCGATGTTGCCTCATGGGAGCGATGGGACTCGGCATTTCACAGCAGGATTGCGGGTGCATCTGGTAATCATCTGTTTATCGCCATTATGGGGATCATCGATGAAATCCGTCGCAATGACGCGTGGCAGCAGTTTCGTGCCCGCGTGCGGTCCAGCGGCAGAAATGCCCTGTCGGTAGCTCAACATGATGCAATACTTGATGCCATTCGCCGCTTTCATCCGCTTGATGCAGAGGAAGCAATGCGAACGCATCTGGTTTCGCTGCGTGCTGCTGTCGTCGGCGAGATTGGCGGTGTTGCCCGAATGCAAACGACATCGCACGCTCCACAACCGGAAGCCTCGCCGTCCTGGAAGAATGATGAAATCAAATAAGGGGAACCAAAAATGAAATCCATGTATCGATCATATTTACAAAGGGCTGTCTTGTCGGTCGCTTTTCTTGGTTTGGCGTCAACCGCGATGGCGACTGATTTGCGGATCGGTTTGCAAGACGATGCCGACGTGCTTGACCCGCATCGAGCACGCACATTTGTTGGTCGCATCGTTTTCACATCGTTGTGCGACAAACTCTTCGACATCAACGAAAAACTGGAAATTCAGCCACAGCTCGCGACCGAGTGGAACTGGTCCGAAGATGGCAAAGTTTTACATGTGAAGTTGCGTTCTGATGGAAAATTTCATGATGGCTCGCCAATCAAGGCAACTGATGTGAAGGCGAATCTCGAACGGGCAAAATCCTTGCCCGAGTCGTTGCGGAAAAGCGAAGTAGCTTCCATTGACAGAATAGAGGTGATTGACGACACGTCCCTCGACATTCATCTCACCAGACCGGACGCCTCCCTTTTGTCGCAACTCGCGGACAGGGCGGGTATGATCCTCTCGCCTAAAGCATTTGAAGGCGGAGATTTCGGGCAAAACCCCGTCTGTTCTGGTCCTTACAAGTTTGTGAACCGTGTCCAGAATGATCGCATCGTACTTGAGAAATTTCCCGATTACTGGGATGCGGCCAATTATAGCTTCGATAAAGTAACGTTTCTGCCCATACAGGACACAACGGTTCGCTTTGCCAATCTGCGTTCCGGTGATCTTGATCTGATCGAGCGCCTGGCATCATCCGACATCGAGGCAGCAAAGGCTGATAGCAGTCTTGCATTCTATCCCGTTACCGGGACTGGTTATCAGGCTCTTACATTCAATATGACCAGAGGTGACAAGGATTCGTTTCCAATTGGTCATGACAAGCGGGTTCGTCAGGCTTTCGAATTATCCATTGATCGTAACGCCATCAATGAAGTCGTAGGGCAAGGTGTTTTTCAGCCAGCCTATCAGCCGTTCCCGCCATCGAGCTTTGCCTATGACAAAAAATTCGAAAACGTCAGCCGGGATGTAGAAAAAGCAAAACAGCTTCTGAAGGAGGCCGGGCACGAGCGTGTGAGCTTTGAAATTGCGTTCGGCAATAATACCACGTCGCAGCAGGTCTACGAACTCATTCAGGCGATGTCGGCTGAAGCTGGTTTTGATATTTCTCTTCGACCGACAGAGTTTGCGGCGTTGCAAAGCGCATTGAAGGAAAAGTCTTATCAAGCCGGCCAAAGCGGCTGGTCGGGGCGCGCTGATCCTGATGGTAATATCCATCAATTCGATACCTGTAAGGGAAGTCTGAATGATGCAGGTTATTGCAACGAAAAGGTAGACGCGCTGCTGGAGCAGGCCAAATCCATTTCCGATCCCGCCAAGCGTAAGGAAATCTATGATCAGGCACAGGAAATTCTGCAGGATGAGCTTCCTATCGTTTATCTCTATTACCAGCCCTGGCCGTTTGCTGCACGCGCCAATCTTCAGGGGTTCAAGGCATATCCGGATGGCATGATCCGTCTCAAGGGTGTTTCCCTGGTAAAGTAGAAGGAAGCCGGTGGGTAGAGGTTGTAAGCGTGCTCACCGTTTCATTTTGAATATGGATCCAAGCTAATGATGGACTTGATAATACGACGCTGTCTGGTCGTCATCCCAACATTGTTCCTGGTGTCTGTCCTGGTTTTCGGGATGCAAAAACTCTTGCCGGGAGATCCAGTACTCGCTCTGGCAGGTGAAGATCGCGATCCACAGACGATTGCCTACCTGCAGGAAAAATATCGACTGAATGACCCAATCCCGGTTCAATATGTTGCCTGGCTCGGGCAGATACTTACGGGCGATTTCGGAGTTTCCGTGCGCACAGAAGTGCCAGTGTTGGACCTGATAGCGCAAAAATTGCCGGTGACAATACAGTTGGCCGCTTTTGCTATGGTAATCGCATTCATCATCGGCGTGCCGGCTGGTATTGTTTCTGCTGTGCGTAAAGGAACGTTGACTGATTACTCGATTAACGTAGCTGCTCTTTCCGGATTGTCGATACCCAATTTCTGGCTTGGCATTCTGCTAATTCTGTTCGTATCCGTACAATGGCAATTGCTCCCGTCCTCCGGTTACACGTCGCCGCTGGAAGATTTCGGCCAGAATATCCGGACCATGATCATGCCCGCCTTCGTGCTCGGTACCGGACTCGCCGGGGTGCTGATGCGTCACACTCGTTCGGCCATGCTGAGTGTTCTCCGGTCCGATTATGTACGAACGGCTCGTGCCAAGGGTCTGAATGAAACGACTGTCATTTTGCGACATGCCCTGCGAAATGCATTAGTTCCTATTATTACGTTAACAACGCTTCTGTTCGGTGAATTGTTGGCGGGTGCGGTATTGACCGAACAGATTTTTACTATTCCCGGCTTCGGTAAACTGATCGTAGACGCTGTTTTTACCCGCGATTATGCGGTTGTACAGGGTGTCGTGCTGTGCACTGCCATAGGGTTCATCCTGATGAACCTCGTAGCAGATATTTTGTACATCGTTGTCAATCCAAGATTGAGGGACGCATCATGAGCGCGATTGAAATGCCGGTCGCAAGGTCCTCTAATCGTGCAATACGCAAGTTTCTGGCAAACCGAGCGGCGGTACTGGGCACATTCCTGGTCGTTTTTTTTGCGATTGTAGCCATACTTGCCCCCTGGATTGCGGGATACGACCCGTTTCAGACCAGCTTTACGGCTATTCGCAAACCGCCTTCAGCCGCTCACTGGCTCGGTACAGATGAGCTGGGGCGCGATCTATTTGCCCGAATGGCATACGGTGCGCGTACTTCACTGATGGCCGGAGGTATCTCCGTCGCGATTGCCATTGCCGTCGGTGTGCCGTTCGGGGTAATTGCCGGTTATTTCGGCGGATGGGCGGACAGTGTGATATCCCGCGTAATCGACGCCATGCTCGCTATTCCATTTCTGATCATGGCGATAGCGCTTGCCGCGTTTCTGGGAGCGAGTCTCGTCAATGCAATGATTGCCATAGGTTTTTCGGCTGCTCCGGTTTTTGCCCGCATCACACGCGGGCAGGTATTGTCGGTGCGTAATGAGGAATATGTCGAAGCTGCCAAGGTGATCGGTTTGCGGCACCCACGTATCATATGGCGATACATTCTGCCGAACTCTGTCTCGCCAATCATCGTGCAGGCTACCCTGACCATTGCTGCTGCGATTATCGCAGAGGCGAGCTTGTCATTTCTCGGGCTTGGCCAGCAGCCGCCTAATCCATCGTGGGGTTCCATGCTGAACACGGCGAAAAACTTTATTTCCCAGGCACCCTGGATGTCGATCTGGCCAGGAGCCGCGATTTTTCTAGTCGTTCTCGGCTTCAATCTTCTTGGCGACGGATTACGCGACGCCATCGATCCACGCGAATATTGATACATTAACGGATAAGGCTAATGAGTATGTTCACGACCCGCCCTGAAATCCTTGGCACTTTCGGTGTAGTCACTTCAACGCATTGGTTGGCTTCTTCTGCAGGAATGGCCATGCTGGAACGAGGAGGGAATGCCTTCGACGCAGCAGTTGCCGCCGGTTTTGTATTGCAGGTTGTCGAGCCTCATCTTGTTGGTCCGGCTGGAGAAGTGCCGATAATCCTTCATTCGGTGAAAACGGGGAGAACCGAAGTTTTATGCGGCCAGGGAGTAACGCCGGAGGCCGCGACGATAGAACGCTATAAGCGGGAAGGACTGGATCTCGTTCCCGGGTCCGGCCTGCTTGCAACCGTTGTGCCGGGGGCATTTGACGCCTGGATGTTGATGCTGCGCGATCATGGCAGCATGAAACTGCGTGATGTAATGGAGCCGGCTATTTATTATGCTCGTCATGGGCATCCGTTACTGCCACGTGTTGCCAATACCATCCGCGAGCAGGCAGTTTTCTTCGAACAGGAATGGCCGACATCCTATGCCACATGGGCGCGAGGCGGCAAATTGCCAGAGGCACATGAACTTTTTGTGAACGATGCTCTCGCAACAACCTATCAACGGCTCGTTGATGAAGCCGAATGTGGTACAGGCGGACGCGAGGCGGAAATCGAGCGGGCTCGGAATGGGTTTTACCGAGGGTTTGTGGCAGAAGCGATTGATACCTTTTGTAGAACGACCAAAGTCGTGGATACGAGCGGAGAACGTCATGGCGGACTGCTGACCGCTGACGATATGGCACGATGGAGCGCTACATATGAACGACCGCTAACCTATGATTATCATGGATGGACGGTTGCCAAAACTGGTCCGTGGGGTCAGGGTCCCGCCTTTCTGCAGGCTCTCGCACTTCTGAAAGAGACTGACCTGTCCAAAATGGCACCAGAGGGAGCGGAATTCGTTCACGCGACCATCGAGGCTATAAAGCTCGCCTTCGCGGATCGCGAAATCTACTATGGTGATCCAGACTTTGTCGACGTACCGATGGAACATCTTCTTTCTGAGGCGTACAACGCGGGCCGGCGTCAACTTCTTAAGTCAACGGCGGCACATGAATTGCAACCTGGCGCGGTTCCCGGTTTCGAAACGCAGCTGGCCCGCGGAATCCGGCAATTTCGATATGCTGGAAAAACTCAGACAGGTGCGCCAGGGGCCGGCGAGCCGACTATGGCGCATTTACGTACAGAACGGCGGGGTGACACCGTACATATCGATGCAGTTGATCGTTGGGGTAACATGGTGTCTGCAACACCTTCAGGAGGTTGGTTGCAGTCATCTCCGGTCATTCCGGAACTCGGTTTTGCTCTCAATACCCGCGCGCAGATGTTCTGGCTAGAACCGGACCTGCCGACAAGCCTGGCTCCGTGCAAACGTCCGCGTACCACGCTCACGCCATCTCTCGCCTATTTTGAAGGCAAGCCACGGTTAGTATTCGGTACACCAGGTGGTGACCAACAGGATCAATGGCAACTGATCTTGTTCCTGCGTCGTGTGCATCATGGTCTCAATCTGCAGGAAGGAATTGATTTGCCCCTGTTCCATACCATGCACTTCCCTTCCTCTTTTTACCCGCGTGAAGCCATACCGGGGCGTATCGTGGTGGAAACCTCGATTGGAGAGGCCACTATCAGCGATCTCAGAAAACGGGGGCATGATGTGGAGGTAGTAGGTGAATGGACTGTGGGTCGTCTCACAGCCGCGGAAAGGGAGCCTGGCGGATTGCTTCGGGCTGCAGCCACACCTCGTCTCATGCAAGCTTATGCAGTGGGCCGCTGACCGCGAGGTGCAAAAGGATGAGCACGAAGGCGGATCGGGAGTAAGCGATGGTCATGGGAATTGAAACTCAGGAACTGATCTGGCTTGGCTTTGGACTTTTGGTAGCAGGCGGGATAACTGGCCTGCTTGCGGGACTCTTTGGCGTGGGCGGTGGCGCGGTAGCAGTGCCGATCCTTTACGAACTGTTTCGCTATATGGGGGTGCCGGAGGATGTGAGAATGCCCCTGTGCATTGGCACATCGCTTGCCATCATAGTGCCCACGTCAATACGATCCTATAATGCACATCGCGCGAAAGGGGCGGTCGATACCAGCCTTTTGAAACTATGGGCCGCGCCCGTTGTTATGGGCGTGGTCATCGGTAGCGTTATCGCCCGTTATGCACCTGCCGACCTGTTCAAGTTCGTTTTTATCGGGGTGGCAGGCGTTTCGGCTGTTCGGCTGCTGTTCGGGAAGGATAGCTGGCGATTATCACATGATCTCCCGGGTAAAGCCGCCATCCGGTTGAGTGGTTTGGTAATTGGCGTACTTTCATCCCTTATGGGGATCGGTGGCGGGCAACTCTCAAACCTTTTCATGACGTTTTACAATCGCCCCATCCATCAGGCCGTCGCAACTTCTTCCGGTCTCGGCGTGCTGATTTCTATTCCGGGTGCGTTAGGTTATATCTACGCGGGATGGCAGCGTAGCTCAGAATACCCGGACGTCGTTGCCCTGCAGCCGCCTCTTGCCCTTGGCTATGTTTCTCTATTGGGTTTCCTGCTTTTCATTCCGACCAGCATCCTTGCCGCTCCTGTTGGAGTGAGACTTGCGCATAGTCTGTCGAAACGAAAGCTCGAAGTTGCGTTCGGCCTGTTTCTTCTCGTGATCTGCCTGCGTTTTCTTCTCAGCGTCATCTTCTGATTGGGACATATGGATGCAAACGCCTCTACTCTCCGTCACTGATCTTGAGATATCTTTCCTGACCGATGGGCTGTGGACACCAGTCGTGCATAATATCTCGTTCGATCTGGATCAAGGGACGACAGCTGCAATCGTCGGTGAATCTGGTTCGGGCAAAAGTGTGACTGCGCTGTCCTTAATGCGTCTTTTGCCTGCTGGAAACAGTCGTGTTTCCGGTCGTGTTCGTTTCAATGGTCAGGAACTGACCGATATTGGCGACGGGGCGATGCGTCACATTCGCGGGAATGAAATTGCCATGATTTTCCAGGAGCCGATGACGTCGCTAAACCCGAGCCTGACGATCGGTTTTCAATTGGCCGAAGTGTTGATGACGCACCGCGGCATGCCTCGAAGCGAAGCGGAGGCGGAAGCGGTGCTACTGATGGAGCGTGTGCGCATTCCATCAGCTGCCGAGCGCGTGAAGGAATACCCTCATCGTCTTTCCGGGGGTATGCGCCAGCGCGTTATGATTGCGATGGCGCTCGCGTGCAAACCCAAGCTTCTCATTGCTGATGAACCGACCACCGCGCTCGATGTTACCATTCAGGCCCAAATCCTGGACCTGATCCGGGATTTGCAAAAGGAAGAGGGGATGGCTGTCCTCTTCATTACGCACGATATGGGGGTTGTGGCCGAAATCGCCGATCGGACGATTGTCATGCTGCATGGGAAGGTTGTTGAGAGTGGTGAAACGGCGAGGATCTTTAGCAGTCCGGAGCACTCTTATACGCGAATGTTATTGTCTGCGGTTCCAAAGCTCGGGTCTATGGAGGGAAAGAACGCACCGCTCAAGTTCCCTGAAATAGACCGAAAGTCTGGTTTGCCAGCTGTAACCCGCGAAATGGATGCTTCGTTGCCGTCCAGAACCGCATCTGCAGCGACGGTACTGGAGGTGCGCAACCTGCGCAAGTATTTCGAGCTGAAGAAAGGCCTTCTTCGCCGGCCTGCAGGCCGGGTACATGCGGTGGAGGACGTATCTTTTTCGATTGCAGCAGGTGAAACTCTGTCGCTTGTGGGCGAGTCCGGTTGTGGAAAGTCAACGACGGGCCGGGCCATTATGCGACTGAGCGAGCCCACATCTGGAGAAATACGGCTTAACGGAGAGGACATTCTGAACATGAGCCCGGCCAGTTTCCGCGACCGGCGCCGCCAGATGCAACTGATTTTTCAGGATCCCTTTGCCAGCCTCAATCCTCGCATGAAAATCGGAGAAACCATCGCTGAGCCGATGATTGCACACAAACTTGCCACGAAATCGCAGGCACGAGAGCAGGTGGGAGTACTTCTCGAACAGGTCGGCCTTGGACAGAACGTTGTAGATCGCTACCCGCACGAGTTTTCGGGAGGGCAGCGTCAGCGAATCTGTATTGCTCGAGCACTTGCTCTGGATCCTCAACTGATTGTTGCAGATGAGGCAGTCTCGGCGCTCGATGTATCGATCAAGGCCCAGGTCATTAACCTCATGCTCGAGTTACAGGAGAAGCTCGGTCTGGCTTTTCTTTTCATTTCACATGATATGGCGGTCGTTGAGAGGATCAGCCACAGGGTCGCGGTGATGTATCTGGGCGAGATTGTGGAAATCGGTAGCAGAGCCAATGTATTTGGCAATCCGCAGCACCCTTACACCAGACGACTGTTATCTGCCGTCCCTGTTCCAGATCCGGCACATCGCTGGACGAAGCCGCGGCTCAAAACCGGTGAACTGAAGAGCCCGGTGCGGGGTCTCGACTATCGACCGCCTGTGCATTCGATGCAACAGGTTGCTTTTGACCACTTTGTACAAAATTGGGACAAAGATTGGGGCTAGAATGGAACGGGACGGGTCAACGATAATATTGGAGCGTGAAGTGTGTCGCCCAGGGCGAAATCTCATGTTTGCAACGAGGCAGCAAATCATTGCGCCAGTGCTACCTGAATGCAAATAATGGAGTGTCGGGATCGTCGTGACCCATCAATTGGGCCGATATTATATCAGCGGCTATTTTGCTGAAGGTTATGCCGTTTCCGCCATAGCCCATTGCGGCAAATACATTCGGGCAGCCTGGAACTTCACCAATCATGGGTGTTCCGAGCGACGTGGTACCAAATGCTGCCGCCCATTGATAATCAACGCTGACAGGCTCACTACCAATAAGACCTGAAACTTTCCTGGCTATGGTTTCAGACTTGCAATCAAGTTTCGCTTTATCAAGATAGGCCGTCTGAGATGGTTCATCCTCGCCGCCGGCGATAATCCGACCGTGGTTTGCCGTACGAAAATACAGATAAGGATCCGAAGCCTCCCAGACCAGGTAGTTTTGCAACCAATGCGGTGCTGTGGTCCATTTCTGGCTTGCCAGAGCCCATGTCGAGATGATTCTGTGATCTTTTCTCTTAAGCAATTTCAGAAATTCGTACCCGGTACAAAAAACGACGTATGTTGCTGTCAGGAGATTGCCTGTTTGGGTCGCCAGAACGACTTTGTCAGGTAAACTCACCAGATCGGTAATTTCGACACCGGCAATTGTTTCTGCTCCTCGCGCAATTGCTGCCCTCAAGAATCCCGCGGTCAGCTGAGCGGGATTGGCAGATGCGCTGACGTTGCTTTCAATTGCTGCTGTACGATCAATATTAAATTCCTTTTTGAGCTGGTGCGAACCCAGGTACCTTGCCTTTAACCCCGCTTCATTCCGCGCAATTGTCTCAGCCTTGAGTGCTCTCAAACCATACTCATTTCCGGCGAGATAGAGGGCCCGCTTTTCGCTCATCTGACAATCGATGCCGAGTTTCCTTACCAATCGGGTGAGATCGATAACAGAACGACTGGAACGTAGCCAAATACGTTCCGCCATCGATTTTTCCAAACGGCGACTGAGTATGAAAAGGGGGACATCGATTTCATGCTGGATCATTGCTGTGCTGGCCATACTACTTCCCGAAACCGGCGAGCGTCGCTCCACTATCGCAATTGTTCTTATGCCGTCTGCAAGTGCCTCGGCCAGCATTGCACCGCTGATCCCGGCGCCCACAATAATTACATCATAATTTTGACGTTTCGGTTGCCGGAATGTCCGAACGGATATACTAGGCGTTGTTTCCCAGAATGGTTTGGCAATACGAAGATTTCGTTGGACGGTAGCTTTACTGCGAACCATGACGGTTTCCCTTGCTCTGGTTTCGCCAGTTAACGGATTTCAAGGGAAAAGGTTCGAATGCAACGATTATTGTGCAATCCACCGCAATTTTTACAAGCAAAGATTGGGCTTTGGGCTATGCCAAAGAACCTACGTGTATTTTCCGATAATTTATTTCGATCAAAAAAGCCTTGTAAAAATACTGCTCGGATTTGTTCTGACGCGCGGGTTTCCTGGAAATAGCTAGCCGATTCGTACTAATTTATCACTGAAGTTGCGATACTCGCCGCGTGCACAGGATTTATAGTTCCTTCAATCGAAAGCTCCCGGAAATATAAGATCAGCGAAATTCTGGGCCCATTGACGAGAAATATGCCAGTGTCAGAACTGCCCCCCACAAGATCGCAGACAGCTGCATCATGGCGGTACCGAAACCTGATGATAGTGAAGGTCCGAAGAACGGGATAACGGCAAGCATCGCAATGGTGGTCCAGAGACCCAGCCACCGGCCCCATTTCCTGAGAAAGAACAACCCTGCAGGTGGAACAACAATTGCAGCCAACGACACTGCAGCGAGAGGTAAGAAAATGGCCGGATTTGACACAAATGGCGGTAAGGCCCCTCTCGCATACGCCGCTGCAAGTTCATCCGAAACCAATGCCGGGAAGTAAACACTTCGACGGTTGTTGCGAGTAGAGTCACTATGTAAGCAAAGTATCAGCACGCGAAACCACGTTTTTGTCATACTGGTTTTCCAGGTCCGTTTTGTCAGAGTGTGGGTTTTGGACCTGTCAGTCTGAATTTCTATCCCGGCGAAATGAACTTGCCGCTTCCGTAAGCCCGATATGAAAGCGTTCGCCGGTCGGTGCCTCGCTCAATGCGGTTTCTATTGTTTCTTGCGGCGCTCACGGACAAGAATGTGGCAATCAGACCAGAGGCTACAAAGAGGTTTTTCATAGTGTGTAGCTTTCCAAAGTATGGCTTTGTGATGTTTATGGTCGAGATTTGCAGAATTCCTGATGCATGATAACACGCACCCCGATATAATCTTTGCTATGGCAGTCATGTCTGGAACGCTGGTTTCCCACCCGCTGACCATCTGAGAGCCAGCAGGACGGTGACGCAAACGATGAGCATTCCACCATCGGGAATTATTGGAAAATCTGAAATATAATCTACAATTCCAAGTCCTGTGCAAACCAGAATCTGAATGCCCGCAACCATCAGCATGACCGATCTGGTTTCGTTGCCCGCAAACTCAGGACGGACACTCGAAATGAGTCGATAATAGGCGTAAACGAAAACCGGAATGAGTATGGCAGACGAGATTAGTGAAACTAAAATCAGCTGCCGGGGTGCACCAGCGAACAGATCCGGGATGAATAATACCGGGATAAGCAGCAAATAACCTGCGACAATATTGGCGAGAAATGGCGGCCAGAGCAAGACTGTCAGCGAGAACTCTGCCCCGGCATCACCTTTCTTCCCGCATAAAAGCAGGTTAGCAACGACTATCGCTGCAACCGCTAGAACGATGGATAATATAGCAATCAGCCAATCCTGGATCGATACAGCGCCCACCCGTGTCAGGTCTAGCGCCCTAATGAAATCTGCCGGAACCGCACAAATCAGGGACACCGCCAACAACAACCAGAAACCATTGCCTCGATAGGGTACGTGCGCCACGCTGGCCAGCCAGATCATTACAGCGGAAGTGCCGACGAGTGATACAACTCCGGTGACGACTGCGCCGGGAGAGTCTTTCATCAGTCCCATGTCTGCAAGCGCGGAAGTGAAGCCATATCCCTGCATCGCAGCAACCAAGAGGATCATGGCCTTGATGACTATACTTGTATGAAAGGCATTATCTGGAGAAGCGACCTGCCACCGGAAAAAAGAGGGAAATACAAGTTTCGCGATTTCTGCATAAACAAACACGGTGAAGAGCGGCATGATCCCGAGGGCAACGACTGAAAACCTTATCAACGAGCCGTTGGGGGAATAAGTCATCTGCTCGACCAGGGCAAATGTATCTATGCCGGGTAAAGGAATTCGCGACCCTATCAGGATAGCTGCAGCTACCGTTAATGTCACTGCAACAGCTTGCCAAAACATATTCGTGGGTCGGAGGCCTGACCAAGAATCAAAAATCATTTTGTTATCTTACTAAATACTCCGGACATCTCAATCTATGCTGCAGAATATTGCATATCGCGACGAATTTGCACCCCGAATTACGTTTTTGGTTCATGAAATAGGGAATATTCGCGAAAATCAGGGTTTCGTTTCTTGCCGTCGGCGTCCGGTATCCCTGTTTCTTTCTCATTTGAAGGCCATGCGGTTTTCGCCTTGAACTGAGAGACTGGCTCGTGGAGATTTTGTGCCATACTCGTCATTTCTGATGAACTATGAGACGCAGTTGAAAGGAAAAGAATGCCGAAACCTCTGAAACTCGTTGTTTTTCTGTCAACGCTTGGTGTCGTCGCATCCGTTCCAGTGTCGGCCGATGAGCAGCATGAAACGATCATATTGTCCGTTTCACCGAAAATGGTGCGGTGGGCGGATGTTTACAAAGTGCGACCGGAGCGAGCAGATGACCCATATTACCATGTGCGGGTTATCGAGCGACAGAAAGACTGGAAAATCTGGCAGTTCAATGAACTTGCGTCCCATCTAGCGGTAACACCAAAAGCGCTGGAAGCCAGCCGTACCAGTAAAGAAGCCAGAACATATAACTACAAGGACGTGGAAATTCGTAGCGCATATCATCGCTGGCTGAACGAGCCGGAGACACGGTCCGAAGTTCCTGTGTGTAATACGGATATACTGAACTGCGTTAAAAAATTCCGCCGCAATAATTGAGGAACCATTCATGCATAAGTTAATTTTCGGGGTAACTCTGTCGGCACTTCTCTGTGGCGCGGCTGCAGCCAACGATGCTGGTGGTATTGCCTTTGAGAACAAATTGAGGGCCTGCGTGGCGATCAAAGCTGCCAAAACGGTCGTTGAGGCGAACGTCGTCTCAGCCCGCACCCAGTTTCAGTTAAACAAGTCGATTGGAAACTGTGGATGCTTTTCGGCGCGGGCGACCTATACGAGCAGCGTCGATATAGAAGGCGGGCGAGACATATTGCAGCAAGGCGTCATCGTGATCAGGCAGGACGATACGAAAATACTGGTCCTTGCGAGTGATGCCGGCTTGGTCGGCAACCGGAAAGTCCATGTTCAATTGGCTTGCGCAGGTCCGACATAGGCCAGAATTGCGATGTCTCGTTTATAGGCACGTCAGCAGAAAGATTGGTTATGCTCAGAAAGATTGTGCTTTTGGCGATTTTCAGAGCGACAACGTCAGGCATAAGCAGTAGCGGGCAGATTAATATTTGGTCCAAAACCGCGATAAACTGTAGTGTCATCGCGTTGTTCCTGATGGTGATCTTTCCTTCTCCTTCAACCCTTTGAGAACATAGCGAAGCTCCGCCTGAGAAAAGGTTAAAATGGTAGGGCTCCAGTTGGTCGCAATCGATGCGGGAAATGCGAGAAGTTCGCACATGCGTCATGTATCGCCAAGCGATTGGGTGCGACCTATGGAAAACGAGGGAGTGTGGCATCTCCTGCACTGAAAAACGAACCAGGTAACTTCTTGAATGCAAGTCAACTGGTTCATTGACGCGTTGGAACAGTTGCCTGGTTCGGCAGTTTTAAACCTTGCTGAGGCGTTTGCGCGGTTCTGCATTCTCCGCGCGGAGTTTCCCGGCCAGAACTTTTCGAAGTTTGAAGTTCTTGGCTTCTAGAGCTGTCAGAGGGGCAGGATTAGCGCGTAAATAACCCGTTGGAGGCGTGGCCGTGGTTTTGCCGTAGCAGTCTTCAAATTGTAGTAGATCTGTCTGCGCCAATGTGTCCTGGTCTTGCCACCCTTTGTAATCTTCTCGATACAAGGGGGGAAAAGCCACGCTGAGCGTGCGTATATTTGTTCTGCTTGCGCTCTACCGGCTGTGTTGTAACGGGTTCTGCCTTTGCAGCCTCAGTTGCTTTACGGGGCTTCGTAGCAACCTTTGTTGCAGCTGAAGAAGAAATTGCTTCGTTCTTTTTGAATGCCTATGCGTTTTTCGCGGCGCACGCGGTTGCGGTTTCTCACCAACAGGTTCAGCAGCCTGGCTTCGGCTATGTCGGATTAGCGTTCGTACTTGTTTCGGCAGCCACGTGGAGTTTCTCGTGTTTGGAGAGGGCGGACAATTGTTCGATCGCAGATTATACAGATGAATATTCAGCGAGGAAATGAGATCGAATATTTCTTGAATCCGCCCGAGCAGACCTGTTTGAGAGGCGATTGTCGCAATCGAATGGTGCACTGAATGTTGAAATCCCCATGCAAAAACTGTACGTAGCGGCAAAGCTCGTTGAGCACCTTACAGTCATATCGCATTGGGATAGCTTTTCACAATGAAGAATCCAGTCCGCAACGTCGTCGTCGAATACAAGAACAAGCGTGCTCGCAAGGGAAATGTATCCTTGTGGGGAAATCTTGATTTGAAGTCCATTGCTCGTGAGGTCGAAGCGGATACCGCACAACCTCCGATCGACGTTCACGCAAAGTCTGGTTCCTCTGAACCAACAGCAAACAACGCGAAGATCAAAGTTTTGGAAGTTTCGCCCGTTGCCGCTGAGAAGTTAAAGGACGCTGCAATCGAACGAGAGCCTACTGTCTCTGACGTTGTGGAGACACAAAAGGCAACGAATGTGCCTGATCCCGTTTCAGAACCAGACATTGTCGTAGAAATTGATGTCATGCCGAAGCGTCGATCGGTTCAGCGTGGTTCGAGAAAAATCGCGCCACAGAAAAAGAAAAAGGCCACGCTTCCGTTAGCTGAGCCTAATATTCATTCTGAACTGTTGTCCCTCGAAAGCGAGAACGCTTCACTCAAACGCGAACTGATTTCGAAACTACGTGTGGAAAACGAAAACTTGTTGGTAATGATCACGCGAGCAGATCAGCGGATCACAAACAGCAGATAAGGTCGCTTTATTAGGCTTGCATTCCCGGTGCCGATTCTACTGCATTAGTTCCCATCGTTCTGGCCATACGGGTGCGTTTGGTTTATCTTCGACCATGTTTTCGGAAAGAAGATATTTCATGCACTATCTGGTCAGAACAGGGAGGTTGATTGACGATGAAATCATGGGGTGAGCGTCTCATTGCGGGACTGAAGAACTGGCGATCACGCAAGAACGACGCTGTTGAGGCTGAAACCCCAAATGCCCGGCGCCTGGCCGATACCTCAACAGAGCAGTCTGATTACGAAACAAAGATAAAATTATCGATCAGAGCTGTGTCGAATGAGGCGATCGGTGAATCCACACAGGCGGCTGAACTGGAAAGTTCAGACAATAGATCAGCTACTGCAGACCAGTTAAAGGTGCCTGAAGAGGCGCCGGCTCAGGCGGAGCTGGCACCGGAGCAAGCGGAAGAAAACCCGGTCCAGGTTTCTGTTTCCGAACAATCACTTCAGCGATCAAAGCCGAGAACATTAAAAACTGAAGAAAACCATGTGGCAGAAACTGGCGAAGCAGGGTCACTCCCTGACATGGAGAATGAGGGCAGAGACAAGCCGGAGACACCAGGCCAGGCACTGCAAAAGGAAATACCGGCCAGTGTCAGACTCGAGAGGGCACATAAAGCAGATGGAGAGGAGCACGGGCAGGCGACCGGTGTGGCCACACAGGCGGCTGAACTGGCAAATGCAGACTGTGCATCAGCTACTGCTGACGAATTGAGGATGCCCGAAGAGGCACCGGAGCAAGCGGAAGGGCTCCCGGTCCCGGCTTCTGTTTCCGAACAATCTCATAAGCGATCAAAGCCGAAAACATCAAAAACTGTGAAAAACCATGTGACGGAAACTGGCGAAGCGGGATCAACCCCTGACAGGGAGATTGAGGGCAGCGACAAGCCGGAGACACCAGGCCATGCACTTCAAAAGGAAATACCGGCCAGTGCCAGACTCGAGAAGGCACATAAAGCAGATAGTGAGATACGCGGGCAGATCGAACCTGACACCAAGCCGGTAACGCAACTGTCGATTGACGAGCCGTTAAGGCAAAATCAAACGGCTCGTGAAGACGAGATAGCGAGCATCCATGCCATGTCAACCGTTCCCAATTCATTGGTAAGGCGATCTGTGGCCAGGAGGTCGAAAAACGGGTCTCAGAATGAGGCGGTCACTGATGAAGAATTGGAAGCTCTGGAAGCGGAAAATGCTCGGCTCAAGCGACTTCTAAGTGACAGGAAGGGTGCTAAATCCAATACTTCTGACGGTTGAATTAACGGTATATGCCTGACACTATCGGTCACTTGATGCTGATAATCGTCTGGCAATACGGGGCTGGAGTCGTTGGAAGAGGGATTTCTGGCTCCTATGTGAAACCGCGCAAGGTCGACAGTCCTCAGAAGTACATGGCTTCATAAGTAAAGAAGAGATAGGTGTGGGATAGCCATCGTTGGCGCTCGCGAACAGTTCAAAGCATCTGGAGAGGTAAGAAATAACCGGAAGTCTTTGACTGCTGGCGATGTAGGCTGACTTCTGCAGGCTGGTCGGCTGGCAGCCCACTGCAATGGCCGTGGCAATTTTCATAAAATCCAGCGATGCGTCGGCGAAGATATCGTCCAGAGAATTCAAGCACCCGCACCTGCTGTTGGGGGAGGAGCAACAAAGAATCTTTTCGATCGCCGGAAAATGATAACTCCACCGATAACACTCGCCAGCACAAGAATGGCATGTCGAAAATAGGAGGATCAAATCCAGGGTACCGTTCTCGATTAGCGAGAAGTCTGCCAGTGGCAAGGAAATGCCTCCTTTTGCCGGAAAGACCTCAGTCGGTGTACCCGCCCCGGCAATATATGCTTTACGGCAGCTGCGGTGGGTCGGTTCTTCACCCAACTTCATTTATGGGAGAGAAGATGAAACTTGACCAGATTTTACGACATTCGCTATTTCCCTTCGCTGATTTTCGTACCAACGACGCTTCGTTCCGGATGCTCGAGTTCTACTGGGCTGCGGTGGTCAGGGACGCTCTCGGGCAACAGGTTCAGGCGCTTGTCGCACCACTGCAGTTCGCAGATCAGGACACGGAGAACTGGGGTGACCCGCTGATGTTCGACTTCTGGATACCGAACCAGCGGCGAGGCACGAAGTTAGTGCTCGCTGAGAACACCGGGAATTTACCCGCTTGTCGCGACGTATCGGACAAGCTCAACTGCTTTCCCTCGATCCTGGTCTACACGAGCAGCCGTGGTATTACTGGCCCTGATGACGAAATTGATCAAATTTGCTTTCGCGCAGACATGAGCGAGGTCGCTCGATCAGCTGTCGTACATTTCATGAGTGCATTTCTGGTCCACGGCATTGAAGTCGACAAGGTTGAATCTCAATACTACGATTTCTGCAATCGCACAGGCGAGGGTCCAAACCGCTCGTAACTTCAAGCCTGCTTTGCTACCTGGAAAAACGATGTTCGACACCGATTTTGAGTATCCGCAAAGGTTGAACACAAGGTGATCAATGATCCCGATTAAAACGCCCGTCATTCTTGTTTTGACGATTGCATCATGGACCGTTACCGAGCCTGCATTGGGTGGTGTTTCGATCAGTCAAAGCTGCGTTCGGGATTATCCGTTTGCCGACATGCTGGCCCTCCAACCTGGAAAGTCGAAAAAATTGAACGTGTTTGGGAGAAATCACTCCGAAAGGATTTCAATCTCGTGGGAGGAGTAGACGGCTATGGTTGGGCGCGAGCTTGCCGTATGCCCGGAACAGCTACCGACGTTTTCTAAGGAGAATACCTCGATCAAACGACCTGGTATCGCGGACGCTTCCGACTTGAGACCCAGGAAGGCAAACCGGCCCCGGAAAATGCAATGGAACGTTTTTATGTCAGTCACTTCGATTACCCCGATGGGCTTGTTCTTTATCCGATCACTGAAAGCGCTCCGCCTGTAAAAACGCTTCGCCTTGTGCCGGTCAACGCTGACAACTTCAAGTTTCGATCCGGTTTGGAATAGCTGAACGGAACATGAGTTCGCCTCACGAAACGCGAACCAGATTCCGATCCATTGCGTTATCCTCCGTCAATACAGACTTGCGCAAACGAGACCCTGTTAAACGAACCTCACTTCGGCCAGGCGTTTAATAGAGTAATCGTCGTTCCAGCAAACGGCAGCTTCCCAGGCGGCCGAGGCCTGATGAGCAACATCCCATCTGTGTGCGTCAAGAGCTGCCGCATTGTGAGGCAGGGCCAGATCAAGATCGGCAGCGTCGACATGCGACTCGTCCCAGTCAATCAACGCTACCTGATCGCTTGTCATCAGAATATTCCGTGCGTTAGGGTCACCGTGAACAACGCAGGTCGGGCAGTCAACAAGCCGCGCCCAGGCCGCCCGGCATCGCACTACGCCCTCCGCTGGCATTGCGGAGAGGTCGATCCTTGTCCCCTGTTCAGTCAGGAGAAGATCGGTCGATGATCGCCACCCTGGACGCTGCGGCCAATCCCGGGTCAGCCGGTGTAGTTCACGCAGTGTATCAGCTACCCGCCGCCAGTCGGCCTCTGTCCTGGGCGGCATGCCTTCCACGTATTCCATCATTACCATGCCTTCTACGAATAATCGTCCATCCATTGCGGGAATGGGCCGCGGTACCGTCATGCCGTTTCGATCCAGGTATTGGAGGAGCTCGGTCTCCCAGGCCAGATCATCGTCGCTTCGCGTGCCAAGGCGTGCCACCGCAAGGCGTCCGCCGATCAGCACGCTCCAGATATCGTTGGCAACGCCGCCGGTAAGCGGCGCCAGGCGGTCAACATCTGCGCCCCAAGATTTGAGAGATTCCCATCC
Source organism: Brucella cytisi (assembly GCF_038433355.1). Taxonomy (NCBI): domain Bacteria; kingdom Pseudomonadati; phylum Pseudomonadota; class Alphaproteobacteria; order Hyphomicrobiales; family Brucellaceae; genus Brucella; species Brucella cytisi. Next base: position 145,928 of record NZ_JBCAUP010000005.1, read on the forward strand.
CATTTGTGTAGCCTTCCCGATTTTGGGTTAATCCAGATCGTACCTTACAATACTATTTTCGTCATACTTGCCGATTGCGATGACTCTGATCAGGCGGAAAATGGCAAGGGCAACGGAAACGGGATACAGGAATCCGCTGACAAACATGATCCCGTATAGGTCAGCGAACAGTTCGCGTTCTTCTCCGAACCTGTCTGTTATCCCGGTTACCGGGTATACATAAGCGGCGATGAATTCCCCGGTCCCGTATCCGAAAAAGATTCAGGCCGGCATGAGCCAGAGAAGGTGCATTCCTGAGATGTTGAAAGAATCTGGTTGCGCAGTTTTCCATACCGGGGCGCATTGGTTCATTACACAACATCATAGGTTTGGCGGCTGCATATGACGGAAATTTTGCTAGAAATGAAATGACGTGTTGAAGGCTCTGGGCCCGTCCCGTAGCTGCGAGAGACGGATGCACCGTTTTTTGTCCGGCTCGTGCTGAGTAAAACATCAAAGGATAAAGTTAATGCTGAAATTATTAAGCGGTTTGGCGGTGCTGGGCCTGGTCCTGTCAACTGCTTCGTTCGCGAGTGCCGACGAAAAAATGTTGAAGATTGCAACCGAAGGCGGCTTTCCGCCCTTCAACATGACACGTCCAGACGGAACGCTGGATGGATACGAGATTGATCTGGCCAAAGATCTTTGCGCGCGCATGGAGATAAAGTGCGAGATTGTAACGCAGGAATGGGACGGCGCTGTTCCGGCACTTCAATCGCGTAAGTTCGACGTGCTGATGGCCGCGATGTCCATTACGCCTGAACGTGAGAAGATGGTAGATTTTTCGATCCCCTACCAGCTCGGTCTGATGGGTTTTGCCGCAATGGCAGATACTCCTGTTGCAGAGCTGCCAGGCACGGGAGAAGCCATCAATATCAGCTCCAATCCGGATAAATTCGCCGAAGTTATCGAAAAATGGAAACCTGTACTCCAAGGCAAGACAGTTGGTGTGCAGAGCAGTAGCAGTAATGCAATTTTCCTTGAAAAATACCTTAAGGACGTAGTGGAAGTCCGCGAATATCCATCCACGGAAGAACACGATATGGATCTTCTGGCTGGCCGGGTTGACGCTGTGTTTGCGGCCTATCCGATCCTTATGGGTGATATGGAAAAGCCCGAATTCAAGGATATGAAGATTGTCGGAACAGGTGTGCGCGGTGACGTATTCGGCAAGGGTGCAGCAGCTGCTTTTCATAAGGGTGACACTGAACTTAAGGCGAAGTTCGATAAGGCTATTCAGGCTGCCATCGATGATGGCACGATCAAGAAACTGAGCATCAAATGGTTCAAGAGTGATCAGACGCCTTCGAACGACTGATCGCACGACAATAATGCAGGATTTGGCGCGCATGGTGCGCCAGGCCACTTTTGAAAATGAAGCTCGGGATTAAATCTCCATGAACACACTTGTTAACGACACTGACCGTCTCATAGATGATCTGGTAACGAAGGAAGAAGCGCGACTGATCGAGATCAGGCGCGATATTCACGCTCATCCCGAAATCGGATTCGACGTTGAGCGCACAGCGGCTGTCGTGGCGCGCGAGCTTTCCCGTCTGGGTATCGAACACCAGACGGGTGTAGGTCGTACCGGTGTGTTGGGTATCATCAAAGGCGGGCGTGCCGGTCCTACACTTTTGCTACGTGCCGACATGGACGCACTGCCGATCCTTGAAGAGACCGGGCTGCCTTATGCAAGCACCATCGAAGGTCGCATGCATGCTTGCGGCCATGACATCCACACTTCCACGCTGATCGGCGTGGCGGCTGTACTCAAGGAGATCGCGCCCCGCCTTGCAGGTACCGTGAAGCTGATGTTCCAGCCAGCGGAAGAAACCCCCGACAGTGGCGCCAGAGCGATGATAGAGGATGGCATCCTGGATGGTGTGGACATGGCGCTCGGTTTCCACAACCATCCCGACGAACCCACGGGCATGTTCAGTTATATCGAAGGCAATGCCAATGGCTCTTGCGACGAATTTGAGATCACGGTTCATGGCCGTTCCGGGCATGCCGCTCATCCTGATCAGGCAGTGGATCCCATCGTTGCATCGGCTCATCTGGTGTTGGCTCTGCAGACTATAGTCTCTCGTGAAACCAACCCAATGCATCCGGCTGTATTGACGATCGGAGCGATTCATGCGGGCGACGCATACAACGTCATTCCAGAGACCTGCAAACTGATTGGAACTGTGCGTTGTCAAGACCCAGAGACACGGCGCTCCATTGATGAGGCGATTCATAGACAATGTCGTGCACTGGAGGATTTGCTGCGTGTCAGGTGTACAGTGAACTATATGCGGACCCTTCCTTCCCTGCAGCATGACGACAGGATTGTTTCGATCACTATGGAGGCCATCGCCGACCATTTCGGCAATGAGGTTGTAATGAAACGTGCACCCAGCCTGGGTGCGGAGGACTTCTCTCTGGTTGGCGAGAAAGTGCCATCTTTCCAACTTGGCATTGGCTCGCAAACCGCAGGACGGAACGATTTTCTGCACAATGGTGATTATCAGCCTGATGAAGCGTGCATTGGCCTCGGTGTTGCTGCATTGTCCTGCGCTGCGATACGTCTTCTCGAAGAGCGTGTCTGAATGAGATCCGATGCCTGATTGAAATTAAGGATTCTGCGAGCCTGGCTGCTTTGAATACCAGTATCTCGAACTCGTAAGTGCGAGCCGCTAGTAAGGGATTTTGTTGCCGCCAATGGGCGTGCTTCGATGTGCCTGGTCATTATTGCGACGAATTTTTGGTGGCCTGGGATCGCGGTCGGGGACAGAATGAGAATCTGACGAGAGGGCAGGAGTTTCAACGGGGCGGGCATTATCTGTTTCAAATGGACGCTGCTCCGGAGCAAATGGTCGCGGAGCAGGACGCTGAGGTATTTCCTGATATTGACTGATCGCGGAAACTGTTTTGCGAACAATATGGTGTTTGCAATACGGGCAGCGTCGACATCGCTTTCAATTGTTGTCCTTATAGTGGACCCAAAACCTGCTTCATCGTTAAGCTATCGGCACGGGTGAGGCAGCTCCGGATTAAAAATTCAGATAATCGGTTTAATATGTACAATTGAAACGTAAGATCAGCGTCCCGCGCGACCGATTGCGGGTTCTGCTCCAGTATCACATCGATTGTTTGGCAAGAAAGTAGTTCTCGTTCCGTGTTCAAAAACTAATGAATAATGAACGAATGCGAAGATGTTTTTTCCGAATTTTATTTTTATGGGTTGACCGAAGGGAAATTGCAAATTTTACTGATATTATTTCCATGAACTATAATTACTTTTGAGAGGGAACAAATGTCAATAAAGCGGGCAATGAGAATCGCTGGATTACTTTCCGGCGCCCTTTACATTGTCGGAACAATGGCGTCTCCAGTGCTGGCACAGGAGCCAGCTATGGTTCCTGCCCCAGAGCGGTCACCATCGGATGGCGTGGGGCCGTTTAGCAAAATGGTTATCCGCGGTGCGACATTAATTGATGGAACCGGTGGTCCGCCTCGCGGTCCTGTTGATATTGTAATTGAACATAACCAGATTACAGATGTGATTAATGCGGGGACGCCTGGCCTGCCGTTAAAGACCGGTCGCAAGCCAACGGATGCTGAGCATGAAATAGACGCCTCCGGTATGTTTGTGACTCCAGGTTTTGTGGACACGCACACACATGCGGGTACACCGGATAAAGCTCCCGAACTGGAGTATCCGTTCAAGCTATGGCTGGCGCATGGCGTAACGACGGTTCGCGGTGTTCCCCTCGTCGCGGGAAAGCTGGGTGCAAGCGAAAAGCTGCGTAGCGAGAAGAATGAAATTACTGCGCCACGGATATTCAATTATCAGACATTGGGCAGTGCGTGGGATGGGGGAAGAGTTACCACACCAGCCATTGCGCGCGATTGGGTTAAATGGGCTGCAGCCAACAACATCGACGGGATCAAATTCTTTAATCGCGGAGACGAAACACCAGAGATTATTGCAGCAGCGATTGATGAGGCAAAAAATCAGAAACTGGGCACTGTAGCGCACCTTTCTCAGAACCTTGTGATGGAAGTAAACGCAGAATCAGCGGCGGCGATGGGGCTTGGGACGGTCACCCATTTCTATGGTCATTTTGAAGCATTATTAAAAGACCATCGCATTCAGGATTTTCCGGCGACTTATAACTATAATAACGAGTATGATCGTTTTGCCGGTGTTGCCGATATCTGGAATCAGATTTATGAGCCGGATAGCCCGGAGTGGAAAGCTTATCTTGAAAAGCAGAAGCGGATGGGGATTGTATTTGATCCGACGTTCACCATCTATGCGGCGTCTCGCGATTTGATGCGGGCCAAAAACGCTGACTGGCACGCAAAGTATACGATGCCAAGCTTATGGAAATTTTTCCAATCCACTCGTGACAATCATGGATCCTATTTTTACGACTGGACCACGCATGATGAAGTACAGTGGAGAAATTTCTACAAGCGTTACATGCAACTCGTGAATGACTATAAGAATATGGGTGGCCGGGTAACGACAGGCACGGATTCTGGTTTCATCTACAAGCTTTATGGTTTCGGTTTTGTAGAGGAACTGGAACTGCTTCAGGAAGCCGGATTTACTCCGCTGGAAGTAATTCAGTCGGCAACTGTTAATGGCGCCCGCACTCTTATGGAGCCGAAGGGCGAGGCTGCTTTATTCGGCGTGGTGCGCAAAGGTATGCGTGCAGATCTTGTCATCATGCCTGAAAATCCGCTGGCCAATTTCAAGACGCTCTATGGCACCGGCCATGAAAGGCTAAATCCCCAAACTAACGAACCGGAGATTGTGGGCGGGGTTAAGTGGACTATTAAGGACGGCATAGTCTTTGACGCGAAGAAGTTGCTCGATGATGTTGCGATGATGGTTGCGGCGAAGAAAGAGAAATCCGGTTCAGAAAAACCTGTTAAGCCGGACTGACCGACCATTAAGCCGCCAGCCGGCATACGCCTGTCAAGGCAGCCCGTGGGCTGGTGGAAGCGCGATGTGAACACCGCCGTTACGAGAGAAATTTGGCAATCCGACGGGAGCACAGGACATTAACGAGGGCAGACGGGGTGCGGGTCAAAGTCATTGACGGGTTAGACCCGCACCTTTTCTTACGCGAGGTCAGCAGGCAGCACTTCCACAGGAATATTTTGATAGCTGACGGGCCGCAGGAAGCGGCGGATGGACATGGTTCCAACACTGGTTGCGCCGAAGTTAGTGCTGGCGGGGTAGGGGCCCCCATGAACCATAGAATCGACTACTTCCACGCCGGTCGGAAAGCCGTTTGCCAGAACCCGCCCGGCCTTGCGTTCAAGAACTGGCAATAGCTTGCGGGCGTCAGCTGCATCGTCCCTGTCCATATGCAAGGTTGCTGTCAGCTGGCCTTCAAGACCCTTGGCCAGATGCACCATGTCATCGACCGACTTCACGCGAACGACGACGCCGAGCGGACCAAACACTTCTTCGCCGATGGTATGATCGCTGAGGAAAGCGTCGCCGGTCGTCTCATAGAGATTGGGCGAAGCTTCGCGGCCCTTGCTTTCTGTGGTCAGCACCGCTTTGACGGAGTTACGGCTGTCGAAATGTACCTTGCCATCCTGATAGGCCTTAGCAATGCCGTCGGTCAGCATGACCTGCGGCGCAACCTTTTCCAAAGCGCTGCGGGTGGACTGCACAAAGCTGTCGGCGTCCGATCCGTCGATAACCACGGCGATGCCTGGATTGGTGCAGAACTGACCAGCACCCATGGTCAAGGACGCGGCCCAGCCTTCGCCGAGCGACGGCGCGCGGATCTTCATGGCTTCCGGCAGCAGGAACATCGGATTGACCGAGCCAAGCTCGCCGAAGAAAGGAATCGGTTCCGGGCGCTGTGCGCAAAGATTGAACAAGGCACGACCACCGCCAAGCGAGCCAGTAAAGCCGACAGCCTTGATCAGCGGATGCGTGACGAGCGCCTCGCCGACCTTGCGATCTCCACCCTGGATGAGGCTGAACACACCTTTCGGCATGCCGGTCCTGGTAATAGCGGCTAGAATGGCATCAGCGACGATTTCGCCGGTTCCCGGATGCGCAGAATGGCCCTTCACAACCACCGGGCAGCCTGCGGCGAGGGCCGCTGCCGTGTCGCCACCAGCGGTGGAGAAAGCGAGCGGAAAGTTGGATGCGCCGAAAACTGCAACCGGGCCGATCGGGCGCTGCATCAGGCGGATTTCCGGGCGCGCTGCGGGCTTGCGGTCAGGCAGGGCTTCATCGACGCGACGATCCAGATAGTCACCCTTGCGGATATGGCTGGCAAAAAGGCGCAGCTGGCTGGTCGTGCGTCCACGCTCGCCTTGCAGACGGGCAACTGGCAAACCGGTTTCCTGCGTGCCGATTTCGGTAATGGCCTCCGCACGCGCTTCGATCTCGTCGGCAATGGCTTCGAGGAAGAGGGCGCGTTCTTCACGGCTCTTGTAACCATAAGTCCAAAACGCATCTTCTGCTGCCTCGCAGGCGCGCGCCACGAGAGCGGGCGTGCCGACTGCGAATTCATGCGATGGACCCGTCGCCGGTGTCGAGGCAAAAGTCGTCTCCCCCGCAACCCACTCGCCAGCTATCAGGTGTTGTCCATGGGGTGTCCAGCTCATTTCAATTCCTTTCCATAGCAATTATCGCATTGTGATCTGTATTTTTACATCCGTCGGATGAGCCGCATCCGCCCGCCTGAATGCCTCAACGCTATCCTTGAAGTCATATGTTTCAGAGATCAATGGCTTCACATCGATCCTGCCTTCTGCCAGCAATGCAATGACGCGTTCATAGACGTTTGCGTAGCGAAAGACTGTGACAAGGCGGATTTCCTTGACCTGCAATGCGACGATATCGATAGGTACCGCTTTTTCAGGCATGCCCACACAAGCCAATGTACCCCCTGGACGAATGCAATCGGCAATGCCATCAAATGCTTTGGCAGCACCTGAGCATTCATAGACAATATCGACGCCCCAGTCATCGGTCAGACATCGAATCTGATCCTTCAGGGGACCGTCGGCTGCGTGAAGTGGCTGGATGCCTGAATAGCACGCGGCAATGTCGAGCTTTTGTGACGCCGGATCGAAGATCAGGACGCGCGAACACCCGGCGGACAACGCGCTGAGCGCCACAAGAATGCCGATCGGACCTGCTCCGAGGACAAGAGCGACATCGCCCGCCGCCACGCCGGTTTTATGAACCGCCTGGAGTCCCACCGCCAAAGGTTCGATCATTGCACCTTCGGCAAAAGACACATTCCCGGGCAGTTTATAAGTCAGGTTTGCAGGGTGCACGACGTCTGGTGTCAGACATCCGTGAACTGGCGGAGTGGCCCAGAAAGTGAGAAACGGATCAAGATTATAAAGTCCGATACGGCTCGGGCGGCTCGTAAAATCAGGGACGCCTGGCTCAACGCAGACCCGCTCGCCCACCGTGAGATTGTGAACCCTTGCGCCGCAGGCAATGACAGTGCCAGCTCCCTCATGGCCGAGGATCATCGGTTTCTTCACGATGAAGGGACCGATCCTGCCATGACGATAATAGTGAACATCGCTGCCGCATATTCCGACAATGTCCATCGCGATGCGCACGTCGCAATCGCCAAGTGTCAAATCGATATCGATATCACGCAAAGCCAGTTCGCGCGCCTTTTCCAGAACAAGTGCGAGCGCCATGATGAACCTAGATACTCGTATAGCCAGCGTCTGCAGTGACAATCGAGCCAGTCATCAGGCTTGAAGCGTCTGAGGCAAGGAACTGGACGATGGAAGCGATCTCCTCCGGCTTGCCCATGCGACCGGCGGGAGTCAGGTCAAGCCAGCGCTCAACCAGCCCCGGCTGATTTTCAAGTCCATGCAACAATGGCGTTTCGATATAGGTTGGCGCAACCGCATTCACCCTGACACCTCGTTTGGCCCATTCGACTGCGAGCGAGCGTGTGAGGTGGTGTACCCCGGCTTTCGAGGCGTTGTAGTGGCACTGTGGCTGCGGTACATTGACGATATGTGCCGACATCGAGCCGATATTGATGATCGAACCCTTGCCATTTTCCAGCATTCGACGACCAAAGGCCCGACAGGTGCGGAATACGCCACTGAGATTGACCTCAATGACACGATCCCATTGATCATCGGTCATGTCTTCAGCGGCGACATTGTTGACGATACCTGCATTGCAGACGAGCACGTCAAGTGGCGGTAAGTCATTCGCCAGCGCGTTCAACTGAACGCTGTCAGTAACATCGAGCTGCCGGGCGGTTGCAGACCCACCGATTTCTCCCGCGGTGGTTTCGGCGCGTGACAGATCAATATCCGTGCAGACCACCGTCGCCCCGGTTTGCGCCAATGCCTGCGCACATGCTGCGCCTATTCCCTGACCGGATCCTGTTACCAGTGCCAGCCGACCGCTCAAATCCATTCTTGCACGATAGGACATTTTGTTCTGCCGTTCCTAAATCAAACCGCGTTTGGCCATGTCCCGCATCAGCGAGCGCATACCGTAAGCCCATGGACGCGCCTTGTCCGACGTCGTGACCACATTGCGCAGGGTTCCAAGCGTTGGCGTCGAAATCTCGACGACGTCACCTTCCTTGTGGGTGAAGCCGCTGCCTTTTTCCGCACGATCCTGCGTGGGAGCGAACATGGTACCCAAAAATAGCAGGAATCCGTCAGGATATTGATGGCTGGCATTGATGGTCTGTGCGACCAGATCGGCAGGTCTCCGGCTGATCTCGGCCATATTGGAGCGTCCTGACATTTCAAAGCCGTCTTCTCCTTTGACGGACATTTCAAGTGTTGCGTTCTCAATGTCTCCGAGCGTAAATCCAGCGTCAAACAGACGGATGAACGGTCCAATGGCACAGGAAGCATTATTGTCCTTGGCCTTGCCGAGCAGGAGAGCTGAGCGACCCTCAACGTCGCGCAGATTGACGTCATTTCCAAGTGTGGCGCCACGGATATTGCCGTTTTTATCTACCGCTAGCACGATTTCGGGTTCGGGGTTGTTCCACTTCGAAATCCGGTTGACGCCGACTTGCGCGCCATGGCCAACGGCAGACATGGGTTGCGATTTGGTGAACACCTCAGCGTCAGGTCCGATGCCCACTTCAAGATATTGCGACCAAAGCCCTTCTTTCTCCAGGCCAGCCTTTACCTCGGCGGCCTGCTCAGAGCCTGCGTGTATGTTGGACAGGCTTCCGCCGATCAGTTCACCGATGCGCTTGCGGATCGCGTCGGCTTTTGCCGGGTCGCCCGAAGTCCGCTCATCGATGACGCGTTCGATCATACTTTGCGCAAAAGTGACCCCACAAGCCTTGAGCGCCTGGAAATCGCAAGGTGCAAGCCATGAATGGCGAGCCGATCCATAACCTGTTTCATGCGGGGAAAGAATGAAATCTTCAGGCTTGCCGAGCTTTTCGCCCTGCAGATCATCAAAGCGTGCCGCGGGATCGTTATCCAGGAAGTCGCTAACTGAAATCACCGAGTTTGTGACATCAATCACCTCACAATCGCGAATGATGACAACACTGGGCGCTGACAGGTCGGCGCGCCACACACGCCCGACCAGGCGGGCCTTTTCATGAGAATCGGGAAGCATGCTTCTCCTCCTTGTATGTAGTAAAACTATTAAAATCATTGCAGTTTCGTCAAGGTGTAATCCGCCTTTGTTGCGAATATTATTGCTGGCTTCAACTGGAAACTGACGTGAATTGCGCCGAGAAGTCACTGTATTTATTTAATTTCATCGCTGAAAATGATTTTGTGCCGTCGGTTCCTTTTTCTGGATTGGCAAATCTGATGCAACGCGATATGTAGTTATGCTATATCAGCGAACCTTGTGAACGTTGATGGCACTGAACCGGGTGGAGAAAATCATGACCGATGCGATCCTGTCGCGGATCGATGGCAAGCTGTTCATCGACGGAAAATTCATTGAAGGACGCGGGGCGCGTATCGACGTCGAGAATCCGGCACGCGGCGAAGTCATCGGGCAGATCGCGGCCACGACGCCCGAAGAAATTGACCAGGCAGTTGCAAGCGCGCGGGCAGCATTTCGTTCATGGTCCAGAGTTCCGGCCAGGGAGCGGTCACAAGCTCTCCACAGGCTCGGCGACCTGATATCTGCCGATGCCCTGCACATGGCCCGGATCATGACGCTCGAACAGGGCAAACCGCTCAATGAAGCAAAGGGTGAAATCCTCAAGCTGGCCGAGGCTTGCCACTTTTATGGCGAGGAAGCCGTGCGCGTTCTTGGCGAAATCGTACCCAACGACCAGAACGGTTATCAAAGCCAGGTTATCCGCGAGCCGATCGGCGTGGTCGGTGCAATCACACCCTGGAATTATCCCGCCGAACTTGTTGGCTGGAAACTTTGCGCAAGCCTTGCTGCTGGTTGCACAATCATCATCAAGCCGGCAGAAATTACACCCTTTACCGCCCTGGCCATTGCCGAAAAGGTGGCGGAGGCCAGGATACCAGCAGGCGTCGTCAATGTCGTGACCGGCAAGGGCTCGCTCGTAGGTCAGGCACTCGTCGAGCATCCAGACGTTGACAAGATCGCCTTTACCGGCTCAAGCGCGGTTGGTCTTCATATCCAGAAGTCCTGTCCAACCGTAAAGCGCCTTTCATTGGAGCTTGGTGGCAATTGTCCGTTAATCATAACCGCCAGCGCTGACATTGATGCGGCAGTGAAGGGGGCAGTGCGCCGTTCCTTCCGCAATATGGGGCAGATCTGCATTGCGATTAATCGTATCTATGTGGCGCGCCCGCTCTACGAGACCTTTCTCGAAAAATTCGCGGTTGCAGCCAACGCATTGACCATCGGCGACGGTCTGCTCGAACCGGCTGCCGATATCGGGTCCATGGCTTCGCTTGCACCACTGGAAAAAACGCGCGAGCACCTGGCTGATGCATTGCAAAAAGGTGCAAGGCTCTTCGCCGGCGGCAAGACGCCGGAAGGTGAAAAATTTGCCAGGGGATTCTTCTTTTGTCCCACCATTGTCGCCGACTGTACCCATGAAATGAAGGTCATGAGTGAAGAAACCTTCGGGCCGCTTGTCGGTGTGGCCGCTTTTGACAGGCTGGAAGAGGCTGCAGCCCTCGCAAACGATACACCTTACGGGCTTGCCTCTTATGTCTATGCGCGCGACTTGCGGGAAATCTATCAGCTGTCAAGCGATCTCGATTACGGAAATGTCGCCGTCAACAATGTCGACGCGGGCATCATGAACGCGCCTTATGGGGGCCGTAAGCAAAGCGGCATCGGCTATGAGCATGGTCGGGAAGGCTTGCTGGAATACTTCAATTTCAAGCATATCCGCCTGCATCATGGCATAGGGGTCTGACTTCATGACTTCCGCACTTCTAGGTATCGACATCGGAACCTCGGGCTGCAAGTCGTTGCTTGTGTCCGTCGAAGGCAAGATTCTGGCTTCCAGCACCGCCACCTACGCGCTGTCGCAGCCTCGTACCGGCTGGGCAGAACAAGATCCTGCACTTTGGATCGAGGGTGCGCGAAAGGCAGTGGCAAGCGTCATGGCGCAATGCCCGGATACTGAACTTGTCTGTGTCGGCCTTTCAGGACAGATGCATGGCCTGACACCGCTTGACCACAACAGAAAAATCCTGCGACCGGCAATCTTGTGGAACGACCAGCGTAATGCTGCCGAAGCGGAGGAAATCACAGCGAAGGCTGGCGGACTTGATGCTCTGATCGGACAGACGGGCAACCGCATGCTGGTCGGCTATACCGGTGGCAAAATCGTCTGGATGAAAAATCACGAGCCGGATCTCTTTGCAAAACTGCATCATGTACTTAATCCTAAAGACTATTTGCGTCTGGTTTTGACGGGAGAACTTGCAACGGAAGTTTCGGATGCGTCTGGCACCGGGCTTTTCGATGTGCGACGGCGCAAATGGGCATCGGGGCTGATCGAGACGCTCGATATCGATCCTGCATTCTTACCCGCCTGTCACGAATCTCATGAGATTTCCGGGCGCATCAGCGCTTCTGGCGCAGCACTCTTCGGGCTTCCCGCAGGGCTACCTGTGGCTGGCGGCGGTGGTGACAGTGTCATTCAAACTATTGGTTCAGGCGTTATCGAACCTGGTCAGTTGCAAACTACAATCGGTACTGCCGGTATTCTGGCAGCAGCCCTGGATAAGCCTGTCCCATGCGCAGACGGTCGCATCCAGATGTTCTGCAATGTCGCCCCTGCCAAGTGGCACGCCATGGGAGTATCGCTGAATGCGGGCGGGGCCATGGGCTGGTTCCGCTCAATCCTTGCCGAAACCGGACATGGTGACGATCTTACCTTTGATGCGGTCGTGAAGGCTGCTGCGTCCACCACACCAGGTGCACGTGGACTATTGTTCCTGCCGTATCTCAATGGTGAACGTTGTCCGCATCCAGATCCCGCAGCACGCGGTGCCATCATCGGCCTCACAGCACGCCACACACTTGGCGATGTCGCGCGCAGTGTCATGGAAGGCGTTGTTCACGCGTTTTATGACATGCATGCGCTGATGAAATCCATGGGGATCGAGGGCCGGGTGATCAAGGCATCTGGAGGTGGTGCCCGATCGCCATTGTGGCGACAGATCCAGGCCGACATGTTCGGTTGTGATGTGGTGACGACGGAAGGTGCTGCGGAAGGTGGAGCTTTTGGCGCGGCACTGGTAGCAGGAGTGGGGGCAGGTGTCTGGAAGGACGCGACTGAGGCAGCTGGCACCTTGCGCGAATTGACACGTCAAAAGGCTGATCGTGCCCATAGTGACGTCTACCACAAGGCACATGAAATCTATCGAGCGCTTTATCCTGCACTCTCCCGGAGCTTCCACGCTCTCGGCGATCCGGTTTTTGCAGGCTGACCGCCGAACGGGCCCAACCTAAGGACTTTTTGAATTATGAAACAATATTCGGCATTGATCTTCGACCTGGATGGAACGCTGATCGACAGTGCGCCGGACATCACCGCGGCGGTGAATGTCTATATGGCGTCCATGGGCTGGCCGGCACTATCCGTCGACTATGTCGAAACCTTTATCGGTAATGGCCCGCGTCGCCTGTTGCAGGACATATTCATTGATCAGGGCCTGCCCTTTGACGATGCAACCGTGGATGCTGCGGTTCAAAGCTATATCGAAAACTATCATCGCAACCCGGCCGAGAAGACACGCTTCTTCAGCCATGTTCGCGAAGATCTGCAAAGCCTGCATGCTGCCGGTTTCAGGCTGGGCATCTGTACCAACAAGCCCCATGCCCTGACACAGGAAATTCTGAAAATCCTGGGGCTCGATCGTCTCATCGAGGTGGCGCTTGGTGCAGACGCGGTACCGGCGTGCAAGCCTGATCCCGGCCATTTGCGCGCCGTTGTCGAGCATATGGAGCTAAACGGTGCCAACTGGGCATTTGTCGGTGACACCAATGTCGACAAGGCGACGGCGGAGGGCGCGGGCGCCACTTTCTTCGTCGTGCCTTGGGGTGGTGGAGCCGATGTAAATGTCGAGCCACATCAACGGCTTGCGCGTATCGCCGATCTCATGGAGTATCGCCCTGATTAAATGGTGAGATGACGAAGGAACGAATTTCATGACGGTTAGCCTGTTACAGCGCATATTCCATGAAACAGACGGAATGGGTGCCGCCGAGCGGCGCATCGCCAACTTTGTGAGTACGTCTCCAGGCGAGGTTATTCATATGAGCATGGCCAGATTGTCCGAACGCTGTTCGGTCAGTGATCCAACCATTATGCGCTTTTGCCGGCGGTTCGGTTTCGATGGCTATCAGGATTTCAAGCTGCATCTGGCGCAAAGCCTCGTTCCTTCCGCACCTTTCGCCTATGAACAGATCATCCCCAATGACGGCATAGACAATATTGTCCGCAAGACCTGTCGCAATTCTCTCAACGCCATCCAGCGTGCTCTGGAGGATCTCGTTCCGCAGCAGGTTGAAAAGGCGGCCCTGCTTTTGCGCGATGCCGCATGGACCGGCATCTACGCCAGCGGTATTTCTGAAGTCACAGCCATTGATGCCGAACACAAGTTCCAGCGTCTCGGTATGCGGTGTGCAGCCGTCATGGGGCGCAAGAAGCAGTGGATGCACGTCGAAAGTTCGCGTCCGCACGAAGTCGCGCTGATCTTTTCGCAGTCTGGACACACCAAGCAGATGGTGGAGCTGGCCATTGCGGCAAGGGCGGGGGGCGCGCGCGTCGTGTCGATCACCGCAGCCGAAAGTCCGCTCGCCCGTGTCACGGATGCGCTGATTGCTGTGCGTCCCTACGATCAGACCGAGTTGATGACACCGCTCGCATCGCGCCTCAATCATCATCTCGTCGTCAACATGCTCGTCACGGCAATAGCAGTGTCGAGCGGCAGCGAATTCCCCGATCAACTGCCAGCCCTCGATTCCTGGCTGACCGACAAGATACGGGACTAACCTTCTAAACAACCGCCGCAGTCGTCCACAACGGCTCCGGTCAATCGGCAGGAAAGACAAATGTCCGCAGAGCAAAATGAAGCCAAGAAAGTCGCAGGCCGCCGGGTCATTGAGGAATTCGTTCGAGACGGTATGAAGCTTGGCCTGGGATCGGGCACCACCTCGCACTTCTTCGTGCGGGAGCTGGGCAAATATGTCGCCGGTGGCATGAAGCTGACCTGCACCACCACGTCGCGTTCGACGATCGACGTCGCGCGGGAAGTGGGTATCGCCATTACGGATCCAAACGAAATTGGCGAGATCGATCTTACAGTCGATGGGCCGGACGAGATCGATCGCCAGTTCAACATGATCAAGGGCGGCGGTGCGTGCCTGTTGTGGGAAAAGATTATCGCACATGCATCAAAGCAGATGATTACGGTTTGCGATGAAACAAAAATCGTCGATACGCTCGGTGCCTTTCCTCTGCCGGTGGAGGTGGTTCAGTTTGCGTGGAAACAGACTGAACGGATGGTAGATCGGATTTTGCAGGAACACGGGATTGCTGCCGGGATCACCCGCCGCATGCGTGACGGTCAGCCCGTGGTAACCGATAGCGGCAATTTCATCCTTGATTGCAGATGCGGCGCGATCGCCAAACCGGCACCGCTGGAAACTGAACTCAACCGCATACCTGGCGTCGTCGAAAATGGCCTGTTTACCCGGGAATCTGCCGGTATTGTTGTCGGTTGTTTTGACGGTACGTCCTACGTCAAGATGCGTTAATCTAGTAAAACTTCAATCGGACTGATGTGACTGGATCCGCCCCAGGTTCCGGAAAGCGTAAAATTTTGCCAAAAATGGCAGATTATCGCGATTATTCGATCAGGATTGCGCCGATCAGTCTGAATTTATCCAAAGCATCTTGACAAGCTTACAGCATATGTAGTGAAACTATATCGACATACTCTGGGAGGTGAATATGGGTATCGATCTTAAACTCAACCGGCGCCATGTTCTGGCAGGGGGGCTTGCACTCGGAGCGGCGGCATTCGCCGGACGTCAGGCATTGGCGCAGGATCGCGTATTCCTGCCGTTCAGCAACAAAAGTCTCGATTACTATTTTTTCGTTATCGAGGAAGAGGCGGTAAAGCGTGCTGTCGAAAGCCGCAAATGGTCGTTCCAGGCAACCAATGCCAATTTCGACAATACAAAACAGCTCGAACAATGGCAGAGCCTGATGTTGTCCCAGCCTGCTGGTCTGGTTGCCGATCCGATTGATAGCCAGGCGATCGTCAGCGCGATCCGCCGCTACAATCAGAAAAAGATACCGGTCGCCATCATCGATACGCCTGCAGATGGCGGGGATGTCGCCATCACAGTCAGCTTCGACAATTACCAGGGCGGCGTCATGGCCGCACGCGAGATTATCGACCGGTTGACCAAAAAGCACGGCAGCCCGCGCGGCAAGGTCCTCAATTGCTATGGAGCACTTGCAAGCGTTGCCTGGCGTCAGCGCAAGGAAGGTATGGACGCCGAATTCGCCAAGTATCCTGACATTACCTATATCAGCCGGCCCACCGAGGGGCAGCTCGATCAAATGCTTTCCGTGACGCTATCGACGCTTTCCGAACATCCAGATCTTGATGCCGTTCATGCACCCAGCGACTCGCCCGCACGCGGCATCACAACCGCCCTGCAGCAGAAAAACCGTTGGAAAAAGGTCGGCGAGGAAGGCCATGTGATTTTCGTCACTATCGATGGCGAGCCGGTTGCAGTCAGAGGCATTCAGGACGGGTACATGGATGCCTGCGTGTCACAAGACCCTATCGCCTACGGCGAGATAGCTGTCGAGCTCTTGGAAAAGCACGCAATGAAGGGCGAGGAAGTGCCGCTCGGCGCTTATGAAAACAAGAAATATTTCTGGGAGAAGGGCGAGATCGTCAAGGGCGATACCGGTCCAACCCTCATCATTCCGCCTTTCGTCATCAACGGCGACAATGCCGCCGACAAGCGCCACTGGGGCTATGTCGCAGAAAAGGAATGGGGCGTTCCCTATACCTGAACATGAAATGCGACGTCCGCGCAACAGGGGTGGGCGTCGTTTCGCATGTGATTGGCGTGCGGTCGCAGGCGACGGAGGAGTATCATGAAAAATATCCAGACAAATGGGCGCGACAAGGATGCTGGCGAAAGCAGCATTGCCTTGCGCGTCGACAACGTTACCAAACGATATGGAACCTTTACGGCCCTGCACTCCGTCAGCCTCGATATTCGCCGCGGCACTATCCACGGACTGCTCGGCGAAAACGGTGCCGGCAAAAGCACGCTAGTTGGCATCATCTCCGGGCAGCGTACGCCCAGCAGCGGAACAATCTATCTCAATAGCGAACCGGTGCAGGGCGCAGACGTCAAGGCCATGGAAGAAGCCGGCGTCTTTCTGGTCACACAGGAGCCGATGATCATCGATCACATCTCCGCCTCTGAAAATCTGATGCTGGGCATCTGGCCTTCGCGAGGCGGTTTCGTGCGCTGGAAGAAACTGAAGGCGGACGCTGCACGGATGCTGAAAGATTCCGGAATTGATCCAGCCGTCAATGCCGGCAGGCTCAACGCCGTTGCGAGACGCAAGCTCAATATCCTGCGCGCCATGTTCTCCGGCGGTAAGGTCATCATTCTCGATGAACCGACTGCCGCCCTGACCGTTCCCGACCGCCGGCAACTGTTTGATTTCATGCGTCAGTTGAAGGGCGAAGGTGTCACCTTCATTTTCATCTCGCATTATAATGACGAGATTCTCGAAATCTGCGATGCGGTTTCGGTACTGCGCGACGGTTTTCTCGCCGGCGGCAGTCAGGACGTAGAGGCGATGACGTCCGAGCAATTGTCTGAACTGGTGCTCGGGCGCGGACTCGACCTGTTTCAGCGCGAGCGCAAAACGTTCGGTTCTCAAACCCCTGCAATAAGCCTGCGAGGTGTTGTGGCGCATCATGTCGATCTGGATGAGCTTGATATCCGGCCAGGCGAAATCGTCGGCTTTACCGGCCTGCCAAGCGCCGGCGCAAAAGAACTCGCGCGCGCGATCTTCGGCCTTAACCGGGCGTCGGCTGGAGCGATCAGCTTTGCCGGTGGACCACGGGAAAGTCTCCCGCAGCATCCAAAGGCAGCTTTCAGCAAGGGTGTCGCCTATTTGTCCGACGATCGGCGCAAGGATGGCGTCGTCGGCCATTTGTCGATCGCTGAAAATATCGCTCTTTCATCACTCGATAGGCGTGCGGTCCTCGGTTTTGTCAAACGCGACGAGGAAGCGCGTCTGTGCGACGGATATTTCTCCAGCATGGGTATCAAGGCGCGAAGCGCTGCCGCAGCCGTCGATACGTTGAGTGGTGGTAACCAGCAGAAAGTATGTCTCGGTCGTGTTCTTGCAACACAGCCACGGCTTCTTATCCTCGACGAGCCGACACGCGGTATTGATGTCGGCGTCAAACAGGACGTTTTGCGCATCATCGATGAACTCAGCAACAAGGGCGTCAGCGTTATTATTGTCTCGACCGATACGGACGAGCTGGTGCGCGCAGTCGACCGTGTCTGCGTATTCCGTCATGGCTCGATCGAGGAGATCGTGACCGGTGACGACATTACCACCGACAATCTGCGCCGCCTTTCACAGGCGTGAGCACAACATCGGTAAAGGAATAAGTGAAATGAGCAATGTCATGACGGCCACCGCACCTAAAGAGGTCAAGCCTAACGAAAAAGCGACACATAATATTGTCGGCTGGATTTTGCACAATGTGGTGTGGATCTGGCTGGTGGCGCTGGTCCTCGGTTTCGGGCTGTTCAATGAGTTTTTCCTTACCGTGATGAACATGCAAAACATCATGGTCCAGGCGACGGTTCTGGGAATGCTCGGCCTCGCTGTCGCCCTGCCGCTGCTTGTGGCTGAGATTGATCTGTCGATCCCGGCCAATCTCGGATTTTCGTCCGCAATCGGCGCGCTTGCCTATTCCAATCTCGGATTGCCCTGGTTTCCAGCCATGCTGGCGGGTATCGCTGTCGCAACTCTCATCGGTTTCTTCAACGGTCTTTGCATCACCAAATTGCGAATGGTCTCGCTCATCCAGACGCTTTCGATGATGATCATCCTGCAAGGCGCTCTCCTGGCACTGACGCAAGGCAAGACCTTGACCAATCTGTCCGACGGATATGTCTGGATCGGTCAGGCATCGGTTGCCGGATGGCCAGTTATGCCGTTGATTTTCGTCGTCGCCTTGATCGCGATCGGTGTCCTGTTGCGCATGACTATTCTCGGGCGTTCCATCTACGCGGTCGGCGGCAACCCGCAAGCGTCGAATTCCGCGGGCATTCGCGTAGACCGTATCAAGATTATTGCCTATACGCTTTCCGGTTTCCTCGCAGGTGTGGCAGGCTTCCTGCTGGCGTCATGGCAGATGGCAATCACATCCAACCAGGGCTCCAGCTATCTTCTCTATGCAATCGCCGCACCAATCATCGGCGGCGTCAGCGTTTTCGGAGGGCGTGGAAATGTGGTCGGCATTCTTGGAGGTGTGTTGCTCCTCACTGTAATTCAGGTCGGGCTGGCGATCATCAATATTCCGTCCTTCTATGTCGGCATGATTGGCGGTTTCATGATCTTCATTGCCGTCGCCATTGATGCAATCAGGGTACGTTATTTCGCTTGATTGGACCTGGTTACCGCCTGTGGGAATTCAATAATCATGCCTGATCTCGTTGAACAGCTTCGCCATTTCGTCGGCCGCCGTCATGTCCTGACCGGCGATACGCAAACCCGTCGCTTCAGACAGGGTTACCGTTATGGCGGAGGACAGGTTCTTGCCGTCGCGCGTCCGGGCACGCTTCTGGAGATGTGGCGTGTACTAGAAGCATGCCACCAGGCCGGCACGATCATTATCTGTCAGGCAGCAAATACAGGACTGACCGGCGGTTCCACGCCGGTGCCTGAAGGCTACGACCGGAAAGTTGTCATCATCAATACGCTGCGCCTGCGCCGTCTCGATCTGATCGCCGAAGGAGAACAAGTCGTTTCGCAACCCGGCGTCACCCTTGATCAGCTTGAAAAGACATTGCGTCCCATCGGAAGAGAACCGCACTCGGTAATCGGCTCAAGCTGTATCGGCGCTTCGGTCACGGGCGGAATATGCAATAATTCCGGCGGATCGCTGATAAGACGCGGACCGGCCTATACACAACTTGCACTGTTCGCTCGCATTGATGCCAAAGGAGAATTGAAGCTCGTCAATCATCTGGGTATCGATCTGGGGAACACGGCCGAGGAAATATTGGGCAGACTGGATAAAGGCGAGATTCCAGCCGCCAATATCGACCAGTCGTCGAATCTTTGTGCCTCGGATCACGAATATTGCAATCATGTACGCGATATTTCAGCAGCCACACCCGCGCGATTTAATGCCGATCCCCGTCGGCTTTATGAAGCATCCGGATCGGCGGGCAAAATTGTTGTGTTCGCACTGCGGATCGACACGTTTCCGGCCGATAACAAGACACAGGTTTTCTATATAGGTTCCAACGATCCGAGCGAACTGGAAAGCATACGCCGCGATATGCTATCAACATTCGAGTATCTTCCCATCGCGGGCGAATATATGCATCGATCAGCCTACGATCTCTCGCGACGCTACGGCAAGGACCTCTTCCTGTTCCTCCAGGCTTTTGGCACAGACAAAATTCCATTCGCTTTCAGTCTCAAAAGCCGCTTTGACGGATTAACCGAAAAGTTTCGCCTCGGCGGTGCGATCAGCGATCGTCTCTTGCAGTTCGTAACCGGATTGTTGCCCGATCATTTGCCCGCCAGACTTAACAATTTTCGGGACGGTTACGAGCATCACCTGCTTCTGAAAATGGGCGATGACGGGGTAGACGAAGCACGCTGCTATCTCGCCGCACGCTTTCCCTCAACGCATGGAGATTACTTTGAGTGCACGGGTGAGGAAGGCAACGCCGCTTTTCTCAATCGGTTTGCGGTTGGCGGCTCGGTGGTCCGATATCGCGCGGTTCATGCGAAGACTGTCGAGGATATTGTAGCCCTGGATATCGCCCTGCCACGCAATACGCTCGACTGGTTCGAGAGCCTGCCTGCTGAAATCGAAAAAAAGATCGATGTCACAATGTATTGCGGGCACTTCTTCTGTCATGTTTTGCATCAGGAATATCTGGTCAAGAAGGGTGAGGACTGCGAGGCCCTGAAAAAGGCAATCCTCGCGCTGCTGGAGGAGCGCGGAGCGAAATATCCTGCAGAACATAATGTCGGGCATCTCTACGAGGCCGACGATAGCCTTAAGCAGTTCTATAGGGATCTGGACCCTACCAATGCTTTCAATCCGGGGATAGGACAGACGAGCCGTTTCCTGGATTGGCAGGAAGCTGGCCACCATTCGAGCATTTAGCCAGTCATTCTGGGAGAAACACCGCCCACTGTCACAAGGTGCTTCTCTGCGTCTTAAGGCACGTGCTATATGCAGGCGTGCACTACGGATCTGTGAAATACCGGGGGGAGTTAAGTACCGGCTTCATTCGGTTGGAATGATGAAGCGAGCCGGATCGGCCCTGGTCCGCTGATGATCGGTGTCTGGCGCGCGCGCGGTTCCGTTGTGCGGAATGTCTCAGATGGCAGGAAAAACCACCTCCATGCGGAAACAGCTCGTCCTTCCGTTCGTTGCTGCAACCTACACCGGGGCAGTCAGCCATAAGGGCTCGCATAGTCAAAGACGAGTTTGAACCAGAACAGAATATCGGTAAACAGGACTGCGATCAGGTTAAGTTAACATACACCGAAGCAAAATTTCAATGAACCTCGCAAAAAGGTTCCCGATGTCAGTCGGCTTCATCGAAGAACTGCATCAGATCTGTGGCGAGCTGTTCTGGAACTTGCCAGCTCGGAGGATGCCTTGTTTCTGCGCACATTCAGGTTGCACCAGTTAATTTTCTTCGTGCTTCATGGATGTTGATCCAGGCTATGATCGACGTCCCGTTGTAATTCAAACTAAGGATCAGGTTGTCGCCGTCGGGAGAGAACCTGGCATGTTGGGCATTGGACGCAGGATCAGTGACCTGAGTGATATTGCCACTTATAAAATCATAAAGTTAAATTGCATAACCATTGCCGCTACGGTTTGTTTCGAAGGCAATTGTTCTGCCGTCCGGGGAGCACGCTGGTGCGCGCCCTTGATGCAACGGATCAAACTGATCAATGGTCGCGTCTGCTGGTAAAAATCCCGTTCTCGTCCATTTCGTTAATAAAGATATAGTTGGCGTTCTGATTATAAGTCGCTACGGCAGAGCCGTTCCAACCCCTGATGTTCGGTTGACCGGCAAAAGCTATAAGAATATCAGACAACGGGCAAGCGGCTGGCATGCCGCCGTAGAGTTGTCTGCCGGTGCAAACTATCCCGTTAACGTTTTCCTGGATTGTTGATCCGCTCTGATCAAAGATGGAGTTGCGGGGTGTCGGCGATGCATTTGTATCCGCATTCATAACTACCAGTTGGCCATCACCGCCTATCCATGTGGGATAGGCCGCGCGAACTATACCCGGAACAATACAGGTGTTGCCCCCGTCATCCGCTATCCAGACCTCCAGCTCTGGTTTCTCAGAACTGCTACCATTGTAAGCGATGTTCCCTGAGGTCCAGCACCAGTCCGGTCGGGTTTGGTTAACCGGGCCCGTGGATGCAGGCAGAAACAGTCTGGCGACAGGAGAGGCAAGGTCTTCAATGATATAAAGCTCTGTGGGACGTCCCTTGAAGGTTCGCTCAAACACTACCTTATCACCAGACGCATTTATGGCTGGGCGATAGTCGTGAATATCAATGCCGCCGGTCCGTCGGTGGACTTCAGGAAACTGGTGAGTCATTAATGTTCCTCCGCGAAAGCAAGAGCTCTTCAGATCAATTCTATGGTTCGTACGAGAGAAAATCCGAATATGCTCAGAATGAAGCGCGCTATCAGAGCATTGAGGTATTCTTTCTGGATTTGCACTACGACAAATGCCGTACTTTATGTGAACCGGCGTTTTCTGGTATTACGATGAATGGACTTGGACCCGGGCCGTGGGCGAAGCGTGAGACCTCGAAACCTTCTGACGCATGAGAAGCTGGGCTGCCTTTGTTACCGGTGCGTCTGCAGTTCATTATCTTTGGGGGAGTAGTAGACGTGGCAGTGTTAACCAATCGACAAAAGCAAATTGTCTGGCTGCTGCTCTAGTAGCACCATTCGCGCGGATCCTTACCCTGCTATCGGGCTTGCTTCGCTGTGTCTGACCAGTCGGGTCAAGTGAAGGGTGACGCGGATAATTTCAGGTACCTTTTTGTCTACGACTTTCTCCTTACGTCTCTACTGCAGTCAAGACGCCTGTAGAGCATCTATAACTGACACAGTTAACGCAGGATCTGGTTGAGAAGCTCTCCGATTTCTCCCTTCGCAGGACCGGTCGATGGTGTTGTATCGATCTCATTTTGACCTGAACCGGTTGTTTCCTGCTGCGGGGTTGCCGCAGGCTGGCCTGGTTGGCGTCCTGAAAGAGCGCCGTTAATTAGATCTCCAAGCGCAGGTGCTTTACCGGAACCGTTGATCAAATCTCCGATTTTGTCACGAACCCTATCGCGTGTTTCATCCGTTGGCGTCTCGCCTGGAAGAAGTTTGTCGAGGCCCAGCTTTCTGGTCGGCAACCCCAGGCGACCCAGCATCTCAATAGCTCCTTTCGGATCCTGCATCAGTTTGCTTAAATCGGGATAAATACGCGGTGCCGATAGCGTGCCGTCGATGATGACCGGTACACCGATGCCCTTTGTTGCAATATCTCCACCTTGACCGGAAAGAGAGGCGACGACCCTGGGGTTGAGATTGATGGCCAGTGTCTGCTCTGCGAGGTCTATTGTTCCGGCACCATCCATTCGCACCAGAGGGCTAAGCAGACTGATGTCGCTGGTCGCCGCAATGCCCTTGTCGATGTTGAAGGTAGCGCCAAGCTCAGTGAAGGTCGTCTTCTTGTTTTCATCTGATTTGAATCCGCCCGCCAGCAGACCGACCAGATTGTTATATACTTCTGCGATATTGATACCGCGTACCGCGCCGTTGCTGAATTTCATGGAGGCCGTGCCGGTAAGCGACCGACGAAGTGTTTTTGTGGTACTGCCCGTCCCCGTTATTGCGAGGCTTGTTGCAAGCTTGCCCTCCAGACGATTGAAACCGGCCGCATCATTCAGCAACGAGGCTGCGGTCGCCCCGGCGACTGACGCGGCTAACTTTACAGCTGCTGTCTTGCCGGAACCATCGGCGGTCATATCAGCGCTGATGGTTCCGGCATAAAACGGGCTTTGGGGAATGGTCAATTCAGCTTTGCTACCTGCAATGACAAGTGAGGTCTTTACTGGACCGGCAAATACTTTCCCATAACCGATTTTATCCGCCGCAACGTCGATCCTGACGTCGAGGTCTTTCAAAAACGAGAGATCGATTGGAGCATCGACTTGTTTGGCAGGAGCACCTGCTTTTGCAGTTGCACCGCTGCTTTGGCCTGAGAACGCTGCGAAATCAAGTTTATCGAAGATGAGCGCAGTACGGATACTGAGCGGCGAACCGAATTTTAGCGATCCTTCACCTGATGCCTTGATGCCGTTGAGACCAACCTTTGCTTTCGTGAAAGCAACGCCTTTTGAACTGCCATCAACGAATCCGTCGAAGGCAAAATCACGCAAGCCTGCCGATCCTGGCTGACCGATCCAGCGCATGAGTTTATCAAGCGATGGTGAGGTAACGGAAGTGTTGCCCCGGAACGTGCCGGTGGTTCCGATATTTCCATTCACGCTTGCGTTCAGGTGTTTCGAAGTGACTGAAAGGACCACCGGTCCGGAAGCATTGCCGATTGACGGAGCAGACAGGAAGTCAACGGGCGAAATCTGTGTTTTGAAGCCGACAGCCTCCCCCTGCCATGTCATTTTTCCCGCAATGCTGACCGGCTTGGTGACGTCCTGAATTGTAGCGTCAAGGCTCAGGTTCGTAACATCGCCAATCTTGTCGGCCTCCCTGGCCGTGAGTGCCGCCAGCGGAATTCTGCCCCCTCGAATGCCTACCGTTCCACGCGCATTGACGCTTTGCATCATCCGGCTGGCAGTCAACCCGCGAAAGGCAAAAGCCGTGTCTATGGTCACTTTTCCTGACATCGGGATGGTTTGACCCGCGAGTTTGGCCAATGCATCAATGTCGAGTCCTGCACTCGTGACCTGGCCATGTACCGTAGGTAATGCGTCAGCCACGTTGGTCATAACAGAAGCGCTGATACTTCCCGCATCAATACGCATGCGTTTCAGTTGTGCATCCAGTTTTCCATTCTTCAGGGAAGCCGAGAACTGTAAATCGGATGCTGCCAACATGCCACTGGATAGCTCGCCTATTGTGACGCTGACCTGGGCATCGACTGTCGAAAGAAACACAAGGCTCGGTTCGCTCTGGCCGGCAACCGGTTTTTCCGGACTGGTGTCGGCAGAACCGCTTCCAGATATCGTACCGATATCTACCTTGTCCGCAGCCAGATCCAATTGGAAATGATGGCGTTCGCCGGGCTGGAACAGCGCGTCCATTGTAAAGGCCTGACCGCCAAGATCAAACCGTCCTCCCCTGACCTGATAGCTGCCGTTTTCATTCAGGCTGATTTCGCCTTCGGCTTTGACGGATGCAAGCATTGGTGACGGTGCCGGATCCGTTTGCGCTTGCAGTACCAGTTCTGCCGGCTTGCGTTGAAGGATCGGCCTTAACGCCGACAGCGTACCGTCCAATTGAACGCGGCGCTTGTCTTGCGTAGCTGCCATGGAGAACGAAACCTCCCTGTCGAGGTCAGGTACGCCAAGATCCATATCAATAGCTTCTACCTTACTCGCGACGCCTGCCGCATCGAGCAGGGTGAGGCTGCCGTTTTCAATACTGATGTGATTGACTGCCAACCGCTCAAGCGTATCGACAAGCGAGGCAAAAGGGTCATTCTTCTTTATTCCATCGTCCGGCCCTGCATCATTTTTCTGGGTGGATGCGGACGAGGGAGCAAGCCGGATGGCCGGATCTGCCATCGAGATGGACTGAATCTCCAGCTTGTCCGACCACAATGATGAAAGCGTGATCGAAGTGGAGAAAACAGGAACCCTGACAGAAATGTCGCCGTTATCAGATGAGATCGCGATGTCTTTGGCAACGACGGACAGGTTTGGAAGAAAGGAAAGTCTTACCGGACCTTCCAGCCGAACATCCATGTCACTTGCAGTCGACAGTTTCCGCCCCAGCTCGGATCTTGCCCAGTCTGTCGAAATCAGAGCGGGCAGAAGAAGGAGTAGCCCCACGGCAACTGCTGCTATAATTACCAGTGTGGCAAATATTTGTTTCATGTCGATCAGCCAGATTGATTGAATAGAATCAGTATTTTTGGATTATATAACAGTCTGGACTGGATTTCGTATTTGCGTGGAACGGATATTTTGGGTGCTGGTGCAGGCCAGCAAAGGACGGTGGCCAATCAACCATAGCGCTCAACGTCGACTGAGGCTTTTCCCGGCAGGTCGAAAGTTGTTTTTAAGTGCTAGGGGTTCAGGGAAGGGAGCCAACGTTTTTTCCGCGCGAAGCGGCAATAGGGCAACCAACGTATCAGGTCCCACTGGGAAAAATTTGGTACTCTGAATGAATACTTGCGTCGAGCGGTTAAGCTATCCGTTTTCAGGTGACGTGTTTGAATACCTCGGACATTGTTCACCATTCGGACAGTCTTGGGGATAATTATCGATTTTGTATTCTGTTCTCGTCAATCGACCGGTGCAGGGTAAAGTGGGCTGACATACTGGAGCCGCTTTCGAAATCAACCGTGTCGTCAGTTGACCTGCGCTCCTGTTCATCCCCACATCATCGGCGGTGGCAATGGAATCCTGGAATACGCCTCTTGTGGACGACTTCGAAGGAACCGACTTTTCTCCGTCCGGCGGATTTTCCATGTCCGCACTTTCTCAACGCGTCAACTGTTCCGTGGATTTCGCTTTGACCTAATCGACAAAATATTGCGTGATAACACTCGAACGAACTGAACTGCCTTTATGGCGGCGTTTAGTGTTATCCGCGTCCTTGCGATGACCGCGGTTTTTGTTCGCAAAACTGCTTGAGAAAAGCAGTCAGTTTTGCCGGCTGCTGTTGTCGGGATGGATAGTAGACGAAGAACTGAACAGGCGAAGGTTCGTATTCGGGCAAGATCTCAATGAGGCTGCCGTTGATGATGGCGTCTTCTTCCGTCCACCGATAGCGCTGGGCGATACCCAGACCGCTACGCACCGCAGTCCACGCCACCCGATACTTGCCGCGCGCGCGGTGATGGAAACGACCGAGCATGTATTTCTGGCCGGTGATGGCGCCAAACGCTTCTGTGAAAATGCCGGTCTTGAATTACAAACTCCGGAATGGTTCAGTACCGAACATCGGCTCAATGCCCTCAAGGCTGAAATGAAGCGCCGTAAAGAGGGGCTTCCGGATGACGGCGATCCTGCTCGCAAGCATGGAACTGTCGGGGCGGTGGCGCTCGATCGGTTCGGTCACCTCGCGGCAGCAACCTCCACAGGCGGCATGACGGCAAAGACGCCCGGTCGCGTCGGTGATAGTCCCGTTATTGGCGCCGGAACCTGGGCTGACGATACCACTGCGGCCATTTCGGCAACCGGACATGGAGAATATTTCATTCGTTGGGCTGTTGGACACGAGATCGATGCACGTATGCGCTGGGCAGGACAGGACTTGCAGAATGCGGCAGGTGGTGTCGTGACCGAACTGGGTGAAATCGGCGGTTCAGGCGGGCTTGTGGCCGTGGATGCAAAGGGCAATATCTGCCTGCCCTTCAACAGCCCGGGAATGTATCGCGCATGGTGCGGTGTGGATGGTGTCATCCATACCGGAATCTATCGCCACTGATTGTCTCGCCCGAATTGCATCGCGATAGTTATATACTGCCTGAACTACGCTGAGGTCACGAACAGAGGTTTGTGCGGGCAAAGCCATCGTCGGGATGATGGTCGACCGGGGTATTGCCGTTCGTGCGGTTACGTCAGCTCGCGGACCGGGTACGCCGGTTCGCGAGATTAGGAGCAGGGACGTCAAATATGCCCGGGAAAGCTCGCGATCAGACCGACAAAACGTAGAACGGTCAGAACGTTGGCGTTCCAGTTCGCTCCATTGACTATGTAATCCGCTTTCGGGGCGGTCGACGGCGCTGTGGCACGCGGTCGGCTTTCATTTGAATTATCGCGGCTGAGGACTGGCTAAGCCATTAAAGCTTCGGGGAAATCGATTGAGACACATCACTATCGAAACCGAGCCGACAGTAACCGATCCCGTACAAAGAAATTTCGTCTTCCCTGCAATCTATCGCTTGGGCGTGTCATTGAACGCGATCGACAACGTCTTGAGTGCAGCGCGCGCCCTGTCGTCCGTTTCTCGCGTGTGCAGTACGACCGGCAGATACGGCAAGTCCGGCAATTCCAGTTGCGATCCTACGTTGACAACACCTGCGGGCAGCATCCGTTTTGCCAATGCTGCAACGCCGAGCCTGGCCATCACTGCGGCGGAGACTGCAGTCACGCCACCGCCAACGAAGACTTCCGTCCATGCTATCCCGGCGTCCTCAAGAAGACGGCAAGCCAGGCTCCGCACCCCGCACGGCTCGGGCATCGTCACCAGGGGGAGCTGTTCCCCAGGTTGATGCTGCCAGCCATTGGCCGCGAACCAGCCGAACTTCTCTTCAGCTATTGTCTCGCCGTCGGTGCGACCGGAATGAAATCGCACAATAACTGTGTCGAGTTCGCGACGGTCGAAATTTCGCAGCAGCTCGTCGGATGTCCCAATTCGTATTTCGATCAAAAGGGCAGGATCGTGAGCTTTCATACGTGAAATCAGTGCGGGTAGTTCGGGGCCGGCCACGTGGTCACTGATCCCGATAGCAATACGTCGTCTCTGCTCTGTAACAGTCGCAATGGCCTTGTCATGCGCTTCGAGGAGTTCGCGCGCGCGAATGAGAAATGCCGCTCCCTTTGGCGTGAGTTTCAGATATCGGGGAGTTCGGGTGACAAGGTTGCAGCCAATGGCAGTTTCCAGGCGCTTTAGCTTCAGGCTCATGGCCGATTGCGTTGTGCCAAGAAACTCTGCCGCCCGGGTAAAGCTTCCAAGATCGACAATGTAAACGAATGCGCGTACCGCATCGAGGTTCAGAGCTGCCTCAGCCATTTCAATCTGTTATTTCTGATATCAATTACATTGCATTATGAAATACATTCACGCGTGCTATCTGTAAAGCAGAGAAACGACTGGAGTAGTACCATGCCAATCCTGCAAGTTTCGATGCAGGTCGGAAAGCCAGCTGCTTATCGCAAGGCCATCCTTGACAGCCTCTATCAGTCTCTGCGGGATGTGCTTCGTGTGCCGGAGGGCGATAAGTTTATGACGATTACTGAGCACGAGCCGGAGAATTTCTGCTTTGGAAGCGCATTCGACGTCCAGCGAACCAGCGATTTGCTTTATATATCAATTACGTTGTTCGATACACGAACCACCGACCATAAGGCCAGTTTATTCCGACGAATGGTAGTGTTGCTTTCGGAAAGCCCTGGCGTTCGTCCTGAGGATGTCTTTATCAATATCTACGAGGCACCGAAAGAAAACTGGTCGGTTGGAAACGGGGAAATGCACTTCGGTTCAGGAAAAGCTGCGCACGGATAAATACCCGGTGTGAATCCGTCGCGAGCAATTGCGAGGTCCCCCGGCGAGGGGACGTTCTGAAAGCCGAACTGCCGGGAACCGGATACAGAATCTGGTTTAAATACGACACCTGCCGTATGTCACTTTGTGTCAGCGAAGTTTAATCCTCCCTGCAATGAGACCAGGGGAGGAACCATCATGTTGTCGCAGGACTTGTGGGTACAATTTGCTGTAGCAACGCTGACGTTTGCATGCATACCCGGGCCTGCAATACTCTACATGACAGCACAAACCCTGGCGTACGGTCGCAATGCCGGCCTGATGGCTGCTCTCGGCATTCACCTTGGCTGTTATGTGCATATTGTGGCGGCCACGGTCGGCCTCGCCTCGCTGCTGGAGCACGCGCCGATGGTCTACACGAGCCTTCAATTTATCGGTGCCGCCTATCTAGTCTGGTTGGGTCTCGCAATACTCTTTGACTGGAGGAAATCGAGCGATCAGTCCGATCGTCCAGCGTTGAAGTCATTTCGGGATAGTGTTGTCGTTGAAATTCTCAACCCCAAGACGGCTATATTTTTCCTGACATTTCTGCCGCAATTTGTGCAGCCGGCGGCCGAAATTCCAATCTGGATGCAGTTTCTTGTCCTGGGCCTGATAGTGAATTTGATCTTCTCACTAGCCGATGTCGCGGCCGTGGCCATTGCGTCGATCACCTTCGGGCGTTTTAGCAGTAACAGGACCGGTTGGCTGGTGCCAAAGACGTGCGGAACGATCCTTGTGGGGCTCGGTGCGGCGCTTGTCAGTCATCACTTTTAGTGCCGGTAGATTGCGGATGCTGTCATTGTGCGGGCTTAATCTGCCCCGATTGTAGAGCTCGAGCCGACACGGGATCCCGGTTCGATCCGCAGTTGCGATCATTACGTCAACGCTGCGTTCGACATCTGCCACTTTAAGCTCCGCAATTTCTTGAAACACATCACTGCTTGCACCGCTCTATAATGAACAACCCCGCCTGATGGCGGGGCTCTCGTCGTTACATTCGTATAGATTGAGCCTGGAAACCGGAACCTTATTTACTTCTCCAGCATGTTATCGATTTGTTGGAATTCCTTCTCAGAAATTGTGCGGTTGAACGCTGTTTCCAGTTGGTCTTTCGCCTCATTCAGGGCTTCCTCTCTCTTGATCGGATCACTAATCGACAATGCACGATCTCTGGCCTGTTCGTAAGACGCGATTCTACCAACGGACGAGTTCGGAGCTGCGTTTGCTCGTGCCGTTGCCGATGCATGCGCCGCGTTCAGCGGACCAAGCGTGTTCTTGTCTTTCGTTACGCTCTGGCCCTGGTAACGCCAGACTTCGTTATTGGGTCTGCTCTATGATGGCTTGATCTGGCAGCAGACGATCGGTGGGAATCTCGCATGCCAGAGTGGCTGGAATTGCCACCTTTGTTCCCTCCATTGCCACTGCCGTGACCGCCACCATGGCCCCCGCCATTTCCGCCACCGTTACCACCGCCTTCTCCCTTGGCGTAAGCAGTATCGGCGTGATTCGTGTCGGTCAGTACTGGCAGCAAGCTAAGTGAAACCGCTAATCCGGCGGAAAGGCCGACGGCGCCGATTTTTCGACCAATTGACATTTTTCTTCTCCCATCAATATCCGATGGGACATGAGCTGCCTGTCATGCGGCAAAATCCGGGCAGACACTCGGTCGTTCATTCACTTATCATTAGCGGCGCGACAAGATACGTGACTGCAATTTGGGAGCGTCAGGCAATCAGATATCGCACCGCGTCCGGCATCGGCAGTAATGGTCGAAGTTGTGGCTCGTAAATGAAACCCCATCGAAAAAGAGCGATGAGGTTTGCATCAGAAGCGCGGAATTTATTGTACAGGTGGTTGAATAGGTGCAGGAGTCGGTGTTGCTGTGCCCGATGGTGGTGGCATTTCCGTGGCCATTGGAGATTGCGAAGTCTGCGAACCTGTCTGATTGCAAGCGCTCAGTAACGCAGCAGTTATTCCAATGGTCGCGAAAAGGCAAAGTTTGCGGGTCATAAATGGTCCCTTCAGTTTTTTACAGCCCCTCGCCGGCTGGAATTATCGGGACAGGAATTGTCAGGTCAACGCATAGGCGATCACAGGTTTTATCTGCTTGAAATGAAAAGGGGCCATTGAGTTGAGCTTACGCGTGGTTATGCCTAGATCAGAAACCAGGGGGGAATGTGGAATTCCGTTTTAAAAACAACGTTTTCAAATTTATATAACGAACGTTATCGCTCGTGGCAAAAGGGGAGGGTTAAAAGTGATCATTTTTACTATTTGAATATTATTTCAATATTTAAATTATATTGAATTGTTATTTGTATAGTCTGGCAATGACAATTCAAACGGCAGAATATTATCGTGCAGAGGAGGGGAGGCGGTGGCGCGGATTATAGCGCAAGCGACGATGATCGCATCGTTGGAACTGCCGGTGAGGTGTATATTGCGGCCTCTGGTGGCGACGACGTTGTCGATGGGGGCATCATGATCGCACCATAAGGACAGATTCAGGCGATGACAGGATTCACGCTTCGGATGGGTATGACCGAATTGATGCTGGCGGCGGTGACGATCAGTTTTCCATCTGCGCTTACCGGCTCGGTAGCGTGAAGGGACACCCCATATTCGCTTGTGACCACTTATTCCAGATAGATTCGAAGCGGTGATGAGGAAATTCCTGTCTATCTTTTTGAAAGGAGGCATCTGCATAGAGAAGCCTCGTCCGCCACAGTTCCATCATTAAGTTCAAAAGAAGGTGTTTTCTCTTGGCCAGAAAATCTACTGCCGGAGTGATCAGGTCAGCGTCCGAATACTCGCCAGCCTTGCTGGAAAGATCATAAATTCTTATTCGGACAAGGTGTTTCATGACCGGATCGGGGGTTAATTTCCACACCGAGCCACCTGGTTCATCATAAAATGGTTGGGTATGCTGATAGTTCTCGATGGCGGAATGACAGCATGCAAGAAGATCGTTGGCGATGTTCGAGTAAGCGTCGCTGACAAGCGTCGTATGAGTGCAATCTGGCAGGATAAGTAAAAGATTCGACCAACCATGCTGACGTACCAGCAGGGAAATCTGAAATTCATCAAAAATATTGGTTTGTTTCATAATCATCAAATTTTACACGCGCCGGATATCGGTTTGGTTGGCTGTTACGACGCATCTCCCATCATTTGGGGCATATGACCAGAGTCGCAGACCGCTGTCGAGTAACGGTTCAGGATGAAAGCTGCTGTTATTTCCATTGGGGGTTGAATAAAATAGTCTTCAGTTCGGTTTAAACAGGTTTATCGAACACGTTTGCGGACACCAGGAGGCGTTGCCGCTTTTGATCTTGTCTCGCAAATGGCGCTGAAACGAGAAGATGCATTGTAGATGCTTTTTTACTCTTGCGTGTTTGCCTGCCCGATCGGACTTGCAGCAAGCCACTTGATGACATCCTGGTTATTTGTATGTTGAGCGTGAGAAACCAGAGCGTCGTAAACGGTTTTCATGGCCGCTTTGGCCATCAGATCGTTCATTTGAAGTATGTCTGCATCCTCCCATCCACACTGTTCTATGGCGGTCGCTATATTTTCAATGAGGTCAGGCTTAGCCACGTGTTCAGACCTTCGTGAGTAGTTGGAACTCTTCCATTTAATCAGATTGGCAAGACAGGGTGTTTTGCAGGATTGCTAACAAGATTATAACATCAGATATACTGCAGCCGCCAGCGGATGTGGTGCCTGCAATGGTAGCGGGTTATGGATCTACAAACTCTTGCAGTTGACGACCTTAACCGGATTTCAACCGGGTTTTATCCTGATTTAGCCTGTACCATCCACGAAATACCCTGATGTACTCCGGCTGCTGTCGTCTGTCGTTCGTGAGCGCGTGTTTGCGAAGATGCGCAGCGACTTCTTCTTTTCGGAGCCCGGGTATTGCCCGCTGAACACATCGCGCACTGAACGGCTCGCGAAGATTTAGCTGACGGATCACGTTCTCTATGTGTGGCGTTTTCATATCCCACCTACTATCGCCCATCGACTTTTGGCATAGGCATTCTCCATTAAATGCAACGTTTGCTTGAAGTCTATTCCGTATACAGGGTCATCTTGCAAAGATGACGACAAGTTGACCGCAGTTTATGTTTCCGCGCACTCTGGCTGTTCGTAGCCAGGAAAGGAGCGCACGATGATCAGAGTTCCATTTCATTTAAATACGGCATATGCCGTATTTCGAACTCGCGATTGCGTCGGTCAGATTTGTAAGGGTCGAGAACACGATAAATGAAAAATTGTTGACCATTGTGTAAGCTTAATCGAAGCCAATGAAAAGTAAAGTCAGAACACAAGGATTTGCTGGCGCTTTAATGTTGTCCTTGAGTGCGTTACAGAAACTCGATGTATTTGAATGAGAAGTAATTTTCCTATGCAACAGAGGTTAGCTGAAACATTCTCGCAGGTCACGAAACCTGGCTCCCGTATCCGGCAGGATATGCATCGCCGCAGTGCCGTTTTTAACCAGTACCGGAGCTGTATCAAACGGCGAAGCTGAAGGGTATTCCGCGTAGGAGCGAGATAACAACCATTCTTTCTGTTCACTGCGCCTGACGGGTGATTTCTGTATTTTTCCGGTGCATTGCGCCACTTCTCAAGCCAGACCCCTTCGTTTTAAGAGTGAACCCCGGGGCTGCGGTGGGTGGATCTGTTGTTTTAGCCAGATGTCGCGGAACAGCCGCGATGTCACTCAGACAAGTGCAACAAGAATAGTATCGTCAATCAGAGAATTGCAGCGCATGGCGGGACCCTCACGTTAGGTTTCAAGCTCTACGTGAGCTTTTGTCCGGCATCCATGGGATTATGGTCTCCGGTTTTTCGAGCATGTTGCGTATTCTCGCAAAACCTTCGAACGCGTCACGTCCGGCATGTATCGGTTTAAGGCCGTTCTGTGCATCGCAGCAGGTCTTCCACGCTACCTCATAGATGATATCGCGGGTTTCATCGGGCAATTCAAAAAGAAAATCAATTGCATCTTCGATGCTTGCAACCTCCTGTATGAGGTATCTGCCGTCTTTAACAAAAACAGGACTGTCAAATAAACGGTCGCTCATCTGAATCACCTGCGATCGAACAATAAGTTTGAATGATCGCTTCGATTTAGTGAGTGCACAGGTGGTGTCAAGAACCTCACATTGCGATCTCAGGAAAAATGCTGATTAGAACGAAGTTTCTCGCTCATGTGATGCAACGCGCAATCTGGAATTGGTCGCGTGGTGCCTGCAAGGCCAAGGATACTATCTAACAAGAACCAACAAAATTATTCTGATATGGCATATGTTTCCATTTAATAAATAGGAAAAACAGTGATCGGAAATTCTGATCACTGTTTTTGCTTTATGGTTATTTATACAGTGCAATAACATGGAATGTAGGGAGGCGGCCCGGAACCGCGAGCGCCGGCCTGGATATTCTATGCTACCGAATGATAACGTCGGTTCTTTCGAAACGGGTGACGTCGACCAGCCCGATATCGGAAATGCGTAATTCAGGGATTACCACTAATGCCAGCAGTGAATGCTGCATGTAGGCGTTATTCAGAGTACAACCGCATGCACGCATACCTTCCACCAGACGCTTGGCCTTGTCCGCAACAACTTCTGCCCGCTCGTCCGACATAAGGCCGGCAACCGGTAGTTCGACAAGTGCAATTTCTGAACCACCGGCGATGAGCACGATTCCGCCTCCCACTTCATGAAGACGGTTGGCTGCCTGCGCCATGTCGGCCTTGTTGGTGCCGACGACTATCATGTGGTGACTGTCGTGGGCGACCGTCGATGCCATCGCGCAATCAGTATCATAGCCGAAGCCGGAAACGAAAGCATTAACCACGGCTCCTGTCGCCCGGTGGCGCTCGACCAGCGCAATCTGACAGACATCGGCAGTACGATCCATTTGCACGATGCCTTCGCTGACGGGAAGGTTGCGCTGCAAGGCTTTGGTCGGCGCCTGGTTTTCCACTACGCCAACTACCCGTACATCCACCTTGTCAACGTCGTTTGCAGCGATGTCGAAGTCGGTGGCGGCCAGAACTTTGCCAAGCTTTACGGTATTTTTTGCGCTTTCTGGATAGTCGTAGGCTGGGATATCAGCGACCAGTATGCCATTTTCAGCAAGCAACTGACCGCGTGCGAACACCATCTCGATTGGCAGACTGGCGATATCCGAGGTTACGATCAGGTCGGCACGGCGTCCAGGGGCAATCGAGCCCAACTCGCGTTCGACACCGAAATGTTGCGCCGTGTTGATAGTAGCCATCTGGATTGCGGTGACGGGTTTGACACCCTGGGCAATGGCATGGCGCACAACACGGTTCATATGGCCGTCGTAGACCAGCGTGCCAGAATGACTATCGTCCGTGCAAAGCACAAAATTACGAGGATCAATGCCGCGCTCGGTTATCGCCTTGACTGGGGTAGCGACGTCGAACCATGCCGACCCAAGACGCAGCATGGCACGCATCCCCTGACGAACACGAGCGATTGCATCGTCCACGGTGGTACCCTCGTGATCGTCTGCAGGCCCTCCTGCCACATATGCGTGAAATGTCCGGCCGAGGTCGGGAGAGGGATAGTGGCCGCCGACAGTCAGCCCGGCCCTTTGCGTAGCCGCGATTTCTGCTACCATCTTTGGATCATTTGCTGCAACGCCTGGAAAATTCATCATCTCGCCAAGACCGATTATATTGGGCCAGGTGAGGGCTTCTTTTACGTCTTCGGCACTCAGTGTCGCCCCAGCATTTTCAAGCCCCGGCGCACTTGGAACACAACTGGGCACCTGCACGAAGATGTTTACGGGCAGGCTTTGCGCCTCATCATTCATCAGCTTTACGCCTGCCATTCCGAGAACGTTCGCAATTTCATGCGGATCGACAAACATGGTCGTTGTACCATGGGGGATTACCGCACGGGCAAACTCCGTCACCGTCACAAGTCCGCTTTCGACATGCATATGCCCGTCGCATAAACCAGGAACGAGATAGCGGCCTCCAGCGTCCACGATCCTTGTTCCTTCACCGATAGTGTGGCTGGCATCCGGTCCAACATAGGCGAAGCGGCCGGCAGCAATCGCGATGTCGATATCTGGCACGATCTCGCCTGAATAGACATTCACCCACCGACCGTTACGAACGACGATATCCGCGTGCCTGCGCCCCATCGCGACGTCTACAAGTAACGGCGCAGTTTCAGACCATGATTGCAACATTTCCGCCTCTTTTTCCCAATGCAACTGTTATATGTTGGCGATGTGACGCCACGCCGCCGACAAATGAATCATTGAACTTGTGCAACCAGCATCGCAGCCAGTACGGCTACGAACCACATTACCGGTCGCACCTCCTGTGGTTTTCCGAGAACAAGCTTCATCACAACGAAACCGATAATGGCAAGCGACAGGCCGAGTGTGATCGAGAATGTCAGGGGAATGAGTACTATAGCAAGAAATGCCGGAATGGCGTCTTCCATACTCCCCCAGTTAATGCGTCCCATCGGTTCGGACATAAACAGGCCGGTAAGGATCAGCACAGGTGCAGTCGCAATCGCTGGCACCAGCGAGAGCAAGGGCGAAAGAAAAAGAAACGGCAAGAAAAGCATGCCTGCAATAAAGGCGACCAATCCCGTGCGCCCGCCCTGTGCGATGCCTGCGCCGGATTCCAGATATACTGTTGCCGGGCTGGTGCCCAGTGGAGCAGAAATCAGAGCCGCAACAGCGTCGACATGCATGGATTCCCTGACATTGCGCGGCATTCCATTGTCATCCTTCAAATTGGCCGCTTCGGCAAGCCCGAGGAAGGTAGACAACGCCTCCACGAAATTGGTGAAAAGGAAAACGAAGATGAACGGGATATAAGCGAATTGCAGCGCGCCGATAAGATCGATTTTGCCAACAAAGCTGAAGTCGGGTGCTGCGAAGAGCCCACTCCAGTTTACCAGTGTGTGCATGTCGGGTGTGCCGGCAGCAAATGCACTGCCGTCACCCCACCAGCGGCCAATCGGGATTGCGAGAAGGGTCGTAATGACCATACCGGCCATCATCGCGCCGGGTACGCGGCGCACGACGAGCGCGGCGGTAATGATGAATCCGGCGATAAATGTCAGCGTGACTGGTGTAAACGGCGTCAGTGCGACAATCGTATCCGGATTTGCCACGATAAATTTCGCGTTCTCAAATCCGATAAGTGCAATGAACAAGCCAATACCGCAGGCGATTCCGTAACGAAGGTCTCTTGGAATCGCGTTGATGACAGCTGTACGCAGATTCAAGATGGCGAGGATAGTGAAAAGTACGCCCGCCCAGAAAACGCAACCTAGCGCGATTTCCAGTGGTACGCTTGCTCCCATTACCATTGTGTAGGCAAAAAGGGCGTTAATGCCCATCCCCGGCGCGACGAGAATGGGGCTACGGGCATAGAGCCCCATGGCGCAACTGCCGATAAGGCTCACCAGCACCGTAGCGCTCACGCCTGCGGAGAAGGGGATCCCAGCGTTCTGCAGAATTGCAGGATTAACCACGATGACATAGGACGCCGCCAGGAACGTTGTCAAAGCGGCAATGATTTCCGTGCGGATCGTTGATCCGCTCCGGGTGACCTCAAACAGGCGGTCGATGGTTCCAGTGAGCCGGGATTGCGCCCGGATCGTGGATTCTCCCGCGACTTTCGACTGATAGTTCATTTTGTTCCTCCCCATTTTGAACTTCATCGAGCCGCTTGACGGTTCTCCTACTCCGCCGCCAGCGTATCCGCTGTTCCAGGAGTATCCGGATGCAGCGGCGAAATGATCCTGAGATTCACGCAATCGACAACACCAAGATCGGTAATGGCATAGTCAGGGATTGCTGTAATCTGCAGTACGAACATGTACATGAAAGGCCACGGCAGGTCGCAGCCAAGGCTTCGTGCCGCTTCATCAAGCCTGATCTCGGCAGCGGCCATTTCGTGCGGTTCTATATCGGAGACGATGCCGCCGATCGGAAGATGCAGGAACTCGATCACCTTGCCCTTGTCGACCACAACCTGGCCTCCGTTATTGGCGATGAGGTGATTAATGGCGACCGCCATGTCTTCGGGATCTACTCCGATGCAGATGATGTTGTTATCATCAGGCGCGGTGGAACTGGCGATGGCTCCGGATTTCAGGTTAAATCCGGAGGTGAACGCAACGGGGCGGTTTTGCGTCTTGCCGTAACGCTCAACGACTGTCACATACTGCACGTTCCGCACTGGATCGGCCAGAACCTTGCCACCAACGACTGGCAGTACAACGTCACGCCGTGTACGAACGAAGATCTTTTCGGGGGTAACGGCGATTGCCAGTACATCGGCAGACGAAGTCTTCCCATCGAAGGGAACGACAATATCCGCAGCTGTTACAGGTTTGGCGTTGACTGACTGCAAAAGCGCGGCACTGCGCTGCGGCGCCACAAGTTCTACGGCCATCCGGCCTCCGCGAGCGGCAAGTATGCCGTTAGCAACCACAGCCTCAATGTGGAAATCGCGCAAGTCGTTGACAATAAGAATATCTGCAGCGCGACCTGGCGAGATTGAACCGACCTTGTCATCGATGCGCAGAGCTTCGGCACCGTTGATCGTCGCCATCTGAATTGCAGTCATTGGCGAGATTCCCATCGCAATTGCCATGCGGACCATATTATCCAGATGACCGCGGGCAAGAATGTCGCTGGCAACCACGTCGTCGGTACAAAAGCTGATACGACGCAATGCTTTTACGCCCATCTCCGTAACAATGCGCAGATTGTTGGAAAGAAAATGAGAAATGGAGGATTCGCGTACGACTACGTGCATGCCAGAGCGCAACTTCTCCAGCATTTCCTCAGGTGTATAGCTTTCATGGTCGGCGCGGACGCCGGACTGCATATAACCGTTAAGACGCGCGCCCCGGGTCATCGGACAGCAACCGAGCACGGGCAGGCGGCTTGCCTGACCTATCTGTATGGCCTCAAGCACATCGTCATCTTCCTCCTGAATGAATTCGCGCACAGTTTCCCAGATCCCGACACATTCAGGCCAATGGTGAGTGTCACGATGATCTTTCGGGCTAAAATAGTGGCCCACTGTCGATCGTGGCATGGTATAGGGTGTTTTACACGGCGCACCCCAGAATACTTTCAGTGGCGTTCCTTTGACCTCATCAAGGAACTCGCGCGCCGCATCGGGGCCACCAACCACAATAATCTGGTCGAGTCCGGTGACGATGGATGTGGTGCCGAGTGGAACAACGGCCTTTGCGAAACTGGTCAGTGATAGTTTGGAACATTCGACATGAAGATGTCCGTCAATCATACCAGGCGTGAGATACTTCCCGGTCGCGTCGATGATATCCGTTGCCGGTCCAATATAGTCACTGATATCACCGACAGCGATAATGCGATCGTTATAGACGGCGACGTCAGCCAGGTAGATTTCTTCAGACACGACGTTGACGAGGCGACCGCCTCTGATGGCGACGGTTGCCTTGGTGTTGCCGCCGGACGCAGCGCGGATAAATTCACGAATGTCGGACATTCTAACCTCCCTTGTTGAGGGGGAGTATTCCAGCGCCGTGACGTTTGCACAACTGGCCGAATTAAAGGTATGATCGGACGTATCGTCCAATATTCTGAACGAAATGAGGAATGTTAATGGATCTGTCGGTGATTGATTGTTTCGTGAAAGTCGCAGATGCGAAGTCAATATCCGCTGCGTCACGTCTCCATCGTTTGCCAAAATCCACGCTTAGCCATCGCATTCGTCAACTGGAGGATCAGTTCGGTGTCGAGCTGTTTGTACGTGAAGGTCATCACCTGAACCTGACCGATGCCGGTTCGGAACTGTTGCGCCATGCGAGGAAAATCCAGATGAGTTGCGACGATGCTGCAACTGCTATGGCTGATATGCATGAGGTAGTGGCCGGGACTTTGAGGGTTGGTTCGACGGGCGAGTTTGGCACAACGATCACTTCGGAGCTACTTTACGCGTTTCAGAAGAAATACCCCCAGGTCATTCTGGATGTTGTATTTCTTCCGGCTCGCCAAACCTTTACCGACGTTTCCGAGATGGCACTCGACGGCATCTTTCACTGGGGCGAGCCGTCCGATGTCGACTATGTCAGTCGTCGTTTGGCAACGGCCTCATACGGACTTTACGCCAGCCCGGATTACCTCGCCCTGCATGGGATGCCGGTGCGACCGGACGATCTGACCCGTCATCGCGGATTGATCTTTCGCAACACCACGCGCCTTCAGCCATGGTATCTTTCCAGACAGGGTATGGAAGAAACCGAAATCCTGCCTACCGCCAGTTTGATGGCCAACGATTACTGGACCTTGAAATATTTTGCAGTTGCAGGGCAGGGGATTGCATATCTTCCCGGTTTTTTTGTCGAAACAGAGTGCCAGGGGGATCTTCTTGTGCCCGTACTCCCTGATTGGCGTTCACGCGAAACGGCAATCAATCTCATTTATTCGAGACGTCGACATGTTTCGCGTCGCTTCAAGGCGTTCGTCGGGTTCTGCATGGAATTTTACCGTCGAAGGGAACGTGACCAGATTCCACGTTATTTTGTGGAGAAAATAGTCCGATAGCGGCGGCTCGGTTCGGTTCACCTCCGATACAGCATTAGTGCGGCAAGCAAGGGAACAGCGTGGTTCCCTGAGCTACAGGCACGACGGACGTTAAGGTTCCCCGAGGGCAAGATGTAACGGACATAGAGTACTTTGAAGAAGAGTTGGTTCACCTGAAGTGCCTGGTGACGTGTTTCACCGAGAGATGATCCGGAACGTGCCCACTTTGACGTTCCGTTAGCGCAATTGCCGTGATCTTGCGCAGATCGCAAAGTTGATTTCGCCTTCGGTCGAACATGGTCACTACCCATCGCTTATCGTTGCAGGCGTAATGCGCACAACAAAACTCATGGAAAAGATCGTTGCGCAGCAATCATATTCGAGGGGTTCACATGTCGAGAATCACGACAGCTTTGATACTGTCCGTCGTACTTGCAACAAGCAGCTCAGCATTCTCTGAGGGGAGCGAAAGACAAAAGCCAATCAAAGATCCGACAGCACTTCAACTGCAGAGTACGTTTGATCCAGTTGGAGCAGAAGTTCATACTCTGCAAGACAACGGGCGTGAGCTTTTTTTCATAGATGAAGGCAAGCGAGATGATCGTGCCGTCGTTTTTATTGGCGGACAGGGCACAAGCCTGGAAGCATTCCAACTGACAGAGTTCGCTCGAACCACGCGAGAACAGTTTGGGATTCGCATCATTTCGGTTGAACGAAACGGGTTCGGAGAGTCCAGCTTTGATCCCAAACTGGGATATCAGGATTATACAAGAGAAATACTGACCGTCCTGGATCATCTTGATATCGATAGATTCGCTATTGTAGCGATCTCGGGAGGGGGCGCATACGCTGCTCACCTGGCCGCAACAGTACCAGACAGGGTCCTGTCTTTACACGCTGCAGCGGCCGTATCCAGAACATTGCCGACGCGTTCTGAACCGAAATGCAATATTGATGAGAAGACTGCACGCGAAAGTCTGATAGCTGATACCCACAATCCAAAGAAGTGGTGGGCCATCGGAGATTCCCCTGTACAGGCCATTCCTGGTTGGCAGACGCGAGCCTATGCTGACGCAACCCGTTCATTCTATGTTGGCGGCCAGCTTGGAGATCCTGCAGCGTTGGCGCACGAGAATATGCTTGTTTGTGGAAAAGATGCGGTAGTCGATTCAAAGCGTATCACTGCTCCGACGTACCTGTATTATGGCGATGCTGATACTGCTGTTCCGGTCGATCAGATGCGCCAGTGGCAAGCTGCCCTTCCCAATGTGGTTAAAGCAAAGGTCTATGCAGGTGAAGGACACACTGTCCAGTACCGGCATTGGGATCAG
Organism: Brucella cytisi; assembly: GCF_038433355.1. Lineage (NCBI taxonomy): Bacteria > Pseudomonadati > Pseudomonadota > Alphaproteobacteria > Hyphomicrobiales > Brucellaceae > Brucella > Brucella cytisi. Next base: position 188,141 of record NZ_JBCAUP010000005.1, read on the forward strand.
ATACTGGCGGATCTTGCAGGGTACAGCGAATATACGATTGTATGCCGAGATGGGAACGGCAAGCTTGTTGCTAACGATGAAGTCGGCGTGACTGAGCAACTTGGGATCTGCGCCTGGAAACCGAACAGTGACTGAGACGATAAGAAATCCGGGTGGGCCAGAGACCGTCGTCTGCTCGCATTAAACCCGGCAGTAGCGGACTGCCACTCGCCGTCAGAGACACTGATTTTTGATATCGGCGAGCGGCAGCAGTGCAAAAGAACTGTCCCGACAGGCTGCAAGCAGTTTGCTGGGAAAAGCCTTCCTTTCTTAATTGTTGTATATTTCAGCGTACATATCACGCAGAATGTTTTTTTGTACTTTGCCCATTGTATTACGCGGCAGCTCGTCAACGAATACGATGCGTTTGGGTTGTTTGTAGCGAGCCAGTCGATCTCGCAATCCAGCGAGAATGGCACCTTCGTCAATCTCGGATCCGGCTTTGCGTACGACAACAGCGGTAACGCCTTCACCGAACTCCGGGTGCGGTACGCCGACAACAGCGCTCTCTATTACACCCTGAAGCTGATCAATCTCCGTTTCGACTTCCTTGGGATAGATATTATAACCTCCTGATATAACAAGGTCCTTGCCACGACCGACGATATGGACGTAGCCCCGTTCATCAAGTTTACCCAGATCGCCAGTGATGAAGAAGCCGTCGCCGCGAAACTCTGCCTGCGTTTTCTCTGGCATGCGCCAATAGCCTTTGAAAACATTCGGGCCTTTCACCTCAATCATTCCGGTTTCATCGGTTGACAATAGTTCGCCGGTTTCGGGATTGGTAATCCGCAAGGTAACGCCGGGGAGCGGGAAACCAACCGTACCAGCAATGCGCTCGCCATCATAGGGATTGGAAGTGCTCATATTTGTCTCAGTCATGCCGTATCGCTCGAGAATCGCATGACCGGTCTTTTGCCGAAACTGTATGTGGGTCTCGGCCAGCAGCGGCGCTGACCCGGATATGAAGAGCCGCATCCGCGCTGTTGCCTCACGCGTCAGCCCTTCATGTTGAACGAGCCGTACATAAAAAGTCGGCACACCCATCAGGCATGTTGCGTCGTCCATAAGCTGCAGGGCTTCGTCGGCATCGAATTTTTGCATAAAATGCATTGATGCGCCCGCAAGCAGGATCGTATTTGAGGCGACAAAGAGCCCATGCGTATGAAAGATCGGCAAGGCATGGATCAGCCGGTCACGAGCGGTGAATTGCCAGTAGTCGCGTAGCGTCGAAGCATTCGATAAAAGATTGTCATGGGTGAGCATTGCTCCCTTGGAACGACCCGTGGTGCCGGATGTATAAAGGATCGCAGCGAGGTCATCCGGCGCACGGGGAACATCCTTGAAGGCGCTGTTCTCTTCAAGATCAGAGGTTAATGAACCGCGACCGTTCTGGTCCAGTGTCTCGACGCGTGCCGTGTGATTGGCTGCAATTGACCTGACGCCTTCAGCCTTCTCCGGCGCCACTACAACCAGGCGTGGTTCGGCGTCCCCGATGAAGTAATCGAGTTCGGCCAGCGTATATGCACTGTTGAGAGGCAGATAAACGGCGCCGGCACGGATACAGGCAAGATAGAGTATCAGCGCTTCGGGGCTTTTCTCAACCTGTACGGCTACCCGGTCCCCTGCCTCAACACCAAGTGCGATCAATTTTGCAGCCAGCTGCCCTGAAAGGCGCAGCATATCACCATAACTCCAGACTCTGCCGTTGGCCGTCAACATGAAAGGCGCATCATCTGCGGAAATCGAGTTGCGAATTGCATCAAACAGATGATTGCTCATTAGGTAGTCTCCCGATTGTCTTTTCTTGACTTGTTTTGTGTTGATTGCTCGCCTTGGGTTGTTTCCTTTGAAACTGTGACCAGGTTGCGCTGTTTTGCGGAGGGTACCAGTCGGCGGATGGCCTGGGTCGCAACAACTTCGTGACGGCTGGCATATGCCTCGTGATTGGCCTCTATATCATCGAGCTTGTAGAGATAGTTGACCATCAGTCCGTGCGCCTGTCTCATTGCCCGTGCTGAACGATCCCCGAGGAAGTTGATACGTTCCAGGCGAGCACCATTTCCAAGATGAAACCGCGCAACGGGATCAATCGTCTTGCCGTGTCTGTTACGTGACTTCAGGAAGTACCGGGCTGCCAATGTAACCAATACCGGTTCAAGTGCGGTGACGTGGTCATCCTGTTCGGCCCAATCGGGTTCATCGAGGAGGCAAAGGGTTCTACGATCATCAGGGCTGACGAGGTCGGAAACTTCGGTACGGCGTTCTTGAGAGAGCCAGTTCGCGAAACCGGGAACCGGGGAAAGTGTCACAAAAGTATTCAGTTTCGGCAGTTCCCGCCGCAGATCTTCCACAACCTGTTTTATCAGAAAGTTGCCAAATGAAATACCTCGCAATCCGGTCTGGCAGTTCGAAATGGAGTAGAATACCGCCGTAGTTGCTTCATCAGCGCGGATTGTGGCACGGTCTTCCTGCAAGACGTTGGTGATACTGGAGGGGACATCTTTGGTTAGCGCAACCTCCACAAAGATAAGTGGATCGTCGACCAGTTGCGGATGAAAGAAGGCGAAACATCGCCTGTCTTCCGGCGCGAGACGGCGTCGCAGTTCATCCCATCCACTAATGTGATGAACAGCCTCATAGTGTATGATTTTTTCCAGTATATCGGCGGGTGTGGACCAGCTGATCGGGCGCAGGACGAGAAAACCGCGATTGAACCATGAGCTGAAGAGGTGAGCGAAGTCTGCATCAACAGCTTCAAAGTCGGGCTGATCTGCCTTCAGTTTCAGAATTGCCTCACGCATTCTGACCAGCGTCGCAATTCCGTTCGGTGCGAGATTAAGCCGGCGGATCAACTCCTGCCGCCTTGGTTCAGCTGCATTGTGGAGTTCCAGCAAAGTCCTGCTTCCCGGGTCGGACTGATACCCGTCGATTGCCTTTGCGAGCCGTTCACGATCAGGCCCGAAACGTTCGAGTAGCAGCGCGATGAACTCCCGTTGCTGAGATGAGTCAAACTGTTTCCATCGCGTCAGAATTGTGGTCGCGAGTGCCATTCCGGATGCTTCGCCCTGGCTCGACAGCAGGGTCTGGCAGGCCCGCTCCAGATCGCGCAGTTTTTCGGCAGGCGTGGTCTCTGTTTTCGTGCTGAAGGACAGAAAGCGGCGCCCGCGCTCACTAATGGTCTGGAGCATATCGCTGAAAAACGATGTACCGTTCATTGTATCGATCCCAGCATCTGGTTCGGCAGCCATACGGCAATTTCGGGAAAGAAGCACAGGAGGATGATCGCAAGAAACATAACAAGCACATAGGGTAGCGAACCCCACAGGATGTCTTTCGTAGGAATGGTGGGCGCGATGGCATTGATGACGAACAGATTAAGGCCGATGGGGGGGGTAATCAATCCTACTTCCATATTGATCGTCAGGATAATAGCGAACCAGTAAGGGTCGAAACCTGCCTGTGTGACGATCGGAAACAGCATTGGAGCTGTCATGACGATTACTGCGACTGGTGGAAGAAACATGCCGGCGACAAGGAGGAAGGCGTTGATGATAGCCATCAAAACCCAACGGTTCACTTCCATATCGGCAATGGCGCTTGCAACTGTCTGGGTGATAAAAAGAGAAGAGAGCGCAAAGGCGAACAGTTCCGCGGCCGCCATAATCATCATGATCATAACGCTTTCACGCATTGCCGAGCCGAATATGTTGGCAACAGGGCGGAGCCGGAAAAGTCGATAGGCGATGACAACAACCACGAGTGTGAGCAACGCACCAGCACCGGCGGCTTCCGAAGGTGTTGCTATACCACCATAAAGCACGTAGAGCGTGCCTGCAATAATCAGCAGAAAAGGTAATATTCGCGGCAGGCCGGCCAGCCGTTCCTTCAGGGTATAACGGACGGCTCTGGCACTGAACTCATAGCCTTTGCGCTTGCAGTCAATAACAGCCCAGATCATGAACATGATTGTCAGCATGATACCAGGGATAACGCCGGCCATGAACAACCGGCCAATCGATGTTTCGGTAGCGATACCATAGACAATCAGCGTGACTGAGGGCGGAATAAGGATGCCCAGAGTGCCGCCAGCGGCTATCGAGCCAGTCGCCACCGATGCCGGATATCCCCGTCTCAGCATTTCGGGAATACCCATTTTGCCGATTGCCGCGCAGGTGGCTGGAGATGAGCCGGTCATGCCCGAAAATATAGCGCAAGCGCCGATATTGGAGAGGACGAGGCCGCCAGGTATCTTATTGAGCCAGCGATCGAGTGCGGTATACAGGTCAGAGCCAGCGGGCGAGGATGCCACTGCTGCACCCATCAGGACGAACATTGGGATTGAGACATAGGCAAGATTGGCAATGCCCGAAAACATTGTATCGCCCAGGATATAGAAGATATCCAGACCATTCTGCAGAAAGAGTGCGGCAACGGCAGCCATTCCCAACGCAAAGGCAATTGGCATACCTGTACCCAGTAGCAGAAAAAGAACGGCAATTATCAACAGACCAGCGGCAAGTGGGCTCATTGCACAGTCTCCCTCGTGTGTTCCGCGTGGGGCGCGTCGCTATGCACCGGATCTGCAGATGCAGTTACTGTATTGATACCCGAGAATTGTCCGGCAATCTCAGCAGTGTACTGCAAACTCAGCATTCCGAAACCGAGTGGCAGGGCGCTCAGCGGTATCCATAAAGGTGGTGCCCATACGCTTGAATGGCGCCAGTTGCCCGCCCATGCTTCATGAAACTGTACCCAGCCCGCTGCGAGCATGATCAGGCAAAAGGCCAATCCAATGAAACTTGCAACAAGACGCAATCGGTTGCGAACATGATCCTTTACAATCAGTTCGATTACGTCGACCCCAACGTGGCCCCCTTTCATTAATACGTAAGGGGCGCCGAGAAACATTGCGGCGGTCGCAGAGAAAACAACGAAGTCGGTTTGCCAGATCGTAGGCAGTCGAAACGCATATCGCATCAGTATCATCTGACAGACAACCAGCATGGCCATTATCATCAATCCTGTCGCCAATGCCGCCAGGGCACGGGAAAGGTTGCCGACGGCCCTGATATAGACCTTCACCATAGCAAACCCCTTAGATGGTAAACCTTTGCAAAACAGAGGCAGTTGAACAGGAAAGCCCGCTCACTCGACCGCGAGCGCCTGTTCAATCAGTTTGGCGCCGTCAGGCACCTTTTCGGCGAAGTTCTTATAGGCAGACTCTTTTGCGACCTTAATCCAGGCATCGTAGTCTGCCTTCGACATTTCCACGACCTCGACGCCAGCCTTTTTATACGCCGAAATCATTGCCTCATCGCCCTTGCGTATCTCGCCGTTGAAATAGCTCTCGGCCTTCTCCCCTGCGGCAAGGATGGCTTTCTGTTGTTCGGCTGTCAGTCGATCGAATACCTTTTTTGACATCAGTACAGGCTCGTACATGAACCACAGTGCATTCTCGCCAGGTGCTGTCAGGCATTTAGCCTGTTCAAAAAGCCGATAGGAAACGAAGCTTGCTGATGAAGTGTTGGCGGCATCGAGAACCCCGGTCTGCATTCCGGTGTAAATTTCAGACGATGGCATGGACGAGATTGAAGCCCCGGCTGCAACCAGCATTTCCTCAAATGCGGGGCCTGCCGCACGGATTACCTGGCCCTTGATTGTGTCCGGTGCCGTAATACACTCTTTTTTGGATGCAAATGCTCCTGACAGCCATGCATCTGCAATGACTATTGCCCCGGCGTTTTCGATAATACTTTTGATACTCTTCATGAAGTCGGAGTCATTGAGACGCAGTGCTCGGTCATGGCTCCCGACCAGTCCTGGCATCAAGGTTGCAGAGAACTCCGCATGTCGACCGGAAGCATAATCCAGAGGAAAGGCCGTCATGTCGAGAAGCCCGCGTGTCACAGCGTTCCACTGGTCGTTCGGTTTATACAGTGAAGACCCCGGGAAAACCTGTATCTCCAGATCAACATTGGCTGCGGCAACGTCTCGCGCGATCATCTGCACCATTTCGTCGCGAATATCGCCTTTCCCTCCGGGGAACTGATGAGATGCTTTCAGTACTGTCTGAGCGTTGGCGCTGCCCATCGACATACCTGATGCTGCGATCAATATGGCAAGCGCGAACGTCTTTCCCAAATGGTTTGGCATATTCTCCTCCTCAAGATTATTTTTTATCTCCCGATATGGAGGATTGTATAAACTTGCACACAGAGTCAATATTTTTGTATACAAGATCCGAAACGCCATCTGGAAACGCAAATGAGTGAGAACGCTTTTCATAAGCTCCGCGATGAAATCGAAAACGGGATCGTAACCGGTGTTTTCAAACCGGGAGAGAGGCTTGATGAAGTTCAGCTCGCAGCCCGCTTTGGCGTCTCACGTACACCTATTCGCGAAGCGCTGCTGCAGCTGAGCGCTACTGGACTGATCGAGACACGTCCAAGACGGAGTGCGATAGTTGCGGATCCGGAACCACAACGCATTTTTGAAATGTTTGAAGTCATGAGCGAACTGGAAGGGCTGGCGGGTGCACAGGCTGCCAGAAGGCACACTAATGTTGACCGGGAAGCTTTGCTGGCTGCACATCACGCCTGCCAAATGTCAGTCGAGGGCGAGGATGCGGATGCCTACTACTACGATAATGAAATTTTCCATCGAGCGATCTACGAAGCAAGCCATAATCAGTTTCTTGCTGACCAATGCATGACCCTTCACCGGCGTCTGCGTCCGTACAGACGTCTCCAGCTACGTGTTCGCAACCGGTTGAAAGCATCTTTTGCAGAACACGGTGGAATTGTCGAAGCGATTTTGGCTGGCAAGGACGACATTGCACGTGAATTGCTTCGACGGCATGTAGTTGTGCAAAATGAACGTTTCAGTGATTTGATCGCAAGTCTGAAGAACAGTACCAGTTAACCGGTTTCTTCGGGAAGAGAGACTGTGGTGTTAAAAATCTCCATCGCAGGTGTTACTTCAAAGGGTTAAACTTTCCACTCTTTCCCGATTTTATAGCGATTGACCATCTCGGCAATACGCGTTCCTGCTTCGACAGCCGCGCGGTGGTCTTGCGAGAAGTTCAGACGTACACTGCCATTGTGAGGTCCGAACTCCGTCCCCGGAGTAACAGTGACGTGCGCTTGATGCCGCAGCAATCTGACGAAATCAGGAAGATTAACGGCGAGAGGAGGCAGGGTTGGAAACAAATAGCTTCCTGCCTGTGGTGTGCGAGCCTCGATGCCGCTGCTACGGAAAACCTTTAGCAGGTCGTCCCGGATTGCCTGATGAAGTCTGATGCGTTCGTCGAGCCAGCCTTCCGGCTCGTTGAACCATGTTCTGAATACTGCCTGGTTGTAGCCTGCTGCGCGTAATGAAACGATGGCTTGCAGCTTCTCCATCCTTCCGATTATTGCTGGAGCGCCGAATGCTGCACCGAGCCGGTATCCACTCAGCGACTCTGTTTTGGAAGGCCCCATGATTGTCACCAGCTTTTCAGCTGGCGCTCCACGGGCTCTGGCATGGCTGTAGCCCTCTCCTTCGTAGCGCAGCCGCGAATAGAGCTGATCAACTATGATCGTAACCCCGAACTCGTTCGACAGCGCGATTATCTGGTCGATTTCCGACCCGGAATAAATGGCTCCTGTCGGATTGTTCGGGTTAGAGAACAGGAAAGTTCTGGCGCCCGCCTCAAACGCAGCCCGCAGTTGGGCAAGGTCCAGTCCTGCCTCCGTGACGGAACTCATATAGTTCAACCTAACCGGCACTGCTTTTCCGCCAAAGAATTGAACGAGTTTTCGATTGGCAAAGTAGTCAGGCTGGACTATTGCCACCTTGTCGCCGTCGGTCACAGTGGATGCTACTGCCAGAAAAAGAGCGCCCTGCGTCCCCGGAGTGAGTATAAGGCCCTCGTCAGCACAGACAGGTGCACCGGTGAACGCTTCCAGCCGCTCCGCCAGTTCCGCTCGAATGTCTGATGAACCGCGATATTCTGTATAGGCCTGGCAACTGCCAGCTTCGACAGCGCCCGAAAAAACCTCGAAGGAACCGGGTGTTGGTGTAAAGGCATCAACGTCGCCGTGTGAGAAGTCAACGGGACGTCCTGATATTTCCTGGCCTCGCATCAGGTGGTGGATGTCATTAGCGCTCTGTCTGACTTCCTGACCTGGAGCATTGTCTGTCGCCAGCGCGGAAAATTTCTCGGAAACTGAAACCATTTTAGCCTCGAAAACCAGGAGTTATTGGCGTGCCAGTGCCGGGATCACGCTAACTCGAATGTTATATTAATCACAAGTGCAGAAGTAATCTGACTGGTTGATGCGACCGGCGCGACTTTGTGGCTGAGATCCAGCAAAGTGCATTCATTTTCGTTCAGGGCAGTAATTACTGGATGTCCGGAAAACCAAGATGCAACCAAAAGTATAAAATGATTTCGGTAGCCATGCAATACTGGTTGTCGAAGCGCCCGGAGGGTCAGTGACAATAATTATAATAATATATATTTCCTCATTTCTTATTTTTTTATTGAAATAATTTGATTTGTATAATCAAATGAAGTTGTGATGTTGTCATATTGAGGGAGTGGGAACTTGGTGATTTTGAATAGAATCCTATGGTGTTCAGCGTTTGCCTTGGTCAGCTTAACGAATTCGGCGCGAGCAGAGCAAAACGCGCTTGATATTGAAAAACTGAAGACAGAAATTGCGTCCGGGATCGACTCTCGTGCAAAGCTTGCCCAGGAAATGAATGATTCATTGTTCAGTTTCGGAGAACTTGCTTTTCACGAAGTAGAAACATCGAAGTATATTACCAAAGTCCTGCAGGAAAACGGGTTCACGATCAAAAAGGGAATATCGGGACTGCCGACCGGTTGGGTTGCGACCTGGGGTGAAGGAGAACCTGTAATTAGTTTCGGAAGCGATATTGATGGTCTACCCACAACCTCGCAGTATCCAGGCGTCTCCTACCATAAGCCGATAATCGAAGGTGCTCCTGGACATGGTGAGGGACACAATTCAGGTCAGGCAGTCAATGTTGTCGCTGCATTAGCTCTAAAAGACGTCATGCAGAAGCAAGGCATCAAGGGTACACTCATGTTATGGCCAGGGGTGGCCGAAGAGCTGCTGGGCGGCAAGGCTTATATGGTTCGAGATGGTGTGTTCAAAGACGTTGATGCAGTGATATTTACGCATGTCGGCTCAAACTTGCAGACGGCCTGGGGCCAGCCAAATGGAACTGGCATGGTTTCGGTAGAGTATACCTTCAGCGGCGAATCTGCGCATTCGGCCGGTGCGCCATGGAGAGGACGAAGCGCTTTGGATGGTGTCGAGCTGATGAATATCGGCTGGAACATGCGAAGAGAGCATTTGCGGCCCGAACAGCGATCTCATTATGTCATTACCAAGGGTGGCGACCAGCCCAACGTGGTTCCGCCTGAAGCGACGGTCTGGTATTTCATCCGTGAACTGGATTTCGAGAACATAAGTAAAAATTTCGAGATAGCGAACGTAATGGCGGAATCTGCGGCCAGGATGTCAAATACCAGCGTCGAGCGCCAGATCGTGGGGTCGGCTGCGCCACGGCACTTCAACAAACCGATGGCAGAAGCTGCAGTCGAGAACATGAAAAAGGTCGGTATGCCATCCTGGTCTGATGACGATCAGAAGTTTGCCCGCGCCGTGCAAAAGACTTCCAACGGTAAGGTAGCAGGCCTTGACACCGAGATGAAGGGGTTGATTGCACCGCTGGAAGAACCGAAAAGCGGTGGATCAGATGACATTGGTGACGTCTCGTGGGTCGCACCGACGATCACCATCAACTATCCTTCCAATATCCCCAATCTGCCCGGGCATCATTGGGCAAATGCCATGTCAATGGCAACACCGATCGCTCACAAGGGCGTTGTTACCGGAGCAAAGGTAGTAGGGATGACGGCGCTGGATCTGTTGACCTCTGCTGATCTTTTGAAAGACGCCAAGGCTTACTTTAATGACGTTCAACTGAAGGACCAGAAATATCTGCCTGTTCTCTCTGCCGACGATAAACCACAAATCCAGAAAAATACGGAGATCATGGATAAGTTTCGTCCACAGATGTCCAAATTCTATTATGATCCCTCAAAATACACCACTTATCTCGAGCAACTCGGTGTGAAATATCCGGAAATCGAGCATTGAGTGCTTGATTTTTCAGCTGGAGAGGTCTTGAACCTCTCCAGCTTTTGACTGATCACTACGGGGTTAGCGAGGATAGATAAATCCGTCTTGTTTTCGTTTTTTCTGGATGCATGAACGGATAGTTGCCGATTAATCGACGGTTTTCCTTCGCGCCAGGCCGGGCACGACTTTAATCAGGTTCGCATGCTGTCCGTCTCCGCTGCCGGTCCGCTATCAGGGACGGGAGCCGCCTTTAATGACAACGCGGTCAGTCCCGCAGCAACCATAAAGGCTCCGACCACCCACAGACCGGCTTTCGGAGAGCCGGTGAGGTCAGTAAGCCAGCCGGTTACGTATGGGCCGACAAAACCGGCCAGATTGCCCAGCGAATTGATGAGAGCAATACCGCCCGCTGCTGCCGCACCGGTCAGAAATGTGGTTGGTAAAGGCCAGAAAGTCGGCAAGGCAGAGCAAATGCCCATTGCACAGATCGTTACCGCAATCATGGTGGTAAAAGGTGATTGTAGATAAAGGGCGACGGGGATTGCAATGCCGCCGATTATTGCGGGAAGAGCTACGTGCCATACGCGTTCGCGCGTTCTGTCGCCATGTCGGGCCCAGAAATACATGGCTATCGCCCCGAATACATAAGGGACAGCAACGATGAAGCCTTGCTCAATCACGGAATAGTTCGTGTTATAGGTCTGCTGGAAGCCAGCAATGATTGTTGGCAGAAAAAAACCCACAGCATAAAGGCCGTAAACAATGCCGAAATAGACGAAGGCAAGCGCGAGGACGCGCGGTTGTGTCAGAGCTTTGCGAAGGGGATAGTGATACCGTTTGCCTGTTTCTGCATGTTCGGTATCCATTTCGTTTTGTAACCAGTTTCGCTCTTGCAGCGTAAGCCAGGCAGCGTCTTTTGGTCTGTCTGTAAGGTAAAACCAGCAGCAGATACCCAGAAGAATGGCGGGTAACCCTTGCATGAGGAACATGAAGCGCCAGCCATCAAGACCAAACATCATCCCGTGTCCGACTTCGATTAGCCAGGCTGAAAGAGGTGCGCCAAAGACTGAGGAAAGCGGAATTGCCACCATGAACAGGGCAACGGCCTTTGCCCGTTCGCGCTTGGGAAACCAGAAAGTCAGATAAAGGATAATACCGGGGAAGAAGCCAGCTTCGGCAATCCCCAGGAGAAAACGTAACCCGTAAAGAGTTCCGGCATTCGGAACAAATGCCATGGCTGAAGCAACGATACCCCAACTCACCATAATACGGGCAATCCATCGCCGTGCACCGACTTTGTGCAGGACCAGATTACTTGGCACTTCAAGTAGCAGGTAGCCAATAAAAAAAATGCCGGACGCCAAACCGAAAGCCGCCTTGTCAAGCCCGAGTGTTTCATTCATTCCATGCGGGGCTGCAAAGCCAATATTCGTACGATCAAGGTAGTTGATGAAATAAAGGAGCCCCAGAAACGGCGAAAGCCGCCAGGCGACTTTGCGCAATACGCGCTCACGCATCATTTCTCCGGCGGGTTCATTACCGAAATTTCTGGACACAAGCTCCTCCCTCGGTCGCAGTTTCAATATCCGCCCGTTTCCAGCCTATTTGAGAAAACAAGCTACGACCAGCGATGTCATCTGTTCTCCCCTCAAAATATTGCATCACCGACGCAGTATTCACGGTGGACATAGCAGTTCGCCGATACCATGCCGCAAATCGTGTCACGCGGGCAGCGTGTAGTTGAGGCGGGAAGGGCGCGACCACCGAAATCAGCAAAGCAGTCTGGTGGCGATTGGACAGAGATTGGCGAGCAGGCTTCCTCCTGCAAGGTACAAGCAGTTGAACCTGCAGTCGGGCTGGCAGACCTTTCGATGAGGGCGTCGGAATAGTCGAGTGTCTGTCCGGTTACGGGGATGTTTTGTATTCTGCCAGGTATCCCAAACGAAGGTAGTGTGAGCCTTGACCTTTCGTCTGGCGCAAAGTAGATCATTCGCGCAACAATCGGACCTCAGCATTGGAAATTGTTTTTGACCAGGCCCAGGTAACTTTCAGCCAGCGCGTGGTGCTTAAGCCGCTGTCGCTGACGCTGACTGAGCAACGGATTGGGATCATTGGTCTCAACGGATCGGGAAAAAGTACGTTCTCGCGACTGATTAACGGGCTCCTGTTGCCTTCCTCCGGTCGCGTCATCACCAATGGTCACGACACCGCAACCAATGTCGTCCGGGCACGCGCGACCGTTGGCTATGTCTTTCAGAACCCGTCAGCCCAGATCATCATGCCGCTGGTCAGGGAAGATATCGCACTCGGCCTGCAGTCTCGCCGCCACTCGAAAATCGATGTCGATAAGGCGGTACTTGGTGCTCTTGAGCGCGTCGGTGCCGCACACCTTCTGGAGCGGCGTGCACATGAGCTCTCGGGCGGGGAGGTTCAGCTCGCCGCGCTGGCTGCAGTTCTCGCCACTGCGCCCGAAATCGTTATTATGGACGAGCCCACCAACCAGTTGGACCTTCTCAACCGCAACCTCGTCGAGCGGACAATTCGCACTTTGACAGAAAACGTCATCGTTGTGACCCATGACCTGGCGCTGGTTTCGGAATTCCCGCGCGTACTTCTTTTCCACGAAGGGAGACTTGCACATGACGGACCCGCTGAAGAAACCATCGACCACTACCTGAAGCTCGTTGCATGATGATGCCAGAGCGCCCCGATAGCAGCCTGATCCACAGACTTCGCCCGGAGGCAAAGTTACTTGTTCTTTTCGTTTGCAGTATTTTTCTGTTTGTTCTGACCTCTCCGCTGGCCTTGATCTGGCCGGCGGGCGCAATATTAGCAATTACTGTGCTGTGTTGCAGTCCGGCTTTTCTACAGTGGCTCAGAGCCTGGCCGCTGCTCCTGACCATTGCAGCACTTGGCATCTGGACATTTTTTGCCAGGGGATTGGAAGAGACTTTAGTCATCCTGCTCCGTCTGGGCGCGCTCAGCCTGCTTGCCACCATAGTTACGGCGACCACAACGGTCGGACAGTTTATCAGCACGATTACACGTCTGGTCCGTCCTTTGGAAAAGCTTGGTGTTGTTAATGCGAGAGATGCCGGCCTGGTCATAGGTCTTGTCGTCCGCTTCGTGCCCGAGGTACAGGCCCGGTACCGGAGTGTTGTCGATGCTCATCGAGCCAGAGGCATCGGGCTGAAACTATCCACCATCATCGTGCCGATCATCATTGCAGTCATTTTGAGTGCTGATGAGATCGCCAATGCGATCGACGCTCGCAACATCCGTGACACACAGTCACGGAACAATTGAAAGTTCAGAAGAAGTGACCACGAGATCCCTGGTTCTTGTCGCCCTGTTTACTGCGATAATTGTGGTTCTAGGACTAGTTCCACCTGTTATGGTCGGCTTTTTCCCTGTTCCTATACATGCTCAGAGCCTGGGTGTTCTTCTCGCCGGTGTTGTTCTCGGTGCACGCGGGGGGGCTTTAAGTGTTCTGCTCCTCTGGGTTCTTGTCGCGGTAGGTCTACCTGTCCTGTCTGGCGGGAGAGGCGGGCTTGTGGTGTTCCTCGGCCCGACAGCAGGTTATCTGGTTGGGTTTCTCCCCGCCGCCTATGTTACGGGTTGGTTGTCCGGCATGACAGACGACCGCATCTACGATCGCCGGCAATTGGCTGCGGCCTTTTTTCTCGCTACAACCATTGGAGTGGTGATCGACCATGCTTTCGGAATCGCGTGGCTTTCATTCGTTGCAGGTCTGACGCTTGCTGAGGCGACCATCGGTAATCTGATCTTCGTGCCTGGTGACCTCATCAAAGGCGCTATCGCTGCCTATGTCGGTGTCCTGCTCAGGAACAATTTCGGTAACCTTTCCCGGATTGGATGAATATAACGGTTGCCTCATCTGTAGCATTGCGAGGATGCTGGCCTTTGTAGCAGCGCGGACCAGGGAGATGGTTGAGCGCCTTGGCGGCGATGTTGGGATAGTTGGCCTGATGGAAAGCGTGCGGCAGCAGGTGTTTCCATCACGATTGCCCGAATGCGTTCTGTTGGGTATCGCTCTCGGACGGGTGGCAATAACGTTTTCATACGTAAAACAGGCGGCATCCACTGGATTCCGATCTGCATTCGCCTTGTTATGGTTCGGTGTGAAACCGTTTAACTTAAAGGTCGCTGGCCTTGTATTAATGTGCCTGAACACCCTCCACCTGCGGGTGCGCAGACGCGTACCGGTGGGGATGAAGTTGGTGTTCAGGCGGAGGTAGTGTCTGCGACCGAAATAAGGAAATCATTACCCCGCGCGACTGCGCCCGTACGTCCGTTAATGGTGTGATAACGATTTTATCCATCGGTATGTGCGCCTCAGCTGCATGGACCGGATTGGCGTGATGACTTTGAGCCAAAAAAGTCTTGATGGTTTGAACCCGGATTAAATGGCTGAAGCGATCTGGTTCGGAATTACACTCCGCTCTGCTATCATCGTTTTGATGCCATCACGAATGGTGTGCTCCTTTGCCGTTCACCGGTCAGTCTGTATAAAGCGTTGGCGATGGCTGGAACAACAGCCGGATTTGAAAGTTCTCCAACGCCAGTTGGATGTTCGTGATCGCCCTGTATGACCGTAATATCGATATCCGGCATGTGAGACTGACGCATGACGGGATAGGTATCAAAGTTGGCCTGCATTACACGGCCTTCGGTGATGTCAACGCGGTCGAAAAGTGCATGTCCCACGCCCCACATTATGCCTCCGTAGAGCTGTTCTTCAACGCTTCCGGGATGCACTGCCAGTCCACAGTCGGCAACACATGTGATTCGACGTATCTCGACTGTCCCGCCGGTCTTCTCAAGTTCAGCCACGATCGCAATGAAGCTTTTATATCCCTGGTTCGTTGCCAGTCCTAGTGCCCGATGCGGGGGAAGGGGCCTGTTCCAGCCCGCGCGTTGAGCGGCGCTGCGAAGGACGTTCATGTGGCGTGGCCTGTCCGACATCCGTGATATACGAAAGGCAAGGGGGTCCTTCCCCGCGAGATCGGCCATTTCGTCCATAAAGCTCTCTGTGGCAAATACGTTAGGAATAAAGCTGACGGCCCGATACCATCCGGTTGGCATGCCGGTTTCGTGACGTATCCAGCCGATATCCAGGTTTTTGGGAGCATAGGCGAAGTCCCACGCGCAGATCGATTCTGTCGTGCTGTAATCCATCTTGTCCTGGCGTTCATAGTAGCCAGGTTCCCATTCTTCGGGTGATGCCGGAGAGACCGCGCGAAGCTTTAACGCCAGCAGCTCGCCATTCTGATCGATTGCCCCGGATAGTTCCGTCAAAGTTGCAGCATGGTAATAGAGCTGCTTCATTTCATCTTCTCGACTATAAATCAGTTTGACCGGTCGCCTGGTCTCTCTGGCAAGATAGGTTGCTTCCAGAAGCCAATGCCGCGACTCCCTGGCTCCAAAACTCCCGCCGCCGGTCAGTTCATGCAGCACCACATCTTCCTCACCAAGACCGAGAAGGGTACTTGCGGCAAACAATGCGTTGCTGGGTATCTGAAGCCCTCCCCAGTAATGAACTTTTCCGTCGCGAATTTCCACAGTTACACTTTGCGGTTCCATGGGGTTCTGTGCCTTGTAGGGCATGATATATTCGGACCGAAGTGTTCTGGCGGCTGTCGAAATTGCCTGCTCTGCGTTGCCGTTGCTGATTGTAGGTACAAATGGGGCTTGTGGTGATACAAGAGCGGATCTTTGCTGATGTGCAATATGCGCACTGTTGAAGGTGGAAAATTCACCATCGTCCCACTCGATTTGCAGACGGTCACGTCCGGACATGGACGCCCAATAGCTATCAGCCAGTACGGCTACGCCTTCCTGATTGCCACCCAATACAGAACGATCCGCTGCGGGAATAGTGATTACATGCTGCACGCCGGATACTGCGAGGCTCCCCTCCTTGTTCAGGGTTTTGACATGTCCATGAACAGTGGGTGCATGCAGGATGGTAGCAATCAGCATTCTCGGGAGTTTGACGTCAATACCAAAAGTGTGTTCGCCGGTAAGCTTGGAGAGAGTATCGATCTTGCGGGTGAGCTGCCCAATTATCCGAAATTTGTCGGGCGTCTTCAACGTTACATTTGTAGGCGTTTCCATAAGCGCTGCAAGTTGGGTAAGTTTTCCGTATTCCAGCCGCCGTCCGGTTCGAGAGTGGATGACCTGCCCCTGTTCTGCATGACATTCGCCGGCACCTACTCCCCATCGATCTGCAGCCGCATTGATGAGCATGGTGCGGGCTATAGCGCCTGCCTTACGTAAGGTTTCAAACTCAAGCATCACGCTTGTACTTCCGCCAGTTGAAAAAACATGCCATTGCGGGTGGAGATAGTCCTGAATGAAAGGGTTCTCCGGAGAGATCACTGTCACCTGCTCAAGCCCGACTTCCAGCTCTTCCGCAAGAATTGCACCAAGTGACGACCTTGTTCCTGTTCCTGAATCGTGTTTGTGAACGACAAGGTGGACGGAATTGTCAGGCAGTATGCGCACAAATGCATTGGGCTGGAATGTTTTCTCTATCGCCGCTTCCGCCCGACCGCCGGATAAATCCACTCCTACAAGGAGTTCCGCGCCCATTGTTGCTGTCGCCATCAGAAACTGTCGGCGGGTAGTACGGATATCTGGCAAAGGCACTGGCTTGCTCCGTAAAATGAGTTGGAACTGCGGTAAGGTAGGGAACCCACGAACAGGTATGCTGAAGCGCCAATGCCTGCGCCTTTGCTCCCCGAGAAATCCTGTCCAGGCACGAGGTCAGGCAAGTTCACCAGAATTGCACCAAAGCGTAACACCGCAGCTCTGGAAATCTACGTCTATAACGACCGAAGTAGACTGTACAATATTCGTTTCAGATCACCGGAATAGCTTCCGCGAATGGTTCAGAATGGATCGTGTTTCGATTATCCGGTCATTGTGCAAAGTCCTGACGAACAACCTTCAGGATTCCAGTGATACGTCAATGCTATCGCCACCATGCGATTTTCGTCTTTTACACACCGGTGACAATTCAACATGCTGCTATGCCGATGGACGTCGTTTTCGGGAGGACCGCGTGCTGAAATTCAATATTAACGAGAAAAGCTATCAGGTCGATATCGCCGGGGATACGCCACTCCTATGGGTCCTGCGTGATGAACTCGGGCTTACCGGTACCAAATACGGATGCGGTCAGGGGCTTTGCGGAGCTTGCACGGTGCATATGGACGGAGTTGCAGTGCGATCATGCCAGGTGCTGGCGGGAGATGTTGGTGACAGCGTAATTACAACAATTGAAGGGCTGGGTTCTGCCGAGCATCTTCATCCCGTACAGCAAGCCTGGTTTGACGAGGATGTGCCGCAATGTGGATACTGTCAGCCAGGGCAGATGATGTCTGCTGCTGCATTGCTGCTCGAAAATCCTGCACCTACCGACGACGATATAACAACGGCTATGGATGGAAATATTTGCCGGTGTGGCACCTACGGCCGGATTCGTCGAGCTATTCATCGAGCTGCTGCTACACTTGAAAACAGGGGCAAGCAATGACCAGATCCTTCAATTCGCAACGGTTGGATGTGAGGAAGCCAACCGGACATTCATCAGACAGGCGATCATTTCTCAAACTGGGTGCGGTTGCTGGACTTGGTCTGATCCTTGAAGTTCGAGCTGGTGGAATTAGCAAAGCACTTGCCGGTACGAATAGAATAACGGAGAGCGAACCGCTGTTTCCAAGCGCCTGGATACGAATTGGCTCGGATAACCGGATCCAGCTCGTGTCGCACAAGTTCGACAGTGGTACCGGAATGAGAAACGCACTTGGCCTCATTCTGGCCGAGGAACTTGATGTCGACTGGAACAAGGTTGAAGTGGTGTCACCCGATGACCCTCTCGCTAAAGAATACATTCATCCCCTTTGGGGGATGCACGCAACTGGTGGCGGTACGACGGTTGCTCTGGAATGGACCAATATGCGGCGAGCTGGCGCGACAGCACGTGCGATGCTTGTCGCGGAAGCCGCTGAACGCTGGTCAGTCGACGTCGATGCCTTAAGTACGCGAGGAGGGCAGGTGATCGACCGGCACAGCGATCGATCACTGCATTACGGTGAGCTTGCGGAAGGTGCTGCGAAGCGAGTCTTGCCTGAAAGTGTTTCACTGAAAAATCCACGGGATTTCCGTCTCGTCGGAAAACCACACCACAGCTACAATCTGAAAGACAAGCTGACCGGCAAGGCCCAGTATGCAATCGATCTGCGCTTGCCCGATATGGTGACGGCGATTGTGGTGCATGCGCCGGTTATTAAAGCGCGACTTAAAAGTTTCAACAAGGATGAGATCAAGGCATCGCCAGGCATTATTGATGCTTTCGAAATGGATTTACCTGAAATCATCGCGCATTTCCGACCGGACCATCCTCCCGCAGCGCCACTGAATGGCGCCACTCAGTCCGGTATCGCAATCGTCGGTCGTAGTTTCTGGGCATGTCAGCGAGCCCGTGCGTTACTTAAGGCAGAATGGCACCCTTCGCCGATGGCTGATTTCAGTTCCGATCAAGCGATTGCTGATATGGAAAAGCATGTGCAAGATGCCGGTTTAAAGGCCCATTACGTCGGGGAGCCCGAGCAGGTTTTTCGAAACGGGGGCAAAAGCCTCGAAGCGATATATCGAATGCCTTATAAAGCACACGCTCAGATGGAACCTCAGTCGGTAATCGCGTGGGTTAAGGCTGACGAAGTGGAGTATTGGGGAGGCATTCAGGTGCCGTCGCGTTGTGCCCAGGCATGTGAGACGATTGCCGGAGTTCCCAGAGATAAGGTGCGCATTCACATAACCGATGCAGGCGGAAGTTTCGGAGCACGCGAGGGGCTGCATCCCATTCTGGAAGTTACTTATATAGCCAGGAAAACGGGCAGGCCAGTCAAACTGTTATATAGTCGCGAAGACGACATCAGAGGACTTTATTATCATTCGGCCACTGTGCATAAAGCACGCTTTGCGTTTGATCAGAGAGGAAAGCCGGGTGCTTTTAGTCTAAGAGCAGTGTCTCCTTCAATCAAACAAGCCGATGATCCCGGTTTCCTCTCCAAGGTCCCGGTGGACCCAAGTTGCACTGAAGGCATCAGGGACGACTTCTATTATGATATTGATGCATTAGACCTGGCCTGGGTTCGCCATGAACCGGGGTTCCCCCATTGGTGGTGGCGTGCCGTTAGCTATGTCCCCAATATATTTGCTGTCGAAAGTATGATTGATGAAGCTGCATATGCGGCGCGAGAAGATCCGCTAGCGTTTCGCCGTAAAATGCTTGCGCGTCGACCTGACCTTGTACGCGTATTAGATCGCGCAGCCGAATTATCCGGATGGACCAGTGCGGTAGCGTCACGACGCAAGGGTGAAGGACGTGGTATGGGGGTCGCAACCTACGAGGGTTACAAAAGCAATATCGCTGTCATAGCCAACGTGAGCGTTGAAGCGGGGAATATTCGGATTCTCGGTTTGACCTGTGTTGCTGATTGTGGCGTGGCCGTTGACCCTGTGTCTGTAGAGCAGCAAATTGCTGGTGGAATCTATTGGGGAATATCAACGGCTTTAATGAACGAAATTCACATTGAACAGGGAATGGTGCGTGAAAGCAATTTTCATGATTATCCCGTCGTTCGGATGAGTGATGCACCGCCTCTCACGATAGAAGTACTGCCACCATCTGACAGACCGCCAAGCGGTGTCGGTGAACTATCAAATCCTGTTGTGGTCCCGGCGATAGGAAATGCGATATTCGCAGCGACGGGGAGGCGCCTGCGTCAAACTCCGTTCCGGGTAACAGCTTAATTCATTTCCTGCTTCCGGTCAGCTTTAGATGCCCGGAGAATTGAAGACTGAGAGCAATTCGATGAAAAAACCTCCAACAACCCTGATGTTATCGGCCATATTTTTGCTTCTTGCCAGTGGCAATTACTCTAACGCGGCCGAAATTGAAGTAAAAATGCTGAACAGGGGCGAGAAAGGCCCAATGGTTTTCGAGCCGGATTTTGTTCAGGCCAATCCGGGCGATACGATCAGTTTTATCGCAACGGACCGTGGGCATGACGTTATGAGTATTCCGGGTATGCTTCCCGAGAAAGCAAAGTCATTCAAGAGTAAAATGGGCGAGAATTTTAGCATTACGCTCCAGGACGAAGGGGTTTACGGGGTAAAATGCTCGCCGCATTATGGGATGGGTATGGTTGCCCTGATCGTGATTGGAAAACCTGTCAATGAGGCTGAAGCGACCGGCAAGACACATCCGGGTAAAGCAAAACAGCGGTTTTCTGAACTTTTCAAGCTGATGAGCCAGCACTGACACCGTCGCAAGCTCACGCCTTGACAGCAAGTGAAGTTACGAGCTCCCGAAAGGGTTCGGCGACAGTGAGATCGGCATCTCGGCATACTGTGGCATAAACATCTGCGTTCAGTCCATCAGCATCGAAGGAAATGAATGATACCCGATCACGATAAAAGCCCTGCATGTTTGCGGGCAGTATACTCATCCCCAAACCAGCGCCGACCAGACTAAGAACTACTGTGGGATCCGTTGATGTGTGAACGATACGCGTGCCGACAACGGCTTTGCGGCAGCTTGCAAGGATCTCCCTTATGAGGGGACTGCGCCCATCCAGCATGATCAGATCTTCTGAATTGATATCCTGGATGCCGATGACCGTTCTGGAGGCTAAGGCGTGAGTTAATGGCAAGGCGGCAACCAGTTTCTGGGGATAGGCGAGGAACGATTTCAATTCGCCATAACTCGTACGGTTACAGGAAAAACCGATATCTATGTCTCCGTTGAGTAAGGCCTGTTCCTGCCGGTCAGGTAATAGCTCGTGCAATGACCAATCGATATTAGGTTTCAGTTCGCGAAAACGGCGCAATGCGGTCGGGAGGATACCATGGAGAAGGGAGTTTATTATGCCAATTCGAATGAACCCTTCAAGCCCCTCCGCTGCGCGGCGCACAATCTGTTCGGTGCTGTTGCAATCGCTTACGATCGCTCTGGCGCGCACCAGAAGCATTTCGCCGGCAAGCGTTAGCTTGGCCCCCTGTCGGTTGCGGTCGAAAAGACGCACACCCAGCCTGTCCTCCAGCAGTTTTATCTGCTGGCTGAGTGGGGGTTGGGACATATGTAAGCGCTCGGCGGCACGGCTGAAGTTTTTCTCTTCAGCAACGGCGATGAAATACTCTAACTGTCTGAGGTTCATGAATAGGTTGCCGCTTTTCTTGATTGCTTTGGAGATAGGTGCGGAAACCGCAGGCAATTATAGCGGACTTGAAGTTACAGGCAATCCCGCTTTCCGAAAGGACACCCCCGAGCGCATGGATTGCGTTTCCAGTATGACCTGTTTCCTAACGACAAGGATTTGCACATGACGGAGCTAATGCAGGATGTTCGCTTGTCGCGTTCCACCGATCAACCTCTGGAAATCCTTCGGTTTGCCAACGACGAAGCGAGGGCAGGGCGACGCTGTGCGTTGGTTACACTCGTTGAAATAGAAGGGGGGGCATCGCGAGCGCTAGGCACGCAAATGGCGGTGAGCGAAAACGGTCGCTACTGCGGTTACATATCCGGAGGATGTATAGAGGCCACCGTTGCGCGCGCCGCTATAATCGCATTAAGCCGGGGACAAAGCAGATTGCTTCGACTGGGGCTTGGCTCACCCTACTTCGACATTGTGCTGCCTTGTGGCGGTGGTATTACCCTGGCGATACATATTATAACACAACCGGAAGAGATTGCCGAACTCGTGCTTGGTCTCGAGAAACGGAGGGAAATGACGCTCGAATTGAGGCTCGCAACTGATGATGTTGTGGCTTGCATGTCAAATCGGGCGAGCGGTTGGGACGGGGAGAAATTTGTGGTCGGTTACATGCCTGCTCCGCAGATTCTGCTTTTTGGACAAGGGATCGAACCGGATGCGTTCAGTGAATTGGCACATGCAGCCGGAATCGCGGTAGAAAGGCCTGAGTCAGTTGATCGAATACATATAGATTCATATACAGCGGTGGTGCTGCTTCAGCATGATCTGGAGAAGGATATGCCTGTGCTGCAAGCGGCACTTGCGACCGACGCCTTCTACATTGGTTGTCTGGGCAGCCTCAAAACTCATCGAAAACGCGGTGAACGTCTGATAGAACTCGGGTTCGTGCCATCACAGATTGGGCGTATCCGGGCTCCTATCGGCATGTGGGGGCCAACACGTGATGCACGAAGCCTGGCTATTTCCGTTCTGGCGGAAGTTGTTGCCCGGTATAACAAGATCCCTGTTGATAATTCTACGCCGGTGACTGGTCCAACAGTTTTCATTTCCGACCAGGTCAATCAAAGTCTGTGTGACTCTTGTAACCGGGAATACTAGGTGCCACCGGGATGGAGAAGGCTTCGGATATTGCGGTCGTTGTACTTGGTGCTGGTGCCGGAAAAAGGTTCGGGAGCGGGGACAAACTGAATCAGAAACTGGCCGACAAACCAGTCGCGCATCATATACTGGGCTCGCTCGCGCCGTTTCAGTGGGGGCGTAAGATACTCGTTCATCACGGAAAAGCTCCCTGGCACGATGCATTCATCGCCAATGGTTTCGTGCTGGCGCCTGTCGCCCAGCTTTTCGGGGGCATGTTGGGGTCGATACACAATGGCCTGACACAAGTGATATATGAACGGCATGTCCTTTTATGTCTCGCAGATATGCCGTTGGTATCCGTCCCGCATCTGACAGGTCTCCTGGCCTTGTTCAGAGCCAGTAATAGAGCAATTGTCGCGTCACGGTCACCGAATTTTCGTGGTCCGCCTGCCATCATTCCGTTGGCCAGACTGGAACTTCTCCCGAAGACGGGCGAGGGTGGTGCGCGTGCCTTGCTCAATGAAGCCCGGTTTCTGGATGCTGACGACCAGCAGTTCGCGGATATCGATACCGCCGGTGATCTCGAGAAGATACGGATTTTTCACGAGCAACCGGGTTCAGCTGCATTGGTTGCCGGAATTGGTTCAGGGTAATGGTTTTGCAGGAGACAGCGATCAGATTACTGGTCGGATAATCGCTCCTCGCGTACCGGGCCCGGACATTACATCTGCGTTCTCGGGAACATCCGGAAACCAGGGGCGTGTCTTCGGCTTTGTGTCTTAACGAATTCTGGTGAAGTATTAGCCCGTAATCGCGCAACGCCGGATTTCAGCCGGTCCTACCGATTGCGAACCGGTGTCCGGCAAAAATCTGGACCCCAGCACAGTCAAAGTCGACATTGAACTACATCTCATGTGTTGGAACAGCTCATTATCATCGCTGATCAGGTGCGCTTTCTGCCTGGAGATAGAAATTTTGCGAGCGGGCGGGGACAGGACCGACTTTGGTTAATGTTCCAAATGCCAGCCGGTGACGAACGCCACCGTGGCAGAATGCGTAATCTGCTTTTTTTCCCCCAGGGACAAAAGTTCATCTCTCACAGAGAACAGAAGGAGTTATTCGCGGGAAAATCGTTGAATGGAGGTTGCTGCCATTACCGCGTTATGGTCTGGGCACTCAAGAATTCTGTTGGCCCTGAATTCACCCGCTTGACGTTCACCCGACTATCAGGAAGATATTTATGCGTAGTCCACTATTCGCGTTTTCAGAATAGTTCTGGTTGGATTGGCTTTGGTGCCGGGACTTCTCGAAGAATCAGACTCGATCCTAGTCCACTCCAACGGACAAAGCTGGATCGCGGACATCACTGACCTGCTCCGTTTCAGGAATAGAGGCGGTAACTCCAGGGCAGAAGGAACAGATTTTTGTCTCGTTCAGCTTCAAGTCATCTTCAGCGCGCTATGACCGCACTGCTTGCCTAATGTGGCCCCGTAAAAGGAGTAATAATCGTGAATTTCATTCGTACTGCTGTTCCCGTTGCTGGCGTTGCCTTGATGTTGGTAATCGCCGGATGTCAAAAGGAAAAGGAGACCTCAGTGGCAGCAGATACCTTGCAGCCGCGTGTTTGTAAAAAGGAGGCTGCCGAGACCCTCGCGGGGAAAGACAGGATTTCGGACGAAGTTGCTATGAAACTGACCGGCGCAACCATTGTCCGTCAGATCAAGCCGGGCGATCCGGTCACGATGGACCTGAGACAAGAGCGAGTTACGATAGAGACCGACCAGGCCACTGGTAAAATCGTTCGCGCGTTTTGCGGATGAACCGGATTCTGCGCCGCATGCGGCCAGAATAATAGTGCGGGAAGGAGCTCGCTTTGGCTTCTCCCCGCAAGGAGCTGATTTTCCAGACGCCTGAGTGGTCCCGCCGATGCAATATCGTTTGGCGCACCATCCTCGCCGGAATAAGCGTAATAGACTTGTCTGATGCCCGCAAGGTACATTGCAGACAAGCGCGTCGGCCAGGGATAACCGCTTGCATAGACGACACCGCCACTCAAATCGGTTGTGCCAAGTGACTTGCTGGCCTGACGGACGGCTTGCATTTCAGCATGGGCACATCTCTGGTCAGCAAAGCGATCACAGCGTCAGATAATCTTGCCGCGTCATACGCATCTCACAAGCATTCGGGCAATCCGAAATCAGTCAGTTTCAAATCATATTTCTGTACCGCATTGTTTCTTTTGATCAACTCTGATTTGGTATTTTCGACAGGTCGACATTTTGCTTCTTATTTCGCGGAATTCCTTCCTTTGGTTTATCGGGAGTCACCCATTCCTTTCCTAAAGATGACTTTCTATCAGCTATGGCACGATCGGGCGCACTACAGTCCCGAGCTTCGCTGGCTCCGCGACCTGATCAATCGCGCACGTAATAGTCTTTATCGATAACGCATAAGATCATTAAGTGCAGCCGGGGAAGTATGCTGGAGCAACTCCACCCGTCGGGAGAATGGAATGAGGACGAAATGCCGGTGTGGTCTCTCCAGATTGTCGGTCGACCGTCGCTTGCCGGCAACCAGCTCCGGGGCTGGATGCTTGAACCGGGTGTGGGGAACGCTGTTCCGCGCATCCCAGTCGAATGTGCCGATTTGGTCTTCAGACGCTACAGCCTGCAAGGTTTGGGAAGGGTGCTACTTTCAAAACATGGATGAAGCTGTCTGTGGAATTCAAGATGACAGCCTGTCAAGCACTTGCCGGTGGAGATCAGGATTTGCAGACGCTACACATCGGTCACCTGATGCGAGGCCAAGCCCTGCTCCCTGCCAGTCCGTAATACAGCCTCCTGCTCCATTAATTACAGGGACGAGTGCGCAATAATCATATGGCGAGAGACCGCCATCAATGCTTATATCCAGGCTTCCGTCTGCGACACGTCCATAAGCAATACAGCTTCCCCCATAAACACACCAGCGTGTCGCTTCGCGCAAGTTATCGACACATACTCTGTCCGACCCGGTGAATACATCAGGATTTCCGTTGGCTATAAAGGCTTCGGCAAGGGTCCTGGTTGAGGCGCACTGGACAGGATTGCCGTTCAAGGTCGTTGGCTTACCCTGGTTGCCAAGCCAACGGTCTCCTGTGGTTGGATTATCGATCAACCCGATGAGTGGTACGCCGCCGCGTGTTAGAGAAATCAGCGTCCCATAGATTGCAAGCCCTCCGATGAATGCCTTGGTCCCATCAATCGGGTCTACGACCCATACAAATTCCCGATCCAATCCTCCGGCACCGAATTCTTCCCCAAGAATTCCATGATCCGGGAAGCGTTCGGCTATGCGCTCTCGCAGACGAAGTTCCACAGTTTTGTCTGTGTTCGTCACCGGGCTCGAGTCTGGTTTCGCGATGGGGCGTCGGTCGGCCTGTTTCGAACTACGGATGGTATGACGTGCAATATCGGCTAGTTCATTTGCGAATATAGCCAACTGGTTCAGTGTCTGTTCAGACATTGTCGCGCTTCCGAATGCATGACCAGCTATGAGTTATCTGGATTAGTTACACGTATTTGGTTCCACAGCGAAGCTGTGTGGTTTCGGTTGGCGGTTCTGAGAACCCGCCAGCCGATCTTTCCGGTCCATCAAGTGCTGGAACTATGCGCTGCGACGTTCGGTCTGCCTCGTCATCTCCTCTATGAGATTTGCCCGGAGGTTTTCGAGCTGACAAATACGAAGATGCTCGCAGGCTGCGCGCGCTTCATCAATTGCGGGGTGGTGTGCTGACGCCGGCAGTTTTTCCAGATTGAGAGCACTCTTCATAACATCCGGAAACTTGGCAGGATGTGCGGTTGCAACACATACGATCTTGACATCAGCGGGCAATTGATCGCGGACAGAGTTAACGGCTGCAACTGCAACTGCGGTATGTGGATCGATGAGATAGGAACCATCAGTTTCATAAAGATTGCGGATGGTTGCAAGGGTTTCTTCATCACCGATAGAAGCTGAAATGAAACCGTCCCGAATTTTATCAGCTGTATCCTGATCGAACTCCACCAGCCGGTTTTCGGAGAAGTCCTTCATCCATTGCCGTATACGTTTTGCGTCGCGGTTTGTGACGAAGTACAAAAAACGCCAAAAATTGTATGGTGCGACGATGTCGATCGCTGACGAGGGGGTTTGAACAAGATCACGGCGCGGAAATATTCCGGTTGAGAACGCGGTATGCAGAGCGCTGTTGACGTTGTTGGCGCAGACAAACCGGGCAACCGGCAATCCCATCGAACGCGCCAGATAACCGGCGAACAGATTGCCGAAAGCTCCTGATGGCACGGAGAAAACGATAGGGTCGCCTACCTGATTGACCGTCCGGAAATAGGCGTAAAAATAGTGCACAGTCTGATACATGACACGGCACCAGTTAATTGAGTTGACGCTGGAGAGCCCCAGGTTGCGTTTAAGAGTGTCATCTTCGAATAACTGAGCAACGACAAGATCAAGATCGTCGCCGCCATCAGGGCAGTTTTCAACGCCGACCGGGTGAACATTATCGGCGCGCAACACCGTCATTTGACGCTCTTGTTCCCGGGAAATCATTCCCCGCGGGTATAGCGGCCAGCAGTCAATATGGCGTTTTCCGGCTGCTGCCCACGCGGCGGCCGGACCGGTGTCACCGGTAGTGGCCAGCACGATGTTCAGCCGTTTCTGACGCTTCTCGAGGAGATAGTCCACTGTCTGCATCAGGAAGCCCATTGCCATGTCCTTGAAAGACTGGGTCGGGCCATGAAAGAGCTCTAGTACGCTTATATCGGGTTCGCCGGTGATTGGAGCCAGTCTGACGATGTCAGGGTGTTGAAAGTCACGATAGCTATCGTTTATGAGCCGTTTCAGATCATGTGGCGGGATGATTGATGGATCAATGTATAACGAAGTCAGCTCGAATGCGAGCTCCTGAAATGTGAGCCTGGAAAGTGCTTCCAGTCTGGTTTGGTCGATGACGGGGATCTCATCGGGAACGAACAGGCCGCCATCGGCTGCAAACCCCTGGAGCACGGCTTCATCAAAGCCGACCGGCTCAATACCACCTGTTGTACTAACGTACTGGATCATTACACTCCTCCTTGTTCGATTTAACTGGTGTAGTTTGCAGCATTTGTTCATGCGGAAGGGGATAACAGCCGCTCGCAAACTGCTTTTGCTATCTGGATATCCTGAACCGCAACGCCGGTTAGATCAGCTACGGTGATGTCGCTTTCGCTTGCCCGCGCTTTCGCGCCGGACTTTATGACATTGCCCAGCTCCAGAACTCCGTTCTCCGAGAGGTGCCCTTCACGAATGGCATGGAATATTTCCCCGCGTGAGCGGCATTGTTCTATGCTGTCTGCAATAACGACTTTGGCAATGCCCAGGATGCGTCCGTCCAGTTCCTGTTTCTCCGGCGTATCTGAACCAACGGCGGTGATATGTGTCCCGGGGCGCACCTGGCTTGCCATGATCAGCGGTTGGACAGACGGAGTGGTCGTAACTATAACATTACAGGCATCCGTGACGTCGCTGCTTTTACGTGTGGGTGTAACGGAGTAGCCAAGCGCGGAGATATCTTCGCAGTAGCGATCCAGACCTTCCTCAGAACGACCCCACACCACTACTTCCCGGCAGTCTGTTACGGAAGCAAGATAGGTTAGCTGCAGACGTGCCATCGCTCCGGTACCATAGATCCCTATTGCGTTGACCGTTCTGGGAGCGAGGTATCTTGCCGCAATACGACCGGCCAGCGCAGTCCGGATGTTAGTAAGATAACCGTCATCGAGAAGAATGGACTGCAGGAAACCAGTCTTCTGGGAGAAAACAAGCATCAGACCGGAGCCAGACGGAAGTCCGATGGAAGGATTATCATAAAAGCCTGAAGCGATCTTGATCACGAAGATTTCGTCGTTATGGATATAGCCGTATTTTATGTGTGTGTCGCCAGGTGGCTGTGCAAACAGGAGCTCGCCCACAGGCGGGACTACGACTTTTCCGTCAGAGTAGGCGACGAAACCGGCTTCGATGACAGACGTCAGGTCCATTGCCTCGGCAGCGGAACGAATATCATCAATTTGAAAGACTTTGGCCATCAATTGCCTCACATGGATTTTCTGAGCACAAGAATCCGCTCGGATGATCTGGACCCAATCATCCGTTCCTTCCTGTATTTGCCTTTTCCGATCGCTATGAGCTTCCGACGATCAGGAGAGTGTGTACGATCGCTCGCACACGCTAATGTCTGAGTATCTGACGCAGAAACAGCGCCGTACGTTCGTTCTTCGGATTGCCGAAGAAAGCCTGGGGATCTGCTTCTTCAATCATTTCGCCGCGGTCCATGAACACGACCCTGTCGGCAACGGATTTGGCGAAGCCCATTTCGTGTGTCACGCAGACCATGGTCATGCCGCCCTGCGCAAGATCGACCATCACGTCGAGCACTTCGGATATCATTTCCGGGTCAAGGGCGGAGGTCGGCTCATCAAACAGCATGATCTGGGGTTTCATGCACAGGGCTCGCGCGATTGCCACTCGCTGTTGTTGTCCACCGGAAAGCTGAATCGGATATTTGTGTGCCTGTTCGGGAATCCTGACACGCTCCAGATAATGCATGGCAATTTCGGTGGCCTGTTTCAAGGGCGTTCGACGAACCAGACGCTGGGCAATGGTGAGATTGCGGAGAACGGTCATATGCGGAAACAGATTGAAGCTCTGGAAAACCATGCCGACTTCACGCCGGACTGCATTGATGTCCCGGGTCTTGTCGGTAAGCTCGTGACCGTCGATGAAGATATCGCCGCTTGAATGCTCTTCCATCCGGTTGATACAGCGGATCAACGTTGATTTGCCCGATCCGGACGGACCGCATACGACGATCTTCTCTCCACGGTGCACCTTGAGGTTAATCTGCTTGAGTGCCTGGAACTTGCCGAAGTTCTTGTTAACATTGACCAGTTCAATCATCGTGTGTTTATCTTCATTCATGGAAGTCACCTTCAAGAGACAGTTTTGCTTTAGCGCACCATGTGGCGGCCAAGATAATCCTCAAGGCGCTTGATCCCAGTCTGCAATATCCAGGTCAGGATGATGTAGACGAAGGCC
This sequence comes from Brucella cytisi, assembly GCF_038433355.1. Classification (NCBI taxonomy): domain Bacteria; kingdom Pseudomonadati; phylum Pseudomonadota; class Alphaproteobacteria; order Hyphomicrobiales; family Brucellaceae; genus Brucella; species Brucella cytisi. The sequence goes on from NZ_JBCAUP010000005.1 coordinate 217,842, forward strand.
AGTGACAGGAATATCTGGTAGGGAGCAAAGGTTTCAGCGACAATGGTTCGGGCGATGCCGGTCATGTCGACAAGAGTAATTGTGCTTGCAAGCGCGGTTGATTTCATCAGGCTGATGATCTCGTTGCCGTATGCTGGCAGACATATGCGGAAGGCGAGCGGCGCGGTAATATAAACGAAGCGGTGTATTGAATTCATTCCAAGAGCGGCGCCGGCTTCGGTCAGCCCGCGCTCTACCGCGAGAACTCCGCCCCGGAAAACTTCAGAAACATAGGCCCCAACATTTAGCGAAAGTGCGACAATGGCACAACCAAACGGGTCTCTGAATACTGGCCAGAACATGCTGTCACGAATCCAGTCAAATTGGGGTAGGCCGTAATAGATGATGAATATCTGGACGAGGATCGGGGTCCCGCGGAAAACGTAGATATAGAGCTGCGCCGGCCAGGACAGCCACCATCTGGCACTCAGTCGCATCAGGAGCAGGATGACAGCGATCAGGGTTCCGGTGGCTAGGGAAACGACCATCAACTGGAATGTCATGGCAAAACCGCCCAGCATGCGTGGCAGTGCATCAAGGAGAATACTCATATTCATGATGGTCTCCGCTGCAAATGCCGGTTGGCCAGGTACTCAAGCAGATTGACTGAGAGCGTGATGATGCTGGAAAAAAACAGGTATATCAGGCCCACGACGATATACATCGTAAAGGGTTTACCAGTCACGCCCGCTGCCTGTTTGGCTACAAACAGCGTCTCGTTTAGCCCGATGATCGAGATCAGCGCCGTATCCTTGATGAGCGATAACATGTGATTGCCAAAGGCTGGCAAGGCCGTGCGCCACATTTCGGGCAGGCGAATATAGACAAATGTCTGCAGGGCGTTCATTCCCAGGGCGCGCGAAGCTTCGACGCTGCCGGGTTTGACGCTCTTGAACGCCCCGCGGAATGTTTCAGTGGCATAAGCGCCCACAACCAGGGCAATGGCTATCGAGCCCGCCCAGAATGGCGGAATGTCAATGAACTTGACCGACGGATTGAAAAGCCGTGCAATCGTTGTCAATGTGACCGCCGAACCAAAATACAGCATAAGGATGACAAGTATTTCAGGCGTGCCACGAAAGAACACCGTGTACATGTTGCCAATTGCATTCAGTGGCCGACTAGACGACAGCTTGGCAGCAGCGCCAAGCAGTCCAAAAATCACCGTCAGAATCAAGGAGTAGATGAATACTTTCGCAACTATGACCGATGCGAATAGATAATTATCCCACCAACCGTTCAGGGCTTCCAATTTGCTTCTCCGTCTTTTGAAAAACCATGATCGACGGATTATTTATCAGCCCATGCATCATCATGGATCGGGAATGGAAATATCTTCAGGGCATACTCCTTGAGCTTGCCCTCGCGAATGAGCTGACGAATGGCATCGTCTATCTTGCCACGCAATCCGTCGTCACCTTTGCGCAGACCGATCCCAACACCTGGTCCGAAATATTCAGGCTCGTTGATTTCCGGCCCGACCAGCTCAAATTTGCCTTTACCTTCGCCCTGCAAGAAGGAGAGATAGGCCTTCATCGGATTGGTCATGATCATGTCGACGCGACCGTTCTTGAGGTCGAGATACATTGGTTCGACACCGTCATACATGACCAGATCGGCATCAGGCAGTTTGGCCTTGAACCATTCGAAGTAGGTCGACGCACGTTCGACACCTATCCGGACGCCGTTGAATTTTTCGGGGATGGGCTGTCCGTTTGAGTCAAACATATCGGCCCCCTTTCCAGCCTGCCCCACCAGGTGCCCGACCGACTTGCGATAAGGGATAGAAAAATCGATCTGCTGTTTGCGCTTGTCGGTAATCGACATGGAAGCAATGATCAGATCAAATTTGTTGGCGAGCAAGGCCGGAATCAATCCGTCAAACCCCTGACAAACATAGTCCAGCTCGTAACCGGTGATCTCGGCAACGCCTTTGGCCACATCCACATCGTAGCCTTCGAGATTGCCTTCCGCCGTGCGGTAGTTGAATGGCGGATAGGTACATTCCATACCAACCCGCAACGTTTCGGCTTGGGCCGTAGTAAGTGCAGCCAGCGCTACCGCTGCGGCACCAGTCAGAGACAGTTTCCAGTTATTCATCGTGTTTGTTCCCTTTTGTTATTATTTCAACAGCCCATTTCCGGGCGATGCATCTGATTTTCCCCGCTTGCGTGGCGCCTGGATTGTTATTAGACTATTTCATCTAAAATAGACTGTCTAGTCCAATTAATTCGGAAGTGTTCAAAGAGGATTCAGTCTATATTGCGTGGGATCGACGAAGGAGGATTCATTTTGGGTAAGGAAAACAAAGCTGTGGCCAACGAAATTGACCCGGCACTTTTGCCTTATGTGCCGATATGCGAGGCAATAGCGAATTTGTTTGCCCCCTTTGCGGAAGTTGTTCTTCATGATCTGTCGAGCAAATCTGTTGTTCATATCGCCGGGAACTTCTCAAAACGAGAACCGGGAGATCCTTCCAACCTCGATGAGATTGACTTTAAATCATCCGACGTACTGATTGGCCCTTACGCCAAAACGAACTGGGATGGGCGTAGAATAAAATCTATCAGTTCTGTTGTCAGAGCGGTGTCGGGTAAGGAAATTGGCGTTTTGTGTATCAATGCCGATATGTCAGTGTTCGAAAGTATGGTGCTCACATTACAGAATTTTGTATCGGTTCCTCCGGCGCCAGGCGAGATGGAAAGTTTGTTTCGCGATGACTGGTTTGAACGCATTAACAGTTATATTCAGCATTGGACCACGTCGCGTGGGCTGAACATTTCCGACCTTACCCGAGCACAAAAGAAAGAACTTGTGCAGGCGCTCGCCGATGACGGAGCGTTCAGCGGGAAAAACGCTGCCAGCTATATATGTCGACTGCTCGGTATGGGACGGGCTACAGTTTATAATTATCTGAATGGTCATGTCGCGAACGTTGGGAAATGAGTACAGAACCGTTGTATGCGAAGTGTGGCTGCTATTCCCGATCTGACCGTTTTTCTTGCTTCACCGGCCTGAGCTCCGTGCTCCAGTAATCTCTTGCGGAGGCGCATGGAGGGCCATGCCCGGGGATGGGGCAATGGAGGAAATGCCAAAACGGCGGTAGTTCCTGGCTCATTGGATCATGTTTCTGGCAATTTCATTATTATCAAAAACGCCCGATCCACAGTCTCGCTTTGGGTACGATCGCTTCTTCGTATACGTCTGCACGCTTCCTCTTGAAAGTATTTGGAAAGTGAATACTCAATATAGTAATATTTAATTTCCGAATGAATACCACCACACGTATAAGAGGCGGAACACGCTGCCCGCTATCAATTCAGCAGGTTGACGTGCGAGGTGGTTTCAGCGCCTGAACGGTGCATATTCATGAGTTATCCATGTCAGAACGGGAAGATATTGCAGTTGAGGCGGCGGCCTCGCATAGAACCGGGAAACTCGGTCACGGCGTAGTGAAGCGAATTGCATCCTCACTTCTTCTATACCCGCGCTACCGGTTGTTATGGCTCTCCAATCTTTTCTTTTTTGCCGGGGTATGGACGCAAACACTCGTACTAGGGTGGTTGGTGTTCGAATATACACATTCCGAGATCTCGGTTGCAATTTTCACTGCCGCGCGCCTCTCACCAATGATGCTGGGTCCGGTTAGCGGTGTCATTTCGGACCGTTTTGACCGTCCGAAACTGTTGCTTGTGGCATCGGGCTGGGCATTCGTGATGATGGTGTTAATCGCGACCCTGGTCGCGCTGAACATGGCCAGTTTCTGGGGGCTGGTTTTCGGTGGCTTCTGCATTGGTCTGGCGCAATCTCCCTCGCAACCGGCCCGGTTCAGCCTGGTCGCCGATTTTGTCGGGCGTGAGAGCCTGAGCAACGCGAACGCACTCAATTCCATCGTTGTTTACCTGACCCAGGTTATCGGTCCTGCACTGGGTGGTGCTATGATTGCCAGCTTTGGTCCAGCCGTTGCGCTGGCGGTCTCTGCATTCTGGTATCTGATCGCCTTTGTAGCAATCTGGCCGGTTCGAAATCTGAAAAACAAACACGGCTCTGCGTCAGGCGAGAGCCTGGGGAGATCGTTGGCTGCCGGCTTTCAAGTCGTTCTATCCAACCGCTTGCTGGGTGCGGTGCTGTCGGTAACTTTTGCTGCGAATATATTGTTATGGCCAATTTATCAGGGGTTCATGCCAGTCATCGCCAAGGAACATCTGCATCTCGATCCACGAGGGCTTGGCTGGCTGCTGGCGTGTAGCGGGACAGGTGGTCTGATTGGCTCGCTTATTATCGCCAGCCTGGGTGATTTTCATTATAAGGGCGGTCTTTTCGTGTGCGCAACTGCGACGTGGGGAGCGCTTTGGGCGGTGTTCGCACTCTCTTCGTCAATTCCGCTATCTTTTATCCTGATGACGCTGATCGGACTGGCATCATCGCCTTTTGCGGTTTTGCAGACGACCTTGATGCTGATGATGACAAAGCCGCAGTTGCAAGGACGCGTGATGGGAATACAGGAGCTGACAATTGGCATTATGCCGGTTGCCAGTCTCATGCTAGGCATAGCCGCAGAATTCATTGGAATCATCCACGTCGCAATGTTGAGCGGGATCTCTCTGGTGATCGTCCTGGTAATACTGGCTGTCAGGATCCCGGCACTGCTGCGTTACAGTGGAAATGATACCTGAAATCATCACCAATGATCTCGGTTTGAAACATGAGTTGTTACGAGATGGGCTTGGTTGGGGGGGATGCCTCTTGGCATCGTTAGCGCCGACATCGAAGCCGGTCGTCTTGTCATATTGGACCTTGAGAAGCGGACAGCGCGCAATCGGAGAATGCCGATGCATTTGATTCATCGGTTTGACCGGTCACCGGGACCTGCGTGCGCGACGCGGACCTTCTTCCATTAATGAAGCGGGCGGGAATGATCTGCGTGCTGATGGGAATAGAGCCTACCGATCCGGCGACGCTGGCCGCGATCCGCAAAGGCTCGACGGTGCGCGAGGATCAACAGGCGGTCGCGGCCTTGCGCGAACATGGTATCCTGTCAATGCTGGGCCACATCGTCGGGTTCGAGGAGGAACGCATGGGCGACTACCTTCGCGCGATCCGGCAAGTTTCGCTTTACGATCCCGATCTGTTGAACGCGATGTATGTAACTCCTCATCGTTGGTCGGACTGGACAGCCAGCAACGCGGACCGTGTTGTGATTCAGCACGACCGGGCGAAATGGGATTATCGCAACCAGCTGCTGTCGTCGCGACACCTTTCATCACGTGCGATCTTCTGGATGGTGAAGCTGATGGAAATTGCGGTTCATGCGCGGCCAATGGCATTGTACCGGGTGCTGTTTCACCCCGATCGCGCGCTTTGTGAGCATCTGCGATGGTGCTTTCGTTTCAGTTTCCGTGTCTGGCGCGCGGAAGTGGCAGAATTCCTGCGCAACCCACCGGACGACGTATCGACATTGACGCTCGCCGACTGGTTTAAACGCAAGCCCTCCAGTTAGGATCCACGCAGGGCGGTTTGACTGATATATGTAGCCACGCCACCCGTAAATCGGACCCCGCTTTTGTGCAGCGTTTCCAGAAGACGTGCAAACCAACTCCGGGCCCTGCCAGCTTGCCTCCTGACCAACCGGGGTGATCGCCGGAAGTACTTCCCATCAACTTGTGACGGAAAGTACTATGCGTATCACGCATGTGGGTTACGGCATGACTGGAGCCACATAGGTAAAGGTCGACATCAGGATGGCTGCCAATATCATAACCAACGGAAAATGAATGCAGAACTGAACGGAAGTGTAGCCAATCAGGTCCTTGGGTTTCAGGGTTAGAATTCCAAGCAGCGGCAGCATCCAGAATGGATTAATGAAGTTCGGCAATGTTTCTGCAACATTGTACACCATCACGGTCCAGCCGAGATGAGCTTCCAGCTCATTGGCGGCCTTCATTACGTAGGGGGCTTCAATCACCCATTTTCCTCCCGCTGATGGAATAAAGAACCCGAGTACCCCGGAATAAATGCTGACCACGAAAGAGAAAATCGTCGAGTTCGACGAAAAACCGACGAACCAGTGCGCAATCGTGTCGGAAAGGGTAGCGCCGCCGGAATTGGTCACCTTGGTAAGAATGGCGGCAATACCGGCGTAGAATGGGAACTGCAAAAGGACACCGGAAACACTCGGCATTGCTTTGGCGAAAGCATCAATCAGGCTGCGTGGGCGCCAATGTAAAAGGATCCCCAGAAGCAGAAACACAAAATTATAGGTATTCAGTCCCGAAAGTGTGATCAGCGGATTTCCGGACTGAAAAGTCTGCCATAACCAACCTAATGCCACAAGAACCACGAGAATCGTCAGTATCGGGCTGTATTCCAGATAGTCACCAGGACGTGTCGCCTTGCGCACTTCGATCTGGTCGGTATCAAGTCGCACTCCAAGATCTTCGGCTGTCTTGGCAAACCGGTCAACTGGGGCGGAATAATAGCAGATGATGGCTGACAATACGGTGACGAACAAGGTCATTACCAGGTTCTGCCAGGTAAGAATGGTATCCGTAAAAGGAATAACACCGGTAATTGGTAAAAGTGATGGAGGAATGCTCTCAGCGTTCGCCTGCAATTGTGCAGCGGACGAGGTGATACCGAGCGTGAAACCGCAACCGAGACCCAGATAGCCGGCTGCGCCCGCAGCACGGTAATCGAGGCGGATATCGCGTCGGCGAGCGATCTCGCGCACCAATAAGCCGGAGAAAATCAGACTAACGCCCCAGTTTATGAGCGAAAGAAGGATCGACAGAACGCCGACAAATACGATTGCCCCGCGCCCGGTTTTTGGAAATTTCGCCAGCCATTTGAGCGTGGCGGCAACGGGAGGGGACATCGCCACAACATAGCCGCCGATCGCAACAAGTGCCATCTGCATCGTAAACGGGATCAGGTTCCAGAAGCCGTCCCCGAACGCTTGGCTGATCGCCAAAGCAGACGATCCGTGAGCTAGCGCGGCGCCCGCAACGAGAACCACGGCAAGTAATACGAAGACATAGGCATCTGGAAACCAGCGTTCGGCAAACAATACCATCTTTTGTGAAAAGCGAGCCATCCAGCCCGGGTTCTCGGTTGTCCGTACGACATCGGTCATTTTGATTTATCCCCTTGTATTTTCTATTTTTGATTTGCGCTTATCCTCTCGCCAGAGTGACGCCACTCAAAGGCACCGCCACACAGGCTAGACAATGTCCAGGTTCCACATCCACTGCAGAAAGGTGTGCAACCTCTCCGGAGATCACGGTCAGGGAGCAGCTTTCGCACTGGCCGACCCGGCAACCACTAGGTAGCTGGACGCCGGAAGCGTGCGCCGCATCCAGGATTGAACCTGCGTCCGGTTTCCAGACGAATGAAATATTGCTGCCGGCGATCCTGACTTCTTGTGCCGTAAGTTGTGGCGGGATTTGCGCTGGCGATACGAATGCCTCGGCAAAGATATCGAAGGCGAACACACCTAACTCAACCAGGCTTGCTTTTGTGTCGGATATGAATTGCGGAGATCCGCAAAGATAGATGAGTGGTCGGTGGCTAAGGAGCAGTGTGAGTTCACCGATGTCAATCCGGCCCGCTCGATCATAATCGTATCCTGCCTTATCTTCAGAACGTGGCGAGGAGTAAAATGTAATGAGCTTCAGCGTTGATAATCTGGACTTCAGCTCTTGAAGGCGCTGCGCATACGGGTGCAGACCGCCATGTCTGCAGCCGTAGAGCAGATGGACCTCTGGCGCGTTGTTCCTGTGAGCCAGGGTTTCAAGGTGGCTCATGAACGGCGTTATACCGATGCCCGCGGCAATGAAAACGATTGGCCTGTCGCCGCCAAGCGGAAGATTGAAAACGCCCGATGGTTGAGACAGTTTGATTTCATCGCCGATATTGAGCTGATGCATTAACTGTGAGAACGACGGCGGCGTGCCAGCAGGCGAGGGCGTGCGGCGGATGCCCAGCGAAAGGCTTGAGGGAGCATCACCGGTTCCTGTGAGAGAGTAAGAGCGACGTGTATCGACGCCGCTTATGGCGACTTCCACATGCTGGCCTGGCAGAAAATCCGGCAGCGCACCAGCATCACGCGGAACGAACTCGATCGCAATAACATCGTCAGCCTCGTGACGTCGCGCAGAAACAACGAATGTACGGGAACCAGTCCAGCGACCCTTGTTGGCATCGGACAGCGCGTGAACCTGGCAACTCGTTGCACGCAGCGGAACCGATCCGCTTACTGGATCAGAGTGACCGTCGTTCAGGATGGCGTTAAGATTGGTCACGAACGCCTGGTTGTCGTCGTCGTGGTTGCGTCCAAGCGGCTGACAGTCTTCCCACCAGCCAAATTCGGCAACGACCACCCGATCATCTAATGTGTTGTTGATACGCACCCGTAAGCGAGCCTGGCCGTTTGGCGTCTCGACCAGCGCCCAATCTCCGTCCTCGAGGCCGTGCTTATTGGCAAGTGCTTCGCTGAGTTCGACTGCGGGATCGGGTGACTTCTTTCGCAGTGATGCGACATGACGCAGCGAAGTATGGATGAACCAGCCACTCTTGGCTGTTGTCAATACCAGCGGAAAACGCGGGTCAGCAGTTGGACGGAGTGGACTTTCAACCGGCTCGACATGCTCGGGCAAGGGGTTGTAGCCATGCTGGAGAAGTGTTTCAGAATAAAGTTCCGCCCGGCGAGTATGTGTTTTAAAGCCGGTTACGCCATTGCCCTTGTTGGTGGCGTATTTGGCGTAACCGAATGGCTGTGGAAAGCGCCGGCCTGAAGGATGCAATGCCAGGTCAGCAATGTTCACCCCTAATGGCTCGAGTTGATAATTCCACCCACGTCGTATGTCGCCCTCGAAGAATTTCTCCCCGAAGCCAAGTCGCTGGGCCAGATCAAAAGCGATGGCGTAATCAGCTCTTGATTCTCCACATCCTGACAACATGGATGGGCGGAACTGGATCGTTTCGGCTGCCTCTTGTGTAATCTCAAAGCCGATCTTGAGCGCCTCACGTTCCCACGGCATGTTTGCGGGCAGAATGATATCAGCCATCTCGGCTGTAGGGTTCATGAACATGTCAACGTGAACATGAAAGTCGAGCGCATGCAGGACGGCAAGGTTACGTTCGGTATTGCTCTGCGATCCGACAAGATTTGATCCCCAACTCATGAGGGCGCGCACCTTGTAGGGATCGCCATGCAGTGCCGAACGTTCAAAGTCACGGGCAGTAATCCAACCCAGTGAGGGAGGTCCCAGGGGCAAACGGTCGATACCCAGCGCCTTTTGTAATTGTCCGGAAGGTAAAAGCGAAAGGTCGTTGACGGTACGCGTGGGCGGTGCAACCGGCCAGACATTGCCACCTGATCTGTCGCAAGCTCCGGTCAATGCATATAGCGTGGCAATCGCCCGTTCGATTGCGCTGGCGTTGGAGTGCTGACCGACGCCGGTCCACGAATGATAGGCAAGGCGAGGCGAACCCTCAAATAGTCCCGCAAAGGAACGAATAACGGTCGTGTCGAGCCAGGTAAGACCCGACACATGGTCAAAGTCATAGGGTTCGACCGCTTCTCGTAACATTTGGAACGCCGTCTTCGCGCCCACTTTTCGCCCGTCACCCAGTTTGATCGAGACCATTGCGTCAAGGCGTACACCGTGCGCGAGCTCATGTCTGGTATCGTACGCTCTCGGCTGTCCTGTCGGGTCGAGCACGACAAAGGCGTCTTTGTCTCCGCCAGGAAAAACATCGTTTGCGCGCAGGAACCGCCCGCTACCGTTTTCGATTAGAAAAGGTGCATTGGTCCAGTGTGCAACGAAATCGTGATCAAAGGTTTCGGTTGCGATGAGGTGGCGTATAACAGCCATCGCTAACGCTGCATCCGCACCTGGGCGAATTCGAAGCCAAAGATCTGCCATCTGGCCTGAGCCATCCGGCTTGGGGTCTATTACAGCGACTTTAGCGCCCCGCTGCTTCGCATCGGCTATTCTCGATGCTTGTGCCAGCCAGGTTCGTGCGGGATTATGACCCCATAGAACGATCGAATCCGCCTGTTCATAATCAGGAAAGCCAATGCCGCGACCAAAGGTCAGCGCATGAGCATAATCCTTGTGCCATCCGCAAACTTCAACTGCGTACAACAGGTTGGGGCTGCCGAAGCAGCGCACGAAGCGCTCAATCCATTCTGAACTGTCAACTATCGGCGTGCCGCTCGGCGTAGTCATTGCGAAAACTACCGCCTCCGCGCCGCATTCTTTGCGGACGATGTCCAGTCGTTCAGCGACCGTGGTCAACGCCTCATCCCAGGAAATCTCGGTCCAACCGGGATTTTTGGCGCCTTTGGGCGCGGTGCGACGCAGTGGTTTCTTCAAACGGCGCGGGCTGTAGACGAGCTCTGGAGCGGCGCGACCCTTGGCACAAAGCGCACCGCCAGTGGGATGCTCACCGAATGGCTCGACACCTACCAGGCGCTTCCCCTCGACAACCGTCATCGATCCACAACGAGACCGACACAAAGTGCAGTAGCCTGGTATCTTTCTGGCCATAGGCATTGCTCTCGATAATGCATGACAGTAATGCACTACTGTAAAAATTGCAGTAGCCTCTGTCAAGCTGCTATCGTAGAAAGCGATTCAGGAGGCGTGGCCATGGACACAAACTTGAGAGAGCAGGTACTCCAGAGAGTTCGCGCGGAGATCATTGCCGGTGAAAGCTCCCCTGGAACGATGTATTCTGTTCCCACGCTGGCGTCTGCGCTCGGCGTGTCGTCGACACCCGTGCGTGAAGCGCTATTGGAACTTGCTCGCACAGGTCTGTTGGTTCCGGTTAAAAATCGTGGTTTTCGCGTAAAGGAGCGTTCACTCCAAGAATTGCGAGATTTGTTCAATATGCGTGAATTACTTGAGCTTCACGCCGCCCGCCTGGTTGCAGAAAGGCCGCAGAAAGACATTTCGTCACTAACGGTTCTGGCTGATCAGATCAGACAGGCTTACGAAGCAGATGACGTCAAGAGTTACCTTGAGTCAGATCGGGCCTTTCATCGTGACCTGATCGATGCCGCAGGCAACAGGCTGCTCACAGAGACTGTCATGGGACTGCGTGATACGATGCGTCTCTATGGTATCCGCTCACAAGCGGGTCGTGATCGCCAGAAGGATTCAATCGCTGAACACTATGAAATCATCGCACTGGTGAAAGCTGGTGAATCTGGCCAGCTCGAGGCATTAATGCGTCGTCACATCCGTGCCTGGGAACCGATCTTCGTTGAGGCATTGACACAACCGAACGGAGTTTTGCCAAGGGCTGCTGCATCTCGATAAAGAGCAAACGGTTATCTCAGCAATGAGTATCGTCAACAATCGGGCCAGATGGTGCTCCTCATGAAGCTATTACGATTTTCGATCTCGTAATAACAGAAATGTGAGCGATCCGTTCCGCTTGCGAGAAAAACTGTTGTCAGTGTTTTGCCCAATGAATACGGGAAGTTACAGGCGGCAACTCAGCCTCTTCATGATAAACTGTGCATTTCGAACGAAACAACATTATCGTAAGTCACCGTGCTTGCGAATATTCTTACAGACCATTGCAATTACACAGAATTTCCAATAATTAGCGGAAATCCAGTCGCCTGTAATGATGCGATCAGACACTCTAGACGAGCGCCAGCTTTCTCCTGCGTAGGGGAAATGAACAGAGCGCACCAAACAAGCACGATCCGGTTTTTAGAGATGATACCCGGCAATTGTTGACCGGTAATCTGATCCAATCGGAACCCGCGCACGTTGCAGGATTGTGGTGTTGCCCCATACGGATCGAAATCTTCAGATTTATCTTACCCATCGCATCGAGTTCGTGGACTATGCAACCACCATCGTTGGTGATCGCTCAGTAGGCGAAGATCTGGTGCAGGAAGCATTTCTGCGCATGAAATCCGCTGTGGCCGATCGATCTCTCGATGAGCCGGCGCGATATCTTCGTCGCATCATACGCAATCTTGCTATCGACTGGACACGGCGATCCGTCATCGAGCAGCGGCGACGCGACAACAGCGCTGATTTCGACGCCTTCGCGGAAGACCGGCCTAGTCAGGAGGATGTCGTATCGCATCGTGACGACTTGCGTGTCGTCATGGCAGCGATGGCGGAGTTACCTGAGCGAACCCGGATTGCTCTGGAGATGCATCGCATGGAAGGTTGCAAGCTGAAGGAGATTGCTGCCCGGCTTGGCATCTCCGTTGGGCTCGCACATTCGCTTGTCTATGAGGGGTTGGAATATTGCCGGAAGCGGCTTTTACAAAATATATGAAGACTTAAGCCATTTCTGAAAAAATCGGGGGCTCCTTCGTTCTTTGTACAGGGAGCATCTAAACTGGAAGAGTTCCCTGCCCACGACAGGCCGAACAATCATTCGGGAGTCATACCCATTTCATCGAACGAGACATCGGAGAAGGCAGATCGGGAAGCGCTTGGCTGGCTGATTGCGCTTCAGGAAGATCCGGATGATGAGGATGTACGCGCCCGTTTTCGTGCCTGGCTTGGCTCTGACCGGACGAATCGGCAGGCATGGGCAAAGGCTCGGCATGTCTGGAATGTCCTCGGCGATGCAAAGTATGCGTCTGCGGCACCAAAAGTTGCTTCGGTAGGAACAGGCTTGCAGATTCACAAAATGAAGTCGGAAGCGGCACCGCGGCGTCATCGACGTCCACGTCAGTACGTGTGGGCGGCTGCCACTGTGTTAGCGATCTGTCTGGCAGTCGTGTTGCAGCCATCGTTTAACATCTGGCTTACCGCGGACTATACCACCAGTACTGCGCAGATTCGGAATATCCGGCTGGAAGACGGAAGCATTGTACATCTTGGCGCCGACAGTGCCATCGAAATTGCATTTGAGCCGGAAATGCGACGTATCCAGCTACTTTCTGGCGAGGCATATTTCGAAGTCGAGCCAAATCCGATGCGTCCCTTCAAGGTAGAGGCGAGGAATGTTGAAACAACCGTGCTTGGCACCGCTTTCGATGTGCGTTTGATGTCGGATGGGGTTACCGTAGCCGTCAATCGCGGGCGCGTCGGTGTTGTTGGGTCCAGGAGGCGGCCCGTTCTCGATGCCCCTCTCGAAGCAGGGGACTGGGTGCATGTCGATCGGAATGGGCAAGTCGAGCGCGGAAACGACGAGCCCGAGTTGGTCGCAAGTTGGCGCACTGGCATGCTGGTTGTGAAGAACCGGCCGATATCGGAAGTTGTGGATGAGATCCGTCGGCATTATCGCGGAAAGATTATACTCGCAGAAAATGAACTCGGCGGGCAACGGATCACCGGTGTTTACGATCTCAGAAAGCCTGTCGATGCGCTTCGTGCTGCAGTGCAGGTGCATGGCGCCAATGTGCGCCAGATCAGCCCCTGGATGGCGATTGTTTCAAGCTACTGAAACCCGGTTCCGCAAGAAAAATTAAAACATGAGTATTTTTCTCTGAAAAACTTGCGCACCGTTTCGTTCTTTAGGTGAGTGGGTGTGCTACCTGTCGCACCACCCCTCGACCGGAGAATGAAGGGGTTGGTGAATGCACCGCAAAGGGACTGCAATTAGAGGATTTGTCAGTGCTCTGACAATAATTGGAACGGTGGTTCCTGTCATTATGCAGAATGCAGTGGCGCAATCGGCTGCCGAGCAGGGCAGGACCTTTAACATTCGCCCGCAATCCCTTCAAAATGCCCTGACGATTTTCGGACGACAGGCGGGGGTTCAGATTTCCGTCGACGCCGCGGTCGTGCAAGGGCTGGCTTCGTCGGGCGTAACAGGCTCGATGACGCCGCAATCTGCCATCGGACGTCTGCTTGCCGGTACCGGGCTTAGCTATCACTTCACCAACCCGACAACCGTGCTTATCAGCACATCAGGCGCCCCTACAGACGGCAGTTTCGATCCGGATGGAACGACAGTGTTGGATAGAATTACCATTGTTGGTAACGGCACCAACAATTGGGACACACCTCCGGAATACGCAGGCGGACAGGTTGCAACGGGCGGGGCACTCGGTGTCCTTGGTAATCGTGACGTGATGAGCACGCCATTCACGGTCACAAACTACACCTCGAAACTGATTGAGCACCAGAACGCGCAATCGGTCGCCGATGTCGTCAAGAACGATCCTGCCATCCGCAACGTCGAACCCACCAATGTAGGCAACGGCAACTATTTCATCATACGCGGGGTTCAAGTAGGTAACGGCGCGCTTGCCTATAATGGATTGTTTGGGGTGGCGCCGAACAGCCAGACAACGCTGGCTGGCATTGAACGCGTCGAGGTCATCAAGGGACCTGGTGCATTTCTGGGCGGACTTTCGCCAAGTGGTGTTGGCGGTGTAATCAATCTCGTGCCCAAACGTGCGGGAGACGAGCCCTTGACGCAACTCACCACAACCTACGCCACCGATAGCCAGTTTGGTGGACATCTCGACATCGGGAGGCGGTTCGGAGAGAACAAGGAGTGGGGTGCGCGTGCCAACATTCTTTACCGCAATGGCGACACGCCGATTTCGGACCAGTCTCAAAAACTGACAAACGGAACGCTTGCCCTTGATTACAGAGGCGATCGTTTTCGGTTCGCCCTGGATATTGGCCATCAGGATCTTGATACCGAGCGGATGAACAATACTGTAATTGCCGCGCCCGGTGTTCCTCTCGCTCGTCCGCCAAAGCCCGATCACAGTTGGGTATCGCCGTGGAATTTCAGCTATTTCACTGACAATTACGGTGCGATTTCGATTGAGTATGATGTTTCCGATCAGCTCACTGCTTACGCTAAGGGCGGGTTAAGCAAAATGGACTGGAACCAGGCCGTCGAGGCTGGCCGCAATCTGATGCCCAACGGCGACTTCACCGCCACTGCCAGCCGTTATCTGATCGGGATTGATCGGCGTTCGGGGGAGGCTGGCCTGCGCGGCAATTTTGACACAGGTGCGCTCTCGCATGAATTTACGCTGTCGATGAACGGTTATCGGGCTGACCGAAGTTCCGCCGGCACAAAGGTTTTGTCAGTAACAGATTCCAACATTTACAATCCGGTCTTTTCACCAGTACCCACCATTATCGATAATCCCCTGGGACTGCAGAGCAAAACAACTTTCACCAGTTTCGCGATTTCAGACACGGTTTCCGCATTGGATGAAAGGCTCGAGTTGACTCTGGGCTTGCGCAAACAATATGTCGATGTCGAGAATTACAATGTTGCCACAGGAGCCCTGACCGGTTCTTACGAAAGTAATGCGCTGACGCCTGTCGTCGGCATCGCAGTAAAACCGTGGGACAATACCACAGTTTATGCGAGCTATATTGAGGGACTTACCGCGGGCCAGACGGTGCCGGATACCTATGCGAATGGTGGAGACACATTGTCCCCCTTTGTGACGAAGCAATATGAGGCCGGCGTCAAGGTAGACTGGGGCGATATCCTTACCACACTCAGTCTGTTCCAAACCACTCAGGCCTCCGGTATCGCCAACAGTGCCACCAACACGTTCACAGCCGATGGTGAAACTGTCTATCGCGGTATTGAATTCAATGTGGCAGGCGAAATCACACCATCTCTGCGCGTGCTCGGCGGCCTGGTTCTCCTCGATACGGAAGCCACAAAAACAGCGAATGGTCTTTATGACGGCAACAAAGCGACCGGCGCACCGGACTATACCGTGACGTTCGGCGCTGAATGGGATACGAACTTTCTCCCGAACCTGACTTTATCGGCACGCATGATCTCGACCGGTTCATCGTATGTCGATGCTGCCAACACACAGAAAATGGCAGGATGGAACACGTTTGACTTCGGTGCACGCTATACCTGGGAACGGGAAAATGCCGAGCCGGTCGTCGTCCAGGCGAACCTTACAAACGCGTTCAATGAAGCATACTGGAGTACCTTCCCTGGCACAAACCTGCTCTACTCGAGTGCTCCACGCACCCTGACCCTTTCGACCACTTTCAAGTTCTGATCGGTCATGCCCGTGTCTTCCCGTGTGTCACGACGTGGATTTCTTTCAGGCGGAGCGTCTGTTTTCCTGTCCGCAACTGCTCCAAATGGGTCAAGCGGGGTTCGAAGGGTCGAGACACCGCTGGGGTATGCCGAAATTCCGGTAAGCCCGAAGCGCGTTCTGGCAATCGATTCGCGCGTCAGCCTGGAATCGGCGCTGGCTCTTGATCTCCCTGTGGTCGGTTACAGTCACAGCCGGGTCCGACCGTGGGTTCCCTTGCCCGCCGGCGTGCCGATGCTGAAGGCGCCACCGGACCTCGAACAGATTCTGATGATGGCACCGGACCTCATATTGTGTCCGGACACTGCGCCAAATTCGGATTGGTGGCCATTGAACCGGCTTTCGTCAATCGCGCCGGTGCTGCCGTCCAGGCACCTCTACAGCTGGCAGGTCAATCTGGAACAGCTCGGCAACTGGCTTGGCAAGCTGCCGCTTGTTCGCATGCGCCTGAAGGAGCACGGTGAACAGATCGCGGATATTCGAAGAGCACATGCAAATGCGCTGGCGAACCTTCGTTTTGCCGCACTATATTACGACCCGCTCAAGCGCCGTGCCATAGTGTGCAGCCACGGGACGGGCTATGGTCTTGTCATGCCGGCGCAGGTTCTTTTCGAACTGGGCGGTCAGGAAGTCAGAGCCGACAGGCTCGGACCGTACGGTGAAGTTGCCCTAGAGTCTTTCGGAGAGGTCCTTGGTGACATTGACGCCATTTTGCTGATCGATTTTGGCAATGGCGCCACGCGTGAACTTTCATCAGAACCATTGTGGCAAAGGTTGCCCGCCGTCCGTGCCAACCGCATACACATAATCAGGGGAAACTGCGTCTTTGGTTCTTTCTATACCGCGCGCTATCTGGCTGACGGTTGGCGCGACCTTTTTGCCCTGGAGCATACACAATGACGGCATTGTCCGCCAAACCCATACGTCCGATTGTGTTTTTCCTTTGCTTAGGTCTCATAGTGTTTGTAACAACCTTGCTGAGCCTCACAGCGGGTACTCGCTATCTCTCCCTGGAAACTATCCTGGATGCGCTGAGCAATCAGGCTGATGAGGAAACACTGCTGATCTTGTGGAATATAAGAATGCCTCGCGTAGCTTTGTCGGCGATGGTGGGGGCGGCATTGGGACTGTCCGGCGGCATCATACAATCCATCACCCGCAATCCTCTTGGGGACCCCGGACTGCTTGGCCTCAATGCCGGTGCCGGACTGGCAATTGTCATCGGGACCGGTATACTGGGGACCGACATTGTCTCGTCTCCTTTCTGGCTGGCAGCCATAGGCGCAGGCCTCGCCGCCTTCGCAGTACAGGGGCTGGCCGGTTATCCCAGTCCGATACGCCTCACACTGGCAGGGATCGCCATCGGTGCTTTTTGCTTCGGACTGTCACAGGCCATCGCGCTGACCGACCCGGAACGTTTCGATCTCGTCCGTAATTGGCGCGCTGCTTCACTCGCCGCAGCGACACCACAAAACGTCATAAATTCGATCTGGATGTTTGCCGCCGGCACCCTTCTTGTCGTATGGCTTGCGCCTCGAACGGG
Organism: Brucella cytisi; assembly: GCF_038433355.1. Lineage (NCBI taxonomy): Bacteria > Pseudomonadati > Pseudomonadota > Alphaproteobacteria > Hyphomicrobiales > Brucellaceae > Brucella > Brucella cytisi. The sequence goes on from NZ_JBCAUP010000005.1 coordinate 235,454, forward strand.
GTTGATCGCTCTTGGAGACGACCGGGCACTCTCGCTTGGTGTGTCCGTAAAATGGACGAGGCTCGTAGGTCTGCTGGCTGTGATGTTGTTAGCGGGTGGCGCAACCGCAATCGCGGGCCCCATCACCTTTATCGGACTGGCTGCGCCACATATTGCGCGGCGAATGGTGCACTTCGGTGAAGGCATCACCCTTACAGTTGCGGCATTTATCGGCGCTGAGCTGGTTGTTCTGGCAGATACTGTAGCGCGTACTGTCGTCGCGCCAAACGAAATACCCGTCAGTGTGGTGGTTGCAGTGATGGGCGCGCCATTTCTTATTTTCATGGCGCGCAGACAAAAGCCATCGCTGAGCGTGTAGAGGAGGGATTATGCGGCGGCTTTACAAACGACAATTCTCACACGCTTTTCGGCGCCAGGCAGGATGGAGCGCACTCTACATCGCCGCCGGCGCTGGACTGGTTTTTGCTGCTCTGGCAACAGGAACATTTCCGGTCACTTTTAATCAGGTGGCGAAAGCGTTGTTTGGTAATGGCGATCCGCACATCAGACTTGTCGTGGCGGATTGGCGAGCGCCGCGCGTTGTCGCCGCGATACTGGCAGGTATGGCACTGGGCATGGCCGGGGCGTTGTTTCAGACATTGTTACGCAATCCGCTTGGAAGCCCCGATATTATAGGGTTCGATTCAGGAGCTTTCAGCGGGGCACTGTTGGCCATGCTTGCCGGCGCCTCGCAGATTGCGGTCGCTGGCGCAAGTCTGGCAGGGGGGATGCTCGCCGGTTGTCTCGTATACGGCCTGGCCAGTCCTGGCCAAGGTAGCATGGGGCGCGTTGTTTTGATCGGCATTGCTGTCGGGGCGTTTTTCATGGCACTCAACGATTGGATCGTCATGACGGCGCAACTCGATACGGCACTGTCAGCCGCGAGCTGGAAAGCAGGCTCGCTGAATGGCGCGGATGATACAAGGCTTTCTTTGGCGGGACTGTCGCTGTGTCTGCTATTGCCGGCGGCGCTGGCCTGCACCCGCTCTCTGAGGATACTGGAGCTCGGCAACGACAGGGCAGCCAGTCTTGGCGAAAACGTTGCCATAACACAGTTGGTTATTGGCATTATCGGACTGGCGCTGACAGCCGTAGCCACCTTTGTTGCTGGCCCGGTCGGTTTCGTGGCGTTGATTGCCCCACGAATTGCCCATCGGTTACTCGGGGGGGCATCGATTCCGCTGTTTGCCTCTGCACTGTTTGGCGCTGCGTTTCTACTCAGCAGCGATCTTGCCGCGCGACTGTTTTTCCTGCCCCGCATCATACCAACTGGCGCAATGACAGCTGCATTGGGCGGCATTTATTTCGTCGCGCTTCTTTGGATCAGGCGCGATGGCAAAGGAGCGTCTGCATGAGTGCTTCTCCAACTGCCATTCATGTTCGGGGCCTGGTTGCCGCACCTGGTGGGACACCGGTCTTGCGTGACGTGAACGTGAATTTTCCGCGCGAGACCTTTTCAGCAATCATCGGCCCGAACGCGTCTGGTAAATCGACATTGCTGAGATGCCTGGCAGGACTTCTCCCGACGTCTGCTGGGCAGGTATTACTCGATGGTACCGATATTCGATTGTTCAGGCGCAGTGCCTTTGCGAAAAGGGTAGGGCTCCTGCCGCAACAGATGCAGTTTCCGGAAGGCGCCCTTCCAGTGGAACTGATACGACGGGGACGCCATCCCCACCACGGCTGGTTTCGCCGATGGTCTTCCGCTGATACGGCAGTTGTTGAGGAGGCGATGGCGGTGACCGCAACTGAATCGATTGCACGGCAGCAGATCAACCAGCTCTCAGGCGGGCAAAAGCAAAGAGTATCTCTGGCCATGCTGCTGGCTCAGGACCCCGATATCCTGCTGCTGGACGAACCCACGACATATCTTGACCTTGCCCATCAGGTCGAAATTCTGGATATCTGCCAAGGACTGGTATCCAGGGGCAAGACTGTAATAGCCATCATGCACGATCTGAGCCTCGCTGCCCGCTATGCTACGAATCTGGTTATTGTCCATCAGGGAACAGTTGTTGATCAGGGGAGCCCCTGGACCATTCTAAAGGAACCAACGTTCAATCGGTATTTTGGACTGAATTGCGCCGTCATTCCGGATCCGGAATACGCGACACCAGTGGTTCTGCCCAGAACGCTCACATCACGATCTTTCGTTCAATGTCGTATACGCAAGGACGTGGATGGTAATGAAGGTTAAACACAGCCTGAACAAAGCGGTAGGAGTTTGTGAGTTTGCAAGCTGGAGGTTCTTGTTAACGGGTCAAACTCCCGTCACGAAACTATCTGGAAATACGTGGTTCTGGTCGGGACGTTCCCGGTCGACAGGATCGGGGGCAAGCCCGGATTCGTTGCCGACGTATTTCTCTGTTTCTCGAATAATCTCGCAAGCAGATGCCTTGAAATCAAGGCCACTCCACCGGTCCGAAATCGAGCTTGTCATTTCTGTCTGATGGTTCATCCGCCCCAAGAATGTCCACCTCAGAACAATCGTTGTTCTGTTTGGGAATATCACATGCTGTTGATCCGGTCTGCACTAATCTTCATATTCAAGTCGGACGCTTTCGTAATCTCGGGTGTAGCCTCCATAGGGCACCACACATGTTTGTAACCGCTGCATCTGACAATCAGGTTCTCGGCGAAAGCGTCCGCTTGTTGAGCTTACTGAGGTCGACCTCAACACTCCCAGGGCCGTTCCATTCTGTGCGACTTATGCTTCGTCTGGCCGAAGTCCTTCTGATTAAAATCAAGTGCCCGGTTCAGAACATTCCTGCGATACATTCAGATCGACGAGACCGGGGCATGCGTTCATCATAAATTGGGGCGCTCCGTACCCATTGCCCTGTTTGATATCATCGGCCCCCGCTCGATTAAAACATGGCAACAACCCCTCCCGTGGAAACCCTCGCAAGGTTGGTTCGAAGCGTCCACCTTTACTGTTTATGCCTGTAAACCAGGTGAAATGCGTTATTAGAAGAACAAGGCATTCGAGGAGTTCTACCGTTACTCGGTTGATCGACGTGCGTCGGCCAGTATCAATGGCAGGCGTCTATAGACGCAGATGCATTGTTTGATCCACCATCAGAATTCCACTCCTGTGTACAATTGCCGGCATCGTCTATTCGGCGATCAACGCGATAGCGCAGATTATCCGGCGTTGCTTCAATGATGGCAATAACCAGGCCCCTCAGTTGAACTTCATGCGCTCCATGTGGAAAGCGCAAATTCTGTCCGCTACCGGAGTGTGCAAGATCGTCGCTGGCATAGCCGCGTATCTCAAAAACCAGTTCGCCACCCTCGATACCCTGATATGTTATGTCATAGATACGACCGACTTCATCGGAATCGTACTCGTTCAGTGGCGGTATTTCCACAGTGCGAGAATAGTCTCGAGGCGGCACGATCGGCCGTCCGACAGCAACTTGCTGTTCGGTGCCGAACGTCTCGGGCGGTGGTGCGGTGGAACGGATCAACGGCGTCTTGGAACCCCTGCGCAGGTGGTCATGGATTTCCGAAGGGCGTATGCCGGTATCCGTGTTGGCAATAAGGGCTTCGGCAAATACAGCCATGTCCACGGCTATGGGAAATGCATTACTTTTCCCGTCGGAGTGATTGGAAGCGCAGACAAAATCGAGTTCGGTTGCAGCAAGGGTACCGGGTTCAACGGCTGTCGCTGCCGGATAGCTGGCAACCGTTTCGTCAAGCCGTTCGCCATCCAGACCGTAACGCACGACCATAGGCCACTGCATCTTCCGCGTATTGCAATCGGCCTGCATAAAAGCGCGCCGCTCGCCCAGATCGTCGGCCAGGTCGCGCACGATAAGGCTTGAATTGTAGCGAATCTCATCTCCCTCGCGTTGAATGGAGCCGGTATCGACAAACAGAACTCGATCCGCTTCCTCCGCAACGTACCACCATTGAGGTGAATGTGCCCGACTAGCCTCGGGAGTGCCAAGCATGATCAAAACTGCCACTGAAACAGAAACGATAATTCTATGCATTCAACCTCACAATCAGTACCAGCCATTACCCCGGTCAGATAATGCTGTCCAGCAACATGCCAAAGCGCGTGCCCGGGAAAAGGTAGCTGATCAGATTGATGTCCAAACGGTCATAAGAATTGCCGTGATTGCAGATCAGCGGCGTGAGGCAGCGTACGTCCTCCGGCGTCAACCTGCCCGCCCGTTTCGGTTCTGCCAGCAGGGTCTAAAGCGCACGGGTGTCCACATAGACAAGCGATGCCTGTAGCAGATGCAGAACGAGGGTCAAAACGTCCTGCCCGTCAGCCAGGAGTGGAACGTCATTTCTCGCCAGCTCAACGGCCGGTTCTCACAAGGTACTTCAACCTGGTTAAAATCGCAGCGTCGGGCCGACTGGGCCCGATACGTTAAACGCTGCAATAGTTTCCTTACGTCCGCCAGCTCGCTTCAATTCTTATCTGACTGTGATCATGTGAGTCGATCATCCAGGATGCCGTAGTACCGAAAAGACGCAATGATGATGGCCTCCTCATTATGGGGCAGGCTCTCGGAAAGACGATGAAACATCCAGCAAAATTCAAGTATCTCCTCCTTACATAAAAGTAATTCAAATAAATAAATAAAGTATGCGCAATTCAATTTCGTTGACGGAAGGCATCTGTTCCTCTTTACTGCAATGCCATGATGAGTCATGCAATCAATACTATCGTTCCAGGAGGATGTCGATATGGTTGGACTTCCAGAAAATGAACGTGAAGCCGCTCCGCACGTTAACCACGATATGGACAGGATCTCGCTTGTGCCTGACATTGATGAGTCCAATCAACACGGTTCGATCGAAGTCCTGCAAGCTGGCTTTGCGATACCTGCCGAAACTGCGCGCGTCCACGAAACCCTTGCGCCAGCGAATGTCGGCGGCTACCCACAACCTTTCGAGGATATATCTACTGACAAAGCTGGCTCCAACGACGCCCTTATCGTCTCCAATGTCATGGTTGACGGGGATGCTACGGATGGAGATGACCTGATCCAGGGTGGGCCCGGCACTGATAGCCTATGGGGTGGCGGTGGTGACGATATACTCCTGGGTGGCGATGGTGATGACTACCTTGACGGTGGAGCCGGCAACGACTTTCTGGATGGTGGTGCAGGGCGCGATTCGCTGAACGATGGCGTCGGAGATGATATGCTTCTCGGCGGCGATGGAGATGACACCCTTTATAGTTACGATGGTGACGATTATCTCGACGGCGGCGACGGAAACGACCGGCTTGCCAGCTTTGGAGGCTATGACATTCTCCTCGGCGGCGACGGGGACGATTGGATCGATGCCTCCCGAGACTGTTTCGTGGATGGTGGCGCCGGCTACGACGTACTCGCGATCGATTTTGGCAAGTCGGAGAACCCGATCGTTTTTGATGCTGCGAGCGGGACCACCACGACTGGGCTCACCTTCCTCAATATTGAAGCCATCTCCGCTCAGGTGTCCGGCGACCAGAACAACCAGCTTCTTGGTTCCGATGCAAACGAGGCATTCTTTTCGTCATCCTCTGGCAATGACGTACTTGACGGTGGGGGCGGAAACGACACGCTTGTCGATCAGGGCATTTTGGAAGGTAGCGGTGACGATCGCCTCTTCGGCGGCGAGGGCAACGACAGGCTCCAGAACGATGGCGGAGGCGGTTCGGACGAACTGACCGGCGGCCCCGGCGCAGATACCTTCTCCTGGTTCCTGATTCCGCCGTCTGGCGAAGGCGTCGACCGCATTCTCGACTTTGATGGTGCAAGCGGCGACAGAATTGAATTTTCCGAAACCGCTCAAGGAGTTACAGGAATAGACGATTTTGACGCCTTTCTTGCAGCATCACGCGACGTCGAAGAAGGTGTCTATATTTCCTTCAATGGTACTGACGATTTCGGAATCCTGGTGGAGAATGTGTCACTCGCGGACCTGTCGTCCAGCGACATTGTCTTTGACGTTGGCGGTGCGTAACGGCGCAACACCTGTAGTTGCACTCACCAACTCAGCATTAACAGATTTACCCTGTGCTAACGGATCAGGAGTGTCCAACAGGGATCTGTTTCAACAATGCAAACAGAATGGCTGAGAGGATTGCTGCTGCAGGGACTGTTACTACCCAGGCAGCAGCAATCGTCAATGCGTGGGAACGGCGCACCAGTTTGCGACGGCGACGCTCTTCTGCTGGGATAGATTCCAATGGCAGGGCCTGGCGCGCCTTCTTCAATCTACGCTCAGTGTCCCATTCCCGAAAGAACCCGACGCCAAAGATTGCACCAATGGCAATATGGGTCGAACTGACCGGAAGTCCCAACCAGCTTGCCAGAATGACAGTGATCGCAGCGGAAAGTGACACGCAGTAGGCTCGCATCGGGTTTAGTTTGGTGATCTGGTTTCCAACCATTCGAATGAGCTTGGGACCAAACAGGCACAAGCCGAATGAAATGCCACATGCGCCGATCAGCATGACCCAGAGCGGGATTACGACGCCGTCGTTTAACGCGCCGGTCTGCGATGTCTGGACAATTGCCGCGAGCGGCCCGACAGCATTTGCCACATCGTTGGCACCGTGGGCAAAGCTGAGCAATGCCGCTGAAACAACCAGGGGAATGCTGAACAGGACCTTGAGTGACTTGTTGCGATTTTCGAGACCGTGTGACTGGCGGCGAATAACCGGGACCAAAATCAGCCAGCTTCCGACGCCGACAGCCAATCCACAGATCAGGGCTGTTCCAATCGATACGTCGACCAATTGTTTCAGCCCTTTCATGATCAGATATGTTGCAAAGGTTCCAGCCATTAGACCAACAAGGATCGGTACCCATATGCGAGCAGCGGCAATCTTATCTGCACGATAGACAATACGGGCCTTGATCAACCAGAGAAAGCCAGCCGCTATGATGGCACCCAGCACAGGCGAAATAACCCAGCTTGCCGCGATAGCCATCATTTGAGACCAGTTCACTGCTCCGAAGCCAGCAGCGACGATGCCTGCGCCCACGACACCTCCGACGACCGCATGCGTGGTCGACACAGGAGCGCCGATCCATGTCGCAAGGTTGACCCAAAGTGCCGAGGCGAGCAACGCTGCCATCATTGCCCAGATGAACATGATTGGTGTTGCTAGCGTGTCTGGCGCGATGATGCCGGTTGCGACCGTCGACACAACATCAGCTCCGGCGATGAGCGCGCCAGCACTTTCGAACACCGCGGCAATCGCAATCGCGCCGCCCATGCTCAGCGCGTTTGCGCCGACTGCCGGACCCATATTGTTGGCCACGTCGTTAGCACCAATGTTCAAAGCCATATAGGCGCCAAAAACGGCTGCGGCTACAACTATAAGCGTCTGACTGGTCTGGCCCAGCAACATGGCAGCGCCAAGCCCGGCAAGGATGATGAATACAAGGGCGATTCCTGGTGCCACAAGCGGACGCGAGACGTAACTCGCCGCCGTTTCCAGCTTGACGAAGCGGCCCAAGTCTCGATCCAGGGTCTCCAGATGACGAGCTTCGAGATCTTCGTTTGCCATAATTTACTCTTGATTCCTAACGCAGCTTATCTGCGGACACGGACGCCTGGAACTGATCCAGTTCAGGATTTTGACCGGTGTTTAAATGCAGCCATTTTGAAAAGTCAATGGTTCGAGATCGAGATGAACGATGTGGACTGCCGCTCGGCTGGCTATGGTGGAGCCTCAATCTGATGCGCGATCCGGCAACGGGATAAAGTTCTCTGCCCTTTAAGTCGGGGTATTCGTGGCGATATCGCCCTGGTTCAGGAGAATGTACTGGCGGCAATTGTCGAGTTTATGTTCATTCTTTAAGTGCCCCAGCGTCTGGTGGTTCGTTGTCCTATGGATAGACTGTGGACAGAGTTGGACACTGAAACAAAATGTCATGCCGAAGCTCGGGAACAACGGTCGATCGAAAGAATGGTAGATGTTGTAATCTGCATCTATCTGCTGGATCCAACCTGCTGGAGCGACCGATAATGCTGACGCCTGTCAGTTTCTGCTGCTACTCAACTGCTCGGGGAGACGAAACATACAAGTTACGCATATTTGGGAATGTTGTCAGTTGACAGCTATTATTCCGCTCAACGACAAAAGTGGTGCTGTGGGAAAATAAGCGCTGCAGAAATGCCAGCAGCGCTCACAGATTGCCACGAGGGGCATCGACAGCCTCACAGAGGGCGTACGTTCTCGGCCTTTGTTTTTCCGGTCTTGCGATCTTGACCGATATCGTAACTGACTTTCTGACCGTCCTGGAGTGATCCACCAGCCTGCAAAAGTGCAGACACGTGCACAAAAACATCGGTCCCGCTATTTTCTGGCGTGATGAAGCCAAAACCTTTATCGTGATTGAAAAACTTTACAGTGCCAATTGCCATGTGATCCTCTTTGATGAAGCAATAAAAGTATTGCCGCAAAAGATTATTCAATGCGTCTGCACTATGCAACTGTTTACTATCGGCATCAATCGTTCAGACGCGATGATTGAATCATTCTGGTACCGACCGAATGAGCATGTCGGGGGCGATTCCGGGTAGGGGCGAAATCGCATATGTGGACGGCCCCCTGGATGCAAGAAGTCTTTATGGTTTTGATCGGATCGCTTGCGCTCATATGTCCGGCCCGCGGTGCGCCTCAGGCTACACCGAGCGATTTGCATCGCCACCAGCAGAATCATCCGCCATTTGTAATTACAAAAAAACTTGGCATTGCCGTTGACATCGAGATTATGAGCGGATTAATTGTAATTACAAATAGACAAGGGGAACAACAATGAAATTGTCTTTAACAATTGCCGGGCTGACTGTTGCGCTGGTTGCCGGTTCGCTGTCAGGCGTTCAAGCCGAAGAGCGGCGCGAAATCGTTATCGCCAATGAAGGTGGCTTTCCTCCGTTCAACATGACAGCAGCGGATGGCACGCTTCAAGGGTTTGACATCGATCTCGGAAATGCAATGTGCGAGATCATGAAGGTGAAATGCCGGTTCGTGACCAATGAGTGGAGCGGTATCATTCCCGCCTTGCTTGCCGATAAGTTTGATGTCGTCATCGGCGGCATGGGTATTACCGAGGAGCGAAAAAAGCGTGTTATCTTCAGCGAGCCCTATGCACGCACCTATTCCTATTTCGGTGTGATCGAAGGCGAGGAATTCGACATTTCACCGGAAACCATGAAGGGCAAGACGATTGGCGTGCAACAAGGCACAACGAACGCGGCATATGTCGAAAAGACCTATCCCGGTCTCGAAGTCCGGCGTTATCCATCCATGGATGCCCTGGTTTCTGATCTGAAGACCGGTCGTATTGATATCGTTCTCGGCGACATCGAGCCCTTCGTCGGGAAAACCGACGACACACCGAAAATGATCAATATCGGTGATCCGGTCCAAGTCTCGGAAGGCATAGGCATGGCTTTCCGCCCGGCCGATACGGCGTTACGAGATGAATTCAACGCTGCCCTCAAGACGACACGCGAAAACGGTGTCTGGGATAGGCTAGCTAAAAAGTGGGGTCCGCCCATCAAGTAATTTATGGCCTTGCCGCTTTCATAGCGCAATTGTCATCACCGACTGCCCCGATGACTGAAAAGCGAAGGGGTAGCCGCCAGCCTGAAATTCCATTTCCGCCAGCGCCTAAAAAGTAGCCATTACCCGGCTTCAAATATTTTTAGGAGGCGCACCCATTGGCTGCTCCGGTATTTCCTGTGCAGCTTCGGGAAATGCTTGTCTGGCGTGAAAACAGTCTGAACTTTCGCGTTACCAGTACCCTATAGAAACAGGTTATCCGCATGCTTGAATATTTGGAAGCCGGCTGGGGCTGGCAATTTGCGAGGGCCTTCGGTGTCAGCCTGACTGTGGCGATTTTCAGCTTCGCCTTCAGCATGCTTATCGGGATCGTGCTTACAATCGTCGCCAGATCACGGCTTTGGGGCGCAGCTTTCGTAGTTCGGCTCTACACATATATTTTTAGAAGCCTGCCAGACATTTTGCTGCTGATCCTGATTTTCTACACTGCAGATGGGATTATCAACAGTCTTATCTCGGTCATTCCAGGCATATCCCACATCACAATAAGTCCGCTGGTGCCAGGCATCATGTCAACATCCATTGTGTTAGGTGCCTATTCAACTGAGCTTTTCAAGGCCGGTTGGGCGGATATTCCTGCCGGGCAGCATGAGGCGGGCCGGGCGCTCGGCTTCTCTGGTTTGCGATCTTTGGGACTGATCATCCTCCCGCAGGTCTACAAAAAAATGATACCGCATCTGAGTTCTCTTTGGCTCATCAGCATGAAGGAAACGGCACTTCTGAGCATTATAGGCATTTCTGATATCGTGCGCATCGCCTCGCTGGGCGCGCGTTCGACCGGCGCTCCCTTCACCTTCTACGGGATTTCTATCGTCATTTTCATCATCTTCGCATTCGTCTCGGCGAAGTTGTTTCACCGTCTTGAAAGACATTCCCGCAAGTCCATGGGAGGCATGTGATGGAACATATGATGTCTTACGCAATGGAAATTCTTGACGGGCTTTCCACTACCCTCAGCCTGTTCATCATTTCGCTGCTGATCGGCTTTGTGTTCGCCGCGCTTGTGGCCTTTGTCCAGATCCGTTTCGGCGGACTGACATCAAAAATCGTCTGGAACCTGATGTTCTGTATTCGCGGCGTGCCCATGCTGCTGATGCTTTATGTCATCTATTACGGCTTTCCGGTTCTGCCGGTCATTCGCGAGACATTTTTGTGGAGCATCTTCTCCAGCCCGTTCTGGTGCGCGGTTCTGTGTCTGGCCATTGTAGAAATGGCCTACACATCGGAAATCATGCGCGGCTCCTACTACCAGACGCCGAAGGAACAGGTCGAGGCTGCGAGATCGCTGGGGCTGACAGGCTTCCAGACCTTCCGGGTGGCGATTTTTCCGGCCATGCTGCGCAATGGTTTCGCCGCCTATACGACCGAAGTTATCATGCTCTGCAAGTCTACGGCTCTGGCGTTTACGGTCACGGTGATGGATGTCATGGGCTTCGCCAATGAAATCCGCTCACGGACGCTCGATATCTATGAGCCGCTGCTGATTGCCGGCATTATCTATCTCTGCATCACAATAATCACACGGGTCGCTATTTCTATGCTGTTTTCGCTCGTTTCCGTTTCGTGGCGGGGACGCGTCGAAGTGCTGTGATCACGCTGCCCATGATCTGAAGGAAAGGGGCCGGGCATGCCCGACATAAATATCGAAAAGTCGATTGAAATTGAACAGATGAGCAAGTGGTTCGGTGATTTTCAGGTCCTGGACGAAATCAATCTCAGCGTGCGTGAAGGTGAAAAGATCGTTGTTTGCGGTCCTTCCGGCTCCGGTAAATCCACGATGATCCGCTGCATCAATGGCCTTGAATCCTTTCAGGGCGGCAAGATCACCGTCAACGGTGTCGCGCTTTCGCAGAAATCAAAGGTGCTGGATGCGGTTCGCAGGAATGTCGGCATGGTTTTCCAGCAGTTCAACCTCTTTCCACATCTCACCGTGCTGGAGAACTGCACTCTGGCGCTACGGTGGGTTCACAAGCTACCCCGCCAGGAGGCCGATGACATTGCCCGCCGTTATCTGAAGCGGGTGAGAATACCCGAGCAGGCAGATAAATATCCCGGGCAGCTTTCCGGCGGGCAGCAGCAGCGTGTGGCCATAGCTCGTTCGCTATGCGTCAAACCGTCGGTGCTTCTATGCGACGAACCGACCTCTGCGCTCGACCCGGAAATGGTGAAGGAAGTGCTGGAAACGCTGGCAGATCTTGCCCAGGACGGAATCACCATCATCTGCGTAACGCATGAAATGGGTTTTGCGCGAAAGATCGCCGATCGAGTCATATTTATGGATCAGGGCAAGATTGTTGAAGAAGCCCCGCCATCAACATTTTTCGAAAACCCGAAGGAAGCGCGCACCAGACACTTCCTCGAGCAGATACTTCACTAGCGCATGCGAAGCCTTGCGCTCCGATTGGCATTGAATGTCAAGGTAACTTGAGGCAAAAAATGACAGATCTGAATATTGAGACTCCCTCGCTTGCGAAGGGGCAGAGGTCGCTTGGCCCGGGAAATCCGGCTTTCCCGCTACTTCCAGCGCTACTTTCGGGGTGCCCCGAAACCTCGAATGGCAGCATGCAGTTTCCGTTGGAAGTGGATTACGACTATGCGCTCGTATCCCGCGTCCGTTTCTCTAAGGGAGCGAAATGGGAGGACTGGCAGGAAATCCTGCCGCCGCTTCACCCGAAATTGACCATGCCGGTGGGCAACACGCCGCTGATCAATGTTTCCGCGGTTGCGCCCTTAGCTGTCCGCGACCGGGGAGTGTTTGTCAAGGATGAGAGCCGCAACCCGACTTGGAGCCATAAGGACCGGCTGAATGCATTCACAGTTTCGGCCGCACTTTATGAGGGCGCCTCAACGATTATCGTCGCCTCTTCGGGTAACCACGGCGTATCCGCTGCTGCCATGGCCAGCCGCGCCGGTCTCAATTGCATCGTGTTGACCATGCCGGAAGTGAGCCCGGCATTCCGCGATATGATCATCGGCTATGGCGCGTTTCCGGTATTCTTGCCCGCCGAGGATCGCTGGCCGGCATTGCGCGCGCTCCAGGACCTACCGGGCACTTATCCGGTCAGCAACCTGACCTCCGTGCATACCGGGCACCCTTGGGGTCCGGAAGGCTATAAAACGATTGCCTATGAAATCCTCAGCGATCTCAATGGTCAGGTTCCATCTGCCGTTGTGGTGCCAACGGGCTATGGCGAGATGCTTTATGGTATATACAAAGGTTTTAACGAGGCGCGGCTCCTGGGCCATACAGACCGCATTCCGCAACTCGTTTCCGTTGAGCCCGCGGCGAGGGGGCCGCTTTTCCATGCAATCGAAGCCGGGTTTCCGGCAATCACAGTCGAGGCGAAGCCAACGTTTCAGTCGGGTACAGCGACGACAGTTAATGGCTATCGTTCAGTAGTTGCCATCCGGGAAAGCAACGGCTTGCCGATGCTGGTGGATGACGATGCGGCGCTGGCAGCCCACGGCATAATGGCGCGCCAGGGCCTATGGCAGGAATATTCTTCCAGTGCTGCATTTGCGGCGCTCAATAAAATTGGTGGTTTGGAAAATGATGGTCCCATAGTGGTTATCGGCTGCTCGACGGGGCTGAAAGAACCGACTGAACCGAGGCCGGTTCCAGCTGTGAAGGCAGATATTGCATCGCTGCGCGCTTATCTGAAAACGGAATTTGCCTTTGAAATTGGAAAGGCGGGGAGGTAGGCATGGTCGAGGATGTCAAATTCGCCGGAAATGCTATCGACGCTGCGCTTCAGGAAGCAGATCGTAATCTTGAGGAAGGACTCCACAAACTCCTTGAGCTAATAGCGATCCCCTCCATTTCGAGCGATTCTTCAGGCGTCGAAGGGATTGACCATGCGGCGCGCTGGCTTGAGAATGAACTTGCGCAGCTCGGCTTTAAGGCGCGGGTTGTCGAAACCGAAGGTCACCCATTGGTGCTTGCCCGTTCAACCGGCACGGTTGTCGAAAAAACTCCGCGAATGCTGTTTTACGGGCATTACGATGTGCAGCCGGTTGGCGAGCCGCAGGCCTGGAAACATGCACCTTTCGCGCCGGAGATTATAGAGGAAGACGGGCTTCGCCGCTTCTATGGCCGTGGCGCATCGGATAGCAAAAGCCAGCTCTGGACATTCATCGAGGGGTTGCGCGCCTGGAAAAATATTCATGGGGATTTTCCGGGCCAGGTGATTGTGCTGCTGGAAGGCGAGGAAGAATCCGGATCCCATAGCCTACCCGCCTTTCTTGAGGCGCACAAAGAAGAACTGTCCTGCGACGTGGCTTTCATATGTGATAGCGATATGTGGTCGCCCACACAGCCAGCACTGAGCATTCGCCTCAAGGGTCTTCTCCACGAAAAAATCGTTATAAAGACGCCAAATGACGATCTGCATTCAGGATTTTTTGGTGCGGTTGCGGCCAATCCGGTTCGCATTCTCAGCCGTATCCTCGCGGGCATTCACGATGAAAATGGCCGCGTAACAATCGAAGGATTTTATGATGATGTGAAGGATATTTCCCCGGAGCTTCGCCAGCAATGGCAGGCGCTCGGGCAAGAGACCGATCTGGTTGAGAAAGTCGATCTGCGCGGCGGCGTTATCGAGAATGGCTATTCGCTTCTGGAAGCCATCTGGGGGCGGCCCACCGTTGATATAAACGGCATTACCGGCGGCAACCAGGGACCGGGCGAGCGCTCGGTCATTCCCGGCTCGGCAACAGCGCGGCTTTCCTTCCGGCTGGTGGAAGGGCAGGATCCGGCAAGGATACGCGAACTTTTCCAGGCCTTTGTACGAGCTCGTCTGCCGTATGGTTGCACGGCGGAATTTGAGGGTTTTCCCGGAAGCAGCGCCGTCACGATGCCTGAGGACAATCCGTTTGTGAAAGCCACCGCCCGCGGCCTTGCGGAGGAATGGGGAAAGCCAACTGTTCTCAAGGGTTCCGGTGGGTCTATTCCGCTTGCGCAACAATTCCGCCATATGCTGGGCATCGATTGTATCGTGATTGGCTTCATCTTGCCCGATGATGCCATTCATGCACCGGATGAACGTTACGATGTCGGGCGTTTCCATAAGGGCGTGCGCAGTTGGGTTCGCATTCTCGAGGAAATCCGCAAAAGCACGAACACGCCCGGTCCGGGTAACTAGGACTGTGTCCAGTGTTCGTTCAATAGGTTTTTTCCGGCTCTGGTCTGGTAATACCGCATCGGGTTTTGCCACGTGGGCGCTACCATTCGTTCTCGGTATTGCCGTTTCGGAGAGTGTTCTCTCCACGATCGATCTGGGCATCTTTCTTGCGCTGCGCTCGGTAGGCTTTCTCGCTGCCGTGCCGATTGCAGGCGTAATGGCGGATCGGGTGGGAAGTCGTCGGATTATTCTGGCATCAAGCCTGATCGCCGCCTGCGGCGCGGCTCTGATATTCCTTGACGTTGCCGGAGATACGCGGCCGCTCTCCATTCTCACCGCTATGGGCGTTGTACTTTCAGGCATGGGGCAGGGCGCTTGCAGGCCTGTTTACCAGTCAATCGTTCCGGCACTGGTACAGGAAGCAGAGCTTCGTATTGCCAATGCTGCACTCAGTTTTTCGGTACGAGCGACGATTCTTGTCGGCCCGGCGGCGGCCACGATCATTGCAACCGTGTTCGGGCTTGGTTCAGCGTTTCTGGTAATCGGCATGATGTGGATAGTCAGTGCCCTGCTTCCGCCATGGCCCGCTGAACCGCAGGTGGAGATCGGGCGGGCAGCAGCCGGTAAAGGCCTTGCTGAAAGATTTATCTTAGATTTGCTCGAAGGCTATCATGAAGCCCGCCGCCATCCGTGGTTCTTTGCATCTCTGGCTGCCCTGTCGGCGGTGGTGGCGACAGGCTATTCTGTTACCGGCGTTCTCGTGCCGCTGATAAGCACGACCGTATACAACAATGCCAGCCTGCTCGCCGGCAGTGTGATGGCCTATATGTCCGGCGCACTTCTCGGCGGCATTGCGATCTCATACTGGCAACCTGTCAAAAGAGGTTGGTGGGCACTTGCCGGTCTTGGAGCCTATAGCGTGGTCCCTCTCAGCCTCCTGGTACCGGAAGTTTTCTGGATACCGATGGCGTCCTATGTGATCGCGGGTTTCGGAATGGAGCTTTTCAACGTCATCTGGTTTACCGCCATTCAGGGCGAAATTGAGTGTCGCAAGTTGGCCCGCGTTTCCTCACTGGATTTTATCGTATCCTACGGACTCGCGCCACTGGGGCTTTCGGCAATGGCGCCTTTGTCGCAAGGACTCGGGATAACGCCGGTTCTTGTAACTACAGCCATTATCTGTGTCGTTGCGGCATGCCTTGCAGCCGCAGTACCGACAGCCCCGGAGTTTCGTATGAAACGCATGTGAGCCGAATATTTTTACCGCAATGAGCCGATTAAGTAGAAACAAGCGAGCCAAAATGACAAGCGAGATGAAAAGCCAGGTCTGGACGACAATCGATTTCGAGCGGCGCGGCGTGCAGATTGATTATGCTCGCGTGCCTTTTTCGTCCGATACATCGGCCTACGGCTGGATTCCGGTGCCCATGGTCTGCATCAATGGTGGCGAAGGTCCGACAGTTCTCCTCGCTGCAGGTACGCATGGCGACGAGTATGAAGGGCAGATTGCCCTGCGCAGGATTGCCACCGCATTGCTTAAGACCGAGGTGAAGGGCCGCGTCATCATCATGCCTGAGTTAAACCGTCCGGCCGTTATTGCCGGGCGCAGAAATTCGCCACTCGATTCGGGCAATCTCAACCGGCTGTTTCCGGGTACAGCAAATGGTGGGCCGACGGCCATGATTGCCCATTATCTAACCACAGTTCTGTTTCCGCTGGCCGATTATGTGCTGGACCTTCATTCGGGCGGTAGCTCGCTGGATTATATGCCGGTTTCCTTTGCCCATCGCGGGCGCACGCCCGAGCAGGAGGCGCGCATTGCCGCGCTGCTCGACTGTTTTGCCGCGCCCGACACCATTCTCACCGATGGCCGGGGCGGCGGCGGCGCAACGACGCTCTACGCATCGGCTGTCGCGCATGGGCTTGCGGCCCTGACCACGGAGCTTGGCGGCGGGCCCGGATTGTCGCAAGGCGGCATAACGCTGGCTGAAGCGGGAATACGCCGTGTTCTGCGGGACTTCGGTGTCGCACCCGACCTTGCTGCACCGGACAAGCCAACGACCCGAATGCTCAGGATGCTGCCGCCTGAAACATCGATCTATGCGGTGTCGGATGGTCTTTTTGAGCCGTTGAAGCAGGTGGGATCGACTGTGAACAAGGGCGACTTGGCGGGATATCTGCATCACGTCGGTTCGCCGCTCGGTGAACCGACAGAGCTTTGCTTCGCTGCAGATGGAATTGTGGTCTATCGAAGATTTCCTACTCTAACTGCCGCTGGGGATGCTTTATACGGTCTCTGCGCGCCAGTCGAATAGTAAGGTGAAATCAGGAAATGACGACGAGTTCGCGTGAAATCGTCGTAAGTGGCTCATAGCCCGTTTCGGTAACCCGTATCATGTCCTCAATCATCATTCCATCGACGCCGATTTCGTAATAGGGGGTTTCTAGACACAGACACATACCTTCGAGCAGTGGCGTCGCCTCGCCGGGTCGGATCGTTGGATTGTCATATGATCGCAACCCAATGCCATGCCCGCAATGTTGTCGCCGGTAGTGAGGAATCCCGCTGGATTGAACACTTTCCACGGCGATTGCAAAGAGATCCTCAGCAGGTATACCGGCACGCACGGCTGACAGTTCCGCTTCGAGCCCGGCATACAACGCCTCGTAAATCCTGAACTGCCGGGAATCGGGTTCGCCAAACACGAAAGTCCGGCCTATATCCGACCAGTACCCGTCGACCGTGCACCCAGCATCGATCCGGAGGATATCTCCAGCCAGTATTTTCCGGTTCGTCGGGTAAGCGTCGGCAAGCGCTGATCTTTCGCCTGATGTTACAGAAACGAAGCGCGGCACGCCGCCGCCTGCGACGATGCAACGAGTAATCTCGGCCGCAAGTTCACGTTCGGTTATACCAGTTCTGGCGATTTCCGCTACCGTTCGAAAACCCTGCTCAACAACTTCACTGGCTTTACGAAGGCGTGCGATCTCGCCTTCGGTCTTGGTTGCGCGCGCTCGTGCCAGATCAGTAGTGATATCTCGCACTCTATTATCCCCGAGAATTTCGCAGCACAGCACCCAAGCCATATCGTCATTCGATCGATCCACGCCGACAAGACCGTCTTCAGACCGCTTTGCTCTGATTGCTTCGGCAAGGGCTTGTTGAAAATCGGCATAGGGATCTTTGCCGAATTCTGAAAACACATCATCGTTGGTTTCGAAGTAGAATTCTCCATAACGGTAGAGCTGGCTTGGATCCGAAAAAAAAGCATGAGCCGGACCGGCATCGGCCGCGCTCACAACCAGCGAGACCTGATCGCGTGAGGCCAGAACTGCCGATCTGTAGGCAGGTGCAAGGTCATGCGTCATGCTGACATAGCCGGATAGGTAGGCCTTGTTTAGCGGGTCAGACGATACGACCAGCACTATCTCCTGCGGCGCTTCCCGAAAAGACTTTTCACGAAGGTCTCGCGAGAGAGCGCCCATATCCGCAATTCTGTCCACGTCGTTCACCTTGTAAAATGCGGTCAGGAGAGGTTCGCTAGGGGTTCAAGAGGGCTGAATTCGCCGACGAACTCGTTGCGGTAGCCCGGAAATGATAGCTTTACCCAAGTCAGCGCATCATTGTGAGCCCATGTTCGCCGCTCCGATACCAACACCGGCTCGTTTGTTGTTAGGCCGAGCACCTTTGCAATCCTGCGGTCGGGGTTTGCGGCCCGGATCGTATTGATCAGCCTTGTACAGGGCAACCGCGCAAGCAACCACTCATTGGGAAGCACGGCATCGAATTTCTGGAGTTCGACTTCCGGAATGACAGAAATGCGTATGAAGCGTTCCTCGAAAACTTCGTTCACGCCATTTGCCTTGTGAACAAGTTCCAGCCGCAAAAGCCGCTCGTCGCGAACGGCTTCCTGCCAACCATAGGCGTCTTCGCCATTGACGATCTCGCGTTTCAGGAGCTCGAAACTGTATTCCTTGCCGGATTGCTCGATCTTGTTGCGAATATCTATAATGCCGATCACGGCATGATTATCAGTCCGTTCGCTGACGAAAGTGCCAAGCCGCCGCCGCCGCACGATGATCTTGGCATTGGCAAGGTTATTAAGCACCTTGTTGAGCGGCGCGCGGGATACGCCAAGGCTGACCGCCAGTTCCTCTTCGGGTGGAATCCGGTAACCCGGTGGCCAGGCGCCGGTTTGTATTTTGTTGCGAATGGCTCTCTCGATCTGTTGATAGGGCGCGCCTACACCATCAAGAACCAGTTCCGAAGCAGCTTTGGTTTTTAGCCGGTCTATATTCATCCCGAGACTATAGTCGACTGGTCAGCTTCGGGAAAAGAGGAGAGTACTCCAAACGCGCCGGTATCCGTGATTTTCTTTTGAAAACTGGCAGGACGCGCGGCGCTAATAGTTGAAGTGGAGTCTTACGAAGGCTGCGCTCAGACCAATCTGAAACACCTGATCGGTTTGCCCGGGCTGACCGACTCGGCGGCGCGTATAATGCCATGTGTATCGATACCGTAATGACGGTAAAGTTCGGCGATAGAACCGGCCTGCCCGAAGTGGTCGACCCCGAGCGGGCGTGTGCGATGTCCGTGTACTGAACCCAGCCAGCCAAGCGTTGCCGGGTGACCATCAATGACCGTAACGATACCGCAATGGGGAGGAACATCGGCCAGCAGGCGTTCGATATGGCTATCGGCGTGAGAAAGCCCGCCTTCACGCGCTTTTTGCGCCGCGGTCCAGCCGGCATTGAGCCTGTCAGCGGATGTGACGGCCAGAAGTCCGATATCACGGCGGTCCTCGCTCATCAGGCCGGTTGCCTCTATCGCCTCGGGGGCTATCGCACCCGTATAGGCAATAATCACCTGGACAGCGGGGCCGGGTTTGCGCATCCAGTAGGCACCGCTGACGATGTCCTGTTCAAGCTGCGCTGTCATCTGGCGCATCGGCTGGTCGATGGTGCGGGTCGACAGGCGCAGATAGGTCGAGCCGCCATTATCGTCACGAAGCAAGGTCGAATCGCCTGCCGGGGTCTCTCCAGAGCGCTGCATATGTTCGAACCCCCAGCGCATCATCACCGCAAGCTCGTCCACAAAGGCAGGCTCGAAACTGGCGAGACCATCCTGCGCTATACCTATCAGCGGTGTTGCGATGGACTGGTGCGCCCCACCTTCTGGTGCGAGTGTTACACCAGCGGGCGTCGCGACCAGCATGAAGCGGGCATCTTGATAACAGGCGTGGTTGAGTGCATCGAGACCACGTTCGATGAACGGGTCGTAAAGCGTACCGACAGGCAGCAGCCGTTCTCCGAAAATCGAATGGGAAAGACCAAGTGCCGAGAGCATGATGAAAAGGTTCATTTCAGCTATACCCAGTTCCATATGCTGCCCGGCAGGCGAGAAGGCCCAGTTATAGGTAGAGGGAATGCGTTCTGTTCTGAAAAGATCGGCCATGGTTTCCCGCGAGAACAAACCGCGCCGGTTGACCCATGCGCCGAGATTGGTCGAGACCGTAACATCGGGTGAGGTCGTGACGACGCGGGATGCGAACGGCGTATCGGCGCGGGCAATCTCGTGCATGATGAAGCCGAAACCCTGCTGGGTGGACATGGCGGACTGTGCATTGAATTCCAGTTTTTCCGGCACAGCAATTTTCGCGGCGTCGAAACGGCGGCGTCCGCGCTGGACAAACGGAACTGTCTTCAGAAAGTCGCGTGCCGCCTGTTCCGGAATGTTCATTCCCTCGAACATGTCCCATTCATGTCCGGTGCGCACATTCATTGTCTCGCGCAGCGCCTCCACCTGGGTCGGCGTCAACAGTCCGGCGTGGTTGTCCTTGTGGCCGGCCAGCGGCAGGCCAAAACCCTTGATGGTATAGGTAATGAAGCATACCGGACGGTCGTGCTTGCGCGCCTCATCAAAAGCACCGAGCAACGTTGCCAGGTCATGGCCGCCGAGATTGGCCATCAGAGCCGCAAGCTCGTCATTATTGTGACGCTCTATCAGTTTCGACACCGGTCCCTGATCACCCAGATCATCCGTCAGCCGCTTGCGCCAGGCCGCACCGCCCTGAAAGGTCAAGGCCGAATAGTCCTGGTTCGGACATGCATCGATCCACTCGCGCAGCTTTTCTCCGCCAGGTTCGGCAAATGCCGCCTGTTGCAGCGTGCCGTACTTGATTAGAACGACATCCCAACCGAAATTGCGGAAAATCGACTCGAAACGCTCCCAAAGACCTTCGCGCACCACGGCGTCTAGGCTCTGGCGATTGTAGTCGACCACCCACCAGGTGTTGCGTACACCGTGCTTCCAGCCTTCAAGAAGCGCCTCGAAAATGTTGCCTTCGTCCATTTCGGCGTCGCCAACAAGGGCAACCATCTTGCCCACCGGGGCGGCGGTCTTCCAGTTCCTCGCCTGAACGTAATCCTGCACCAGCGATGAAAACAGCGTTTGTGCCACGCCGAGACCGACCGAGCCGGTGGAGAAATCCACGTCATCGGTATCCTTGGTGCGTGAAGGGTAGGACTGCACACCCTTGTAGCCCCGAAAGTTCTCCATTTTGTCGCGTGTCTGGTTGCCGAACAGATACTGGATGGCATGGAAGATCGGGCTGGCATGGGGTTTCACCGCTACCCGGTCTTCTGGCCGCAGCGCATGAAAATATAGCGCTGTCATGATCGTCGCAAGCGAAGCGGATGATGCCTGATGCCCGCCAACCTTGAGGCCGTCGCCGTTATCACGCAAGTGATTGGCATTATGGATCATCCATGTCGCAAGCCACAGAACCTTGCGTTCCAGTTCCTCGAGCATATTCAGGTCGACCACTTTCTCTCTCCCGGGTGCCGTTGACTTCGGGAAATGCTAGAATATTCCGGCAGGTAAAACCGGCTATATTTGTCCTTACAAATCTAGTATATTGGCTCCGATAACCAATGCGACCGCAACAATTGGTGTTTTATGCCAGATTCCGAACTAGACATGATTGACCGCAAGATCCTCGTCAGCTTGCAGACCGATGGCAAGATTTCCATCGGGGAATTGGCGGATAGGGTTGGTCTTTCACCCTCGCCCTGTGCCCGGCGGGTGCGGATGCTGGAAAAGGCCGGTATCATCAAGGGCTATGCGGCTATCGTCGACCAGAAGCGGGTCAGCCTTCCTGTCAATGCCTTTGCATCTATCAAGCTTGAGCGTCAGCGTGAGGAGGATCTCGACCGGTTCGAGGAAACCGTTTCACGATGGCCGGAAGTACTGGATTGCTACCTGATGACAGGTCAACGCGATTATCTGATGCGAATCGTTGCGGCGGACCTTGAGGCCTATGAGCGTTTCATCAAGGACAGGCTAACCCGGCTCGACAATATAGCATCCATCGAAACCAGTTTCGCCTTGGGCCAGGTTAAGCGTTCGAACGTGTTGCCGCTGAACTGATATTGTGACTGCGCCGAGAAGAAGTGAGAATTTTGCTCTTTCCAAATGCGGTCGGTGAAGGAATGGAAAATGGGGCGGAACTCACCAATGTCATACGACTTCTTAGCGTTCCGATCGATCACAGGTCGTTCGCATCCAGCGAAACAGAAAAATGGCTCATATGACGTCTTAACAACAATAGAATGTCATAATCCTCGGGAAACAGCCTCTTTCGCTGCGTTGGAAACCATTTTCACAAGGCACCAAGCACGCTTTGCATCATTTGATGAAAGAGATTGGCGAAGTGAAGACGCGTCGACCTGGCAAAGATGTCACGATTATTGCGGGCGCTAAGGGAGATGATCGCGTTAAAGTTGCACAACAGCTTTGAACGACAAGACCAATCCCTCGACCTTGTCTATGAATATGATCAAATCGCTTGATGTTTACGCTGGTGAAGAATGCAATACCCTCGGGGCTAGGTTCGGCAGCAGGAGAAGTTTTGGCAGGAGCAGCCGGTAAAAGCTAGATCACGGATGAGCTTAGCCTCACTGCACGGCCAACGCATCCAAATCGCGATAACAATCGAGACCAAACGGCTCATTGACGACGAGGGGCCTTCAAACATTTACTCACCCAAGAGTTCCAGGGGGACGGCAGTACCGCCACCAACATGCCTAAGATGAAAGAATGACAGGGATGCTGGCTTCCTCGAGTAATCCAGACAGAATCGGGGCCGGCATTTCATTAGTTACGACGGCGGTAATGTCTTGAACTGATCCAAGTCTGACCATCGCACGTTTGCCAAATTTTGAGCTGTCCACTGCGAGCAGCTTGTGTGCCGCCTGCCGCAATGCGGCTGAAACGACGGCCACCTCCGTATGGTCGTCGTCACAAAGATCACCGTCAACATCAACGCCGCTGACGGAAATGATTGCATAGTCGAACTTGAAGCGTCGAATGAATTCCGGTGTATCTTCCTGAAACATCCCGCCATCGATAGGGCGTACGAAGCCACCGGGAACTGCTAAAGTGAAATCTGTTTTCTCACTGATAATGGCGGCTGATCTCAGGCTATAGGTGACAACATGCAGGCTTTCTCTGCTTATAAGCGCATTGGCTATGGCTTCGCATGTGGTGCCGGTGTCAAGAAAAATAGTGGCGTTATCGGGAATGAGCGCGACCACAGCTTCAGCAATTCGCGCCTTTTCATCTGCCCTATCATGCCTGCGCTGACGATATGTGATGGGGTCCAGTGGTGCTAGCTGCGAAACGCCACCATGTAACCTTCTGACTTTGCCCTGATGCTCCAGATCCGCAATGTCACGTCTGGCTGTTTGCGTGGTAACGCGGAATCGTTCAGCGATCTCCTCCAGCGAAACATAATGGCTGTTCTCAATCCACTGAAGCAGCATTTGCTGCCGGGTTTCTTTCTTCGTGCCACCGGAACCGGAAAGTTTGTTCATATTTGCCGTCGCATCCTTATGCGCGTGGTTGCTTAGATCCATCTCTCATTCCCAGGTTGAAATAGGCAAGGAAATTGTGGGTTTAGGCCACAAGATCTCCCAAAAGCGATATCAAATAAAAATGTAATATTAATGACATTGTCTATTCACGAGGCGGAATAACCGGGTCTTTCAGAGCCACCCTAGAGTAAAATGTAATAAAAGTGACATTGATCTCTGTCATTTCAACATCAGGTGAAGTTGGATGATCAATCCAGCTGTCACATTGATGAGATGAATGCATTTTCCAAGAAAAGGACTGAGGGATGGTACCGGGGACAACCAAACGTAACCGAAAACTTTTGGCTTTAACTGCGCAGCTTTTATGTGGTGTTGCAGTTGCAGGAATGGCCGCTGTTCCGGCACGCGCGGCCGATAGCTATGACATTCGCGTCATGACACTGAATATCTGGAACAAGTTCAAACAGAACCCGGAACTGACCGCCGATTTTATGGCAGCAGCCAATTTTGATGTCCTTGGTATGCAGGAAATCAACGGTAGTACTTATGTCACACGCATACCCGATTTCCTCCAAACCGCTGGTCGTGGGACTTACGGCAACGTGCAGATTGGTGATGTGGGTATTATTTCGCGTCTGCCAGGCACGTTTGGAACACTTAATCTGGGTGGATCGACGCAGGGGCGCTATGTCAGCTACACTCAGCTGGATGCCCAAGGTTCCCGCCCGCAGACAATGATCGGTACGGTTCATCTTGATTATGCAGACGGTTCAACTGGTCGCCTGAACGAAGCCAAAGCCCTCAATACATGGGCAAAAGGATTTAATCAGCCAATCATCGTTCTTGGCGATTTCAATGCTGGTGATGTTTCCGAGCGCGGTCTTCATCACATTGATGCACAAATTAGGCTGATGCAGCAGTCTGACGGCAATACATTTTACCGCGACCTGACACGACAATATGTTCTTAACGCCAATCAGCAGACCATGCGTGCGGTCATTCAGGAAGCATATGCTGGACAAAACATCGACAACCTGTCGTGGAAGCAATGGGGTGACGCCCTTTCAGCCGCCTACAGAGCTGGTAAGGATGTTGGTCTGCAAGAAGAAACATATGCGGTTGATAACAACACGCCGGTTACCATGAATGTTCTCAAGAAGCAGTATATGTTGCTTCAGACTGATGCAGCCCGCGAAGGTTTCAAGCCTCATGATCTCAACGATGGTAGCACCACATGGCCATCGGCAGGCGAAGACGCAACCAACACCTGGGCGAGTTGGGATCGTGCCAAGATTGATCACTTTCTCGTCTCGCGACCATTCGGGAAATGGTATCAAATTGTAGATGATCCAAATGATCCCTACACCGGGGTGATTAAAGAAGTAAAAGTCACGCGGCCGGGCGGCCAGCCGGAAGCAATCTCGGATCACGAACCCGTTGCGCACGATTTCCGCTGGGTCGGGCCTCAGTTACAGACCTATTCGGAAAACCAAGTTCAGAAAACACGCCTCGTTTGGGGTGCCAGTGCTTATGGTTTTGCGGACAAGAACAAGGAATTTGTTCTAACGCGTAACAACCATCGTACAGATCTCTATCTTGGCCAGATTTCGGATGCCAATGGCAAACCAATCCTGAACGATCTGACGCTTGACGAAAAGAAGACATTGCTGAACTGCGACAGCACGGATGCGCGCTTCCAGCAGGCCATCAAGGACTATTGCATCGACGATCATTCCTTTATCGGTGAAACGGCTGTCACCGACGGCGGGACGATCCTCGTCAGCGAAGATGCGGCTCTTGGCAATGCCGATGCTCGGCTGCGTCTCATTGATGGCGGTCTGCGTATAACGGGCAGCGACATGAAAACGCTGGATCGC
The DNA here is from genome assembly GCF_038433355.1 of Brucella cytisi. Classification (NCBI taxonomy): domain Bacteria; kingdom Pseudomonadati; phylum Pseudomonadota; class Alphaproteobacteria; order Hyphomicrobiales; family Brucellaceae; genus Brucella; species Brucella cytisi. Next base: position 260,953 of record NZ_JBCAUP010000005.1, read on the forward strand.
ACCGTGTCCCTTGAGGGAGTTGGATGGATCGACATCGCGGAGGCAAACAACCGCGTGACGCTGCTGCAGCAGGCCACAGGAGAGGGCGCGCTGCTCAAGGGCGGAGCTGGTACGCTCGTTCTGGGCCAGGCAAACAGCTATACGGGCGGAACCTTGGTGGAAGGCGGAGTACTTAAGGCTGGCGTGGACGGGGCATTCGTCGACAGTACGGCCTTCTCGGTGAACGGTGGCAAGCTCGATCTCAACAATTTCAATGTGAGCATGTCGTCGCTGATGGGCGAGGGCGGGACATTGAGCCTTGGTTCGGCAGCTCTGACTGTGGACCAGTCCGCCAATACCCGCTTCGACGGCAACATTGATGGTACTGGCAGTCTCACGAAGTCCGGCACTGGTGTTCTGGTTCTGAATGGTGCCAACACCTATTCAGGCGGTACGACTGTAAAAGAAGGTGGGCTGGTCATTGGCGATGCATCCCATTCAGGTGCATCCCTTGTCGGCACAGCCAGCGTTGAAAACGGCGCATATCTGGCTGGCGCAGGTTCAGTCGGAGGCCTTTATGCCCACGCTGGCAGTATCATCGCACCGGGCAATTCTATCGGCACGCTGAAGGTCAATGGCAATCTGGCCTTTGATGCGGGAGCCACTTACGTTGCGGAAATTGATGCTTCCGGTAAAAGCGACCGCATCGATGTGAGCGGAACGGCGACGCTTGGTGGCGCGAAGGTCTACATAGAAAAAGCCGCGGGCACCTATATGCCCGGCAAGAGCTACACCATTTTAAGTGCTGAAGGCGGCATTATGGGTACGTTCGGCGATTTGAGCCAGAACACGCCTTTCGTCGATCTTGGCCTGGCATATGATCCCAACGCAGTCTACCTCAACATCGCGCGCAACGACGTCGACTTCGCTGCTACGGCAAAGACAGGCAATCAGAAATCGGTGGCGGTGGCCGTCGAGGGGCTTGGTGCTGGTAATGCCGTCTACGATACGGTTGTCATGCAGGACAGTGAAGAGGATGCGCGTCGCGCATTCGACGCGCTTTCGGGGGAAATCCATGCTTCGACGCGAACTGCGATCATCAATGACAGTTCGATCGTTCGCAATGCCGTCATGGAACGCGTTGACGCGGCGTTTGGCGGTAGCGCGCAGAGTGCTGCCTCATCATCCGTCGCAACAGACATGGTTTCATCGCAGGTTTTGGCACCGCGCGCAGCGATCTGGGGGCAGGCACTTGGCCAATGGAGTGAAACCGGCGCGGATGGAAATGCTGGCAAGCTGAAGCAATCAACGGGCGGCTTTGTTGCAGGCTATGACGCGGAAGTCGTCGAGAATTGGAGGCTGGGCGCTCTCGCGGGCTATAGCCGCACCAGTTTCGATGTGAATGATCGCAACTCGTCTGGCCACAGTGACAACTATCATCTGGGAATCTATGGGGGCACTCAATGGGACGCGACACGGCTCAAAGCAGGTGTTGCCTATAGCTGGCACAAGATCGAAACTGATCGCCTTGTCGCTTTCCCGGGCTTTTCAGAAAGTCTTGATGCCGATTACAGCGCAGACACCTTTCAGGCATTCGGCGAACTCTCGCATCGTTTTGATGTGAACGGAACGGCGATTGAGCCATTTGCAAATGTTGCGGTGGTGCGCCTGCAAACTGGGCGGTTCGATGAACATGGCGGGAATGTCGCGCTCCGGATTGGAAAAGAAACGGCGACAACCACGTTTACCACAATTGGTCTTCGGGCTTCTGCTCCAGTCGTATTCGGCAGCATGAATGCAAGGCTTAACGGTACGGCTGGCTGGCAGCACGCCTATGGCGATACCATTCCGACGACAGCAGCCTCGTTCGATGCCGGAACGGTATTTGAAGTGGCCGGTGCACCAATTGCGAAGGACACAGCGATTATCAAGGCTGGCTTTGATATTGATCTCGGCAATCAGACGACGCTGGGTCTTGAATATACAGGTCAGTATGGTTCGAGCTTCAATCAAAACGCGGGCAAGGCCCGGCTTAGCGTAAAGTTCTAAGCTTATTCAGCACTGTTTCTACCGCCAAGGACATTAATTTTGGCGGTAGAAGCCTCTGGCCGTGTCCAATGGAGTTCGGCTTCATGCAACGAGCGCATGATTGAATAGAGGAAATGCAGGATAGATTGCGGCGATCGATCTGATCTGACAGAAATCTCCAGGTCCCAGGTCCAAACCGTAGCCGGTCGGGTTCAAAGCTCTGTCACATTGCTGAGAGGGGAGCCTATGCTGCCGTTGAAACCGCGATAGCGCTGGTGGCTGCGGGCGAGGTGCGCCTGCATCGCCTCGCGCGCAGCCTCCGCATTCCCGGCACTGATGGCTTCGCAGATTGCACGATGTTCAGTCACGCTATTGCGGATATAGTCGGGTGTAATCAACGAAGGATTGAGATCGCTCGAAAATGCGGGCTGGGGTAGGATCTTCAGGCTCATGACGCTGAAAAACTCGATAAAGGCCTGATTGTTGGTCGCCTCGGCAATCGAACGGTGAAAGATGTAATCCAACTCATCGAGCGCGGCCTCGTCGTCCACGGACGCCTCGAATTTTTTGAGCGCTTCCCACATATTGGCCTCCTGCGCCCAGGAGCGCCGTTGCGCGGCCAGTCCCGCAGCATGAACCTCAAAGGCCATGCGTAATTCCAGCAAATCCATGAAGGGCAGCGACAACCGTGCCAAAGGTTCAAGCGGCGAAACATCGTCGCCTGAAAAACGCAGCCTTTCGAAATCACGGATGAAAACTCCGACGCCGTGCTTCACTTCCAGCAGGCCATCAGAGCGAAGTTCTGCAATGGCTTCACGGATGACCGTACGGCTGACGCCAAGCGTCTCGCCAAGCTCCACCAGCGTAGGCAGCTTGTCCCCGGTTTTAAAATCCCCATCGCGAATGAATGCCTTAAGATTTTCAATCGTCCGTGCGGTAAGCGTCTTCAATGTCCGTCAGTTCCAGTTGGTCGATCAGGTTGTCTGTCATTGATACGATGCCGTGAACAGAATTACAAGATAATATCACTCATTAGAGATATTATCTTATCAGGTTATGGCGCTGAATTATGCCTCTGGATGTAACCTCTCTTTCGCAGAATGGTATTACTAATTTTTGGCGGTGAGGGTCATCGCGCGCAAATTTTCACCATGCTTCTTTGGGCGGATAATATGCGTCTGGCACGGTCTGGCATTATTAAATAGTTGGAAGTGTTATGTTAAATGGCAATCTCGCCGCGGGCTTCGCATCATGCCGCTCCCCAAAATATCCATCTTGACAAGTGATAATATTTTAGCAAACCTATCATCATAACAAAGGGCAAAGTCATAATATCACTTGTCGAAACTCTGAGGTTGTCGGTCGAAAGAGCGCGTTGGCATCAGGTGCGAGGGCCCAATCCTCCGGCCTCATGGACCGGGTGATGGGACACGTGCTCTCAAAATGGTCTTGAACGGACATATGCGCCTTCCGGTCATATGTGCGTTCCGGCGAGAATAAGGGGAAACAGAATGGGACTGGTTTCAGCCAGACTGAAGGAACTGGGTCTTATCCTGCCTGAAGTGGGGGCGCCCAGTGGCGCCTATGTACCATACAGGCTGAGTGGTCATACGTTGTATATCTCTGGTCAGGTGCCGCGTGTCGATGGAGTTGACTGCTATCTCGGATTGGTTGGCAGCACGATGAATGTCGAGGAAGCTTACCAGGCAGCGCGCGTCTGTGCGCTCAATTTGCTGGCGCGGGCGGCCGCCGCCCTCGATGGCGATCTCGACCGCATTTCCGCCTGTCTGCAGCTGCGGGGCTTTGTGAACGCCGTGCCTGATTTCAAGGATCATCCAGCAGTGATCGATGGTGCTTCCGATCTTCTGATCGCGGTGCTTGGGGAGAAGGGGCATCATGCTCGCACAGCCCTTGGCGCAGGTTCCCTGCCGCGCGGTTTTGCCGTCGAAGTCGACGCCATCTTTGAAGTCCAGCCTTGAGCGCCAACTTCCTTTTGCAAATATAGACGAAGCGAGAATGAGATGTCTGACAAAGCCATCACGATGAATGGGGTCAACAAATGGTATGGCCAGCTCCATGTTCTCAAGGATATCAATTTGGAGGTGGACCGAGGTGAGCATATCGTGCTGTGCGGTCCATCCGGATCGGGCAAGTCGACACTGATCCGCTGCATCAATTATCTGGAAGAAATTCAGGACGGTATCATCGATGTAAATGGCACCCGTCTGGGACATACCGGCGCCAATGTCGATCACATTCGCCGCGATGTCGGCATGGTATTCCAGCAGTTCAACTTGTTTCCGCACATGACAGTGCTGGAAAATTGCATGCTGGCGCCACGCCGCGTGCACAAGAACTCGCTTCTCGAAGCCCGGGAAAAGGCGATGCATTTCCTGAAGCGTGTTCATATTGCCGAGCAGGCCGAAAAATACCCGGCACAACTCTCCGGCGGTCAGCAGCAACGCGTCGCCATTGCGCGGGCACTCTGCATGGGCCCGAAGATCATGCTGTTCGATGAGCCGACTTCGGCGCTCGATCCAGAAATGGTCAAGGAAGTGCTGGACACAATGATCAGTCTCGCTGACGACGGTATCACCATGATCTGTGTGACCCATGAGATGGGTTTTGCCCGTGCGGTCGCTCATCGCGTCATCTTCATGGATCGGGGCGAAATCATCGAAAGCGCGCCGCCAGCCGAATTCTTCGGCAATCCGAGACATGAGCGCGCCAAGGCGTTTCTAGGCCAGATTCTGAACCACTAGAAAACAAAGGGGAAACGGCCGCGAACGGGAGAATAATTTGATGCAATACACATTCGACATGGGACCGGTCCTGGCAGCCTGGCCCGCGCTCTTCAACGGTGCGATCCAGACGCTGAAGATTTCATCCATTTCCATGGTCCTGGGCCTCGCGCTGGGTATCGTCTTCATGCTGATGCGGATGAGTTCGGTGCGGGTGATTTCGCTCACGGCCTTCGGCTATATCGAACTGATCCGCAACACACCGTTTCTGGTGCAATTGTTCTTCATCTTCTTCGGCATGCCTTCGCTGGGCGTGACTCTTTCCGCCGAACAGGCGGCCGTTCTCGCCATGACACTCAATTGCGCGGCATATGCGGCGGAAATCGTGCGCGGCGGCGTGGAATCGATCAAGGCGGGCCAAATCGAAGCTGGCAAGGCGCTCGGGCTTCATACCTTCGACATCTACCGTTTCATCATCTTCCGCCCGGCCATACGCGCTGTATATCCCGCGCTTTGCAGCCAGTTCATCCTGATGATGCTCAATTCAAGCCTTGTGGCGTCAATCTCCGCGGAAGAACTGACCTATGTCGGACAGATGATAGATTCGGAAACCTTCCGCAGCTTTGAAATCTATTTCGTGCTCGGCGTCATCTACCTGGCCTTGTCGCAATTCTTCTCGCTCGTTCTGCAAATCATCGGCAGGACCTATTTTTCCTACCCGTCGAAGTGAGGTCCCAAGATGATCCGCAGTTTTGGTTTCTCCGAATTTCTCTTCATTCTCGACGGTGCTAAATGGACCGTCATTCTCTCTATCCTTGCCTTCACTTTCGGGGGGCTGGGCGGTCTCGTCGTAGCACTGGGACGCACATCCGGGAAAAGATGGCTGCGCTATCTGATGGCAACCTATATCCAGATTTTTCAGGGTACACCGCTGCTGATCCAGCTGTTCTTCGTTTATTTTGGCCTGCCCATCCTGGGTATCCGGGTCGACATCTGGGTGGCGCTGATCATTGGCCTGTCGCTGCATGCCAGTGCTTTTCTGGGAGAGATCTGGCGCGGCAGCATCCAGGCTGTTTCCAGCGGACAGGACGAGGCTGCCCGTGCGCTCGGTATCGGTTATTTCCATCGCATGAAGGATGTCGTGCTGCCGCAAGCCTTTCGCATTGGCCTTCCGGCGACGATCGGCTTTCTCGTCAATTTGATCAAGGGAACGGCGCTGGCCGCGCTGCTCGGACTGACTGAACTCACCCGTTCAGGACAGTTGATGGCCAACATTACTTTTGAGCCGATGAAGGTCTACGGCACCGTGGGGCTCATCTATTTCATCATCTGTGTGCCACTCACTTACTACAGCGCCCGGATCGAAAAGCGGCTGAACACCCCACGCTAGTCAACGATAAAACAAACCAGAGGTAAGAACATGATCAACGCAGTTTTCAAGGGTTCCGCGATCGCACTCAGCCTTGCAACCAGCCTCGTCGCATCCGCCTTGTCCATTGGTGCGGCTGAAGCGGCAAGCCCGGAGGAAATCAGGGCCAAGGGCGTGGCCGTCATCGGCGTGCAGATGGATCAGTTTCCATGGGGCTTCATCGATGAGAACGGCAAGAATGGTGGCTTTGACATCGATGTGGCCAACCTTATTGCCGGGGAACTGGGAGTGGAGGTCAAGTTCGAGCGCGTGACAGGGCAGAACCGCATTCCGCTTCTGACCAACGGCATGGTCGATTTTCTGGTGCCCTCGATGACGATCACGCCCGAACGCGCAAAGGTTATCCAGTTCGTGCTTCCCTATTCGGCCAATGACATCACGGTCTGGGGCAAAAAGGACGCCGAGATCAACAGCAACGAGGATCTCGCCAAATACACGATCGGCGTCAATCGCGGCAGCGCGTTCGAGCCGATCCTCAAGAAGGCAGCCCCCGCGGGCACAAAAATCAAGGGCTTTGACGACGACGCCACCACCGTGCAGGCGCTTCTGTCGGGCCAGGTCGATGCGATCCTCGGAAGTCTCACCTATGGCCTTGTGATCGAGAGTACCGGTAATGGTGACAAATACGTTCGCAAATACAAGGCAGCGGACAATATCCAGGCCATGGCAGTGCGCAAGGGCGACCAGGCCATGCTCGATTTTCTCAATGATTTCGTGACGCGCCACAATGCAGATGGTTCGCTGGATACGCTTTATAAGAAGTGGATCGGCGTCGACCGTCCGAAGCTGCCAACCACGCTTGAAGGGGTGGATTTCACCGGCAAGCAATAACGCCAGCACATAAGGTTCCCCGGTGCGTGTGAAACGCACCGGAACATCCAAAGTCTTCAGTATCCAATGACATGAACCCGCAAGGCCTTTTGCGGGAACCGGTAAACACGTGCCTGAACCAAGCCGTGACAGCACGCAACGTACTCGTCCCTTTCCGGGATATCTTTCTGGGAGTTAAGCAGAAAATGACGATAAATGGCAAACTGGTCAGGGTGGGTGTCGATATCGGCGGAACCTTCACCGACGTGGCAATGGAAGTGGGTTCCACCCTCTATTCAACCAAGGTGCTGACGGATTATGCATTTCCCGAAAATGCCATCATCAAAGGCATTCGGGAAGTGGCTGAAAAAGCTGGAGTGAAGCTTGATCAGATCGACACTGTCATTCACGGAACGACGCTTGCCACCAATGCACTGATTGAGCGACGCGGTGCGAAAACCGCACTCGTGACAACCAGGGGCTTTCGCGATGTGATTGAAATGCGCACGGAAAGCCGTTTCGAGCAATATGATCTCGATATCGTGCTGCCCGCGCCGCTTGTTGCGCGTAACGACCGGCTGGTTGTTAACGAACGCATAGGCGCCCGTGGCGAGGTTTTGAAGCCGCTCGATGAAAAAGAAGTCGATGCGCTTTGCGACCGCATCATTACGGAAGGCTACGAAAGTGTGGCCGTCGGTTTCATCCATTCCTATCTCAATGGTGAGCATGAGCGCCGTTTCCGCGAGCGTCTTCTCGCCAGAAAGCCCGGTCTTTCCGTATCGATTTCCTCTGAAGTCTCGCCGCAGATGCGCGAATTTCAGCGTTTCAACACCGTCTGCGCCAATGCCTATGTCAAGCCGCTGATGGCTTCTTATCTCAACCGTCTTGTCGGACGTCTTCGCGAAGAGGGCCTTGTTGCCCCCGTCTTCATGATTCATTCGGGCGGCGGTATCATCAGCATTGAAAGCGCCATCGAATTTCCTGTTCGCCTGCTTGAATCCGGCCCTGCCGGTGGCGCGATCTTCGCGGCCCACATTGCCGCCAATCACAAGCTCGATCAGGTCGTCTCCTATGATATGGGCGGCACGACCGCAAAAATCTGCCTCATCGAGCAGCAGATGCCCAAAACCTCCAAAACCTTTGAAGTGGCGCGTACCTATCGCTTCAAGAAGGGAAGCGGCATGCCGATCTCCATTCCGGTGATCGAAATGGTGGAGATCGGTGCGGGCGGCGGCTCAATTGCAACCGTCGATTCCATGCGTCAGATCCGCGTCGGACCGCATAGCGCGGGATCGGAACCCGGTCCTGCCTGCTATGATCGCGGCGGCATCCATCCAACCGTTACGGACGCCGATGTCATTCTGGGCCGCCTCGACCCCGATACATTTGCGGGCGGCACGATGCAACTCTCACGATCTGCATCGGAAAAAGCCGTGGATGCCGATATCGGCTCCAAGCTTGGTTCCGACATTGCCACTTCTGCATATGGTCTGAGCGAAGTGGTAGATGAGAACATGAGCAATGCCGCACGCATGCATGCAGTTGAAAACGGCAAGGAACTGTCGGAATTCACGATGATCGCCTTCGGCGGTGCCGCTCCAGTTCACGCCGCGCGCCTGTGTGAAAAACTCGGCGTGACCGATCTTCTCATTCCACCCGGAGCCGGGGTTGGTTCGGCCATCGGTTTCCTGCGTGCTCCCTTCGGCTTTGAATCGGTACGCAGTGCATACAGCCGCCTGAGTCGCTTTGAAGGCAAGGCCATCAATGCGGTCATCAAGGAACTGGTTGAGGAAGCAACCTCCTTCGTTCGATCAGGCGCGCCTGACGCAGACCCGACGCTCGAATGCACCGCTTACATGCGCTATGCCGGACAAGGCTGGGAAGTGCCGGTTACGATTGACGTAAGCGATTACAGCGATGCGGATGCGGCGCTGTTCCGCACGCTTTTTGACAAATGCTACGAGCGTTTCTTCGGCCGCGTGATCGATGATCTTGATGTCGAGATTGTCAGTTGGTCATTGCGCGCAAGCGCAGACGCCGCTGCCCTAACTCCCGCAAAGCCGGTCCAGAAACAGGAGCAAGCCGCCATATCCGCCACGCGTCAGGTGTTCGACGTTCTCGAAGAACGCTTCCTGAAAGCCTCGATCGTCGAGCGCGAAACCATGAAGCCGGGCGAGTGGATTGCCGGCCCCGCCATCATTACGGAACGCGAAACCTCGACCGTTGTAACCTCCAGCCGCGAAGCGATCATGCAGGCAGATGGATGCCTGCTGCTACGCGCCAAGGCTGCCTAAGGAGCTGTCTCACATGACAAAGAAACCCATTTCCGACGTTCATATGCAGATCATGTGGAACCGCCTGATTTCCGTTGTCGAGGAACAGGCCGTCACTCTCATCCGTACCGCCTTCAGCACCAGCGTGCGTGAATCCGGCGACCTTTCTGCAGGTGTCTTCAACCGCGCAGGCCTCATGATCGCGCAAGCTGTGACCGGCACCCCCGGCCACGTCAATGCCATGGCGGAAGCGGTCGGCCACTTCATCAACGATATAGGTCGCGAAAACATCTACGAGGGCGATGTCTATATCACCAACGACCCATGGAAAGGCACGGGCCACCTGCATGACTTCACGGTCGTGTCGCCGAGCTTCCGCAAGGGCGAGTTGACTGGCTTCTTTGCCTGTACGGCACATGTGGTTGATGTTGGCGGACGCGGCTTCGGCCCAGATGCGAACGAAGTTTATGAAGAAGGCATTTTCGTGCCGATCATGAAGTTTGCCGAGCGCGGTGTGGTCAACAAGGACCTCGTCAATATACTGCGAAACAATGTGCGCGAAAGCCATCAGGTCGTCGGCGACGTCTATTCGCTCGCAGCCTGCAATGAAATCGGTCATCGCCGCCTGATGGACATGATGGACGAATTCCAGCTCGATGATCTGGAAGGCCTGGCCGATTTCATCTTCAAGCGCAGCTATGATGCGACGCTGGAACGCCTGGCCAGTCTGCCGCACGGCACCTATTCCAACGTGATGCGCGTGGATGGTTACGGCGATCCAATCGACATTGCTGTGCGGATAGACGTGCATGCCGATCATATCCTTGCCGATTTCGCCGGTACATCGGCACCGAGCCCCAAGGGCATCAACTGTCCGTTGATCTATTCTGCCGCCTATGCCTGCTATGGCCTGAAATGCTCGCTCGCACCGGAAATTCCCAACAACCATGCATCATTGCTGCCGTTCAAGGTGACAGCGCCGAAAGACTGCATCCTTAATGCGCAGCGTCCGGCTCCCGTTTCAGTGCGCCACGTGTTGGGCCATCTGGTGCCCGATGCGGTGCTCGGTGCCGTCCACAAGATGCTGCCGGGAAAAGTGCCCGCCGAAGGTTCCGGCGCACTTTGGAACCTGCATGTCAGCGCACGCCCGCTCACCGGCAAGGATGCCCCGAGGGACGGCGGCCGCCGTGCGGAAGTGCTGTTGTTCAACAGCGGGGGCACCGGCGCGCGGTCGCATCTGGACGGGTTGAACGCCACGGCTTTTCCAAGTGGCGTGCACTCGATGTCGATTGAAGCAACGGAGCACGTCGGACCGGTCATTTTCTGGCGCAAGGAACTGCGCGATGGTTCGGGTGGTGCCGGTCAGTTCCGCGGTGGCCTTGGTCAGGTGGTGGAAATCGCTCCAATCGAAGGACACGAGATTTACTTCAACGCAATGTTCGACCGCATCAAGCACCCACCGCGTGGCCGCGAAGGAGGAGAGAACGGCGCCGCCGGCGCGGTCCTTCTCGACGATGGCACGGTGTTGAACGCCAAGGGACGCCAGCATGTTCCTGCCGGTCGCAGGCTCATCCTTCAACTGCCCGGAGGTGGCGGTTATGGCCCCCACGACAAGCGTGATGCGGAAGCCGTCAAACGCGACCAGGATTTTGATTATGTGGTGAATGGATAGTCCTGAACGTCATCGGAAGCCGCCCCATGAGGGCGGCTTCTTTCATCTCACCAATAAAAGAGTATTCCCATGCAGTATGAAAATCGCCGATCATCGGGCATCAAGGCGTCCCCCAGCATGGCCGTCTCCATGGCCGCCAGGAAACTGCGCGCCGAGGGCCGGGACATTGTTGATCTTTCTCTGGGTGAACCTGATTTTGAACCGCCCACCCATGTTCTGGATGCTGTCCATGCGGCGGTTAAAGCCGGCGGCGTGCGTTATGGTGCTGCTGCTGGCACGGAATCGCTTCGCAAGGCCATCATTGCCAAGTTCAGTCGCGACAACCAGCTTGAATTCAGCATTGATGAACTGACCGTGGCCAACGGCGCCAAGCAGATATTGTTCGACACGTTTCTGGCAACGCTGGAAGAAGGGGATGAAGTGATCATCCCCACGCCGTGCTGGGTATCCTATGCTGATATTGTCGCGTTGCATGGCGGCAAGCCGGTCTTTGTGCCTTGCGGACCGGACACTGGTTTCAAACTGACCGCGAGCCGGCTTGCAGCGGCAATTACACCCAAATCCCGCTGGCTGATGCTCAATTCCCCATCCAATCCGACAGGAGCCATTTATAGCGAAGATGAATATGCGCAACTAGCCAATATTCTCGAAAAGCACGAGCGCATTCTCATTCTCTCCGATGAAATCTATGAGCATGTCCTGATAAGCGAGGTGCCTTTCAACTCTTTCGGGACTGCATGTCCGCAGCTTCGCGAACGCACGCTCATTGTCAACGGTGTCTCCAAAACCTATGCCATGACGGGCTGGCGCGTCGGCTATGCCGCAGGCCCCAAAGCACTTGTTGCCGCGATCAACAAGATGCAATCGCAAAGCGTGACCTCCGTATGCTCTATCGCGCAGGCGGCGGCACAGGCAGCCCTTGACGGTGATCAGGCCTTTGTTGCGCAGGCCGCAGAAATCTTCAGTCGCCGCGCCGATCTGGTGGCCGACCATCTGGCGCAGATTGCGGATATTAATTTCCTCAAGCCCGATGGCGCCTTTTACGCTTTCATCGGCGTTGAAAAGCTTTTCGGTCGCAAAACCGGTGCGGACAATGTTCTTCACACCGATATCGACGTAGCGAAATATCTGCTTGAGGAATTTGGCGTTTCCAGCGTCCCAGGCATTGCCTTCGGAGCCCCGGGCTTCATCCGCCTGTCAATTGCGGCTTCGGAAGCAGAACTGGTCAAAGCCTGCACGCGTCTCAGGGAAATGGTCGCTTCCCTGATGTGAGGCCATCAAAAAGCCGCAGCCAAGAGCTGCGGCTTCTATCTTCAAGTCGAGGTTTCAAGCCGCCTGCTTGCGGGCATGATTGCCGATCAGAGCTTCAAGCATGCCTTCTTCTTCCCTGGTCAGGTCGGAAAGGGGAGCACGAACCGGACCGGCAGCAAAGCCCTGCAGGCGAACGCCGGCCTTGACTGCGGCAACAGCATAGCCCTTACGGCGGCTGCGGATCGCCATAAACGGGTAGAAGAACTCATTGAGGATGCGCTCGCAGCTTGCGCGTTCGCCTGCTCGCAATGCCTTGTAGAATTCCACCGCCAGGCCCGGAACAAAGTTGAAAACCGCCGAGGAATACGTGGTGAAGCCCGCACCGAGATAAGCTTCGGCGAAGAGTTCCGCCGTTGGCATGCCGCCGAGATAGGTCAGTCGGTCGCCCATCTTTGCGGTAATCTGGCGAACCAGACCGATGTCGCCGACGCCATCCTTGAAACCGACGAGATTAGGGCAGGCATCGCAAAGGCGGGCCAGCGTGTCAGCCTGAAGAACCGAATTGTCGCGGTTATAGACCATGACGCCGATTCCGATTGACTGACAGACGCGCTTGACATGCTCATAGAGCCCTTCCTGCGGGGCATCGATCAGATAATGGGGCAGAAGCAAGATTCCATCAGCCCCGGCTTTTTCTGCTGATTTCGCAATCTCGGTGGCTACCTCGGTGCCATAGCCGCAACCAGAAACGATGGCCGTATTACTGCCGCCCGCCGCCTCTTTGGCGGCCGAGACGATTGCCGGAATTTCGTCGGGTCTCAAAGAGAAAAACTCACCCGTACCTCCTGCTGCGAACAGCACGGGTGCGTCGAAACCCGAAAGCCATTCGACATGCGCCTTATAGCTTTCAGGAGCAAAATTCCCCTCCACATCAAAATGTGTGACCGGAAACGAGAGCAGGCCAGCGCCCAGTTTCTGTTTGATTAGTTGCGGTTCCATGTGTCGATCCCTTCTGGAAAACTACACATAGGACCTACCCGACTCAGATGATAAGTGTCAACAATTTATATTATAAGTTATGGTGCTCTCTGCAGAATGGCCCGATAGCGGGACTGGCTGCCCTTCAAATGTCGGCGCATGGCGTCACGGGCACCGTTTTCGTCACCGTTGAATATAGCCTCTATGATCTGCGCGTGTTCCCTATGCAAATGGGCGATATAATCACCGGAACTGGTGTCTACACCCGACTGAAGTGCTGCACGGGGAATGACGCCACTGCCGATCATTGCCAGAAACTCGCGGAAGCGCGGATTGTTGGCGGCATCTGCAATGGCAAGATGCAAGGCAAAATCTGCCTCGCTTGTGGATTGACCGGATTCGAGGCAGGCCAGAACCTGCCTGTGACAATTGATGATGGCTTCTTCCTGTTGCGGCGAACGACGCAAGGCGGCAAGTCCCGCAGCCTCGACTTCCACGCCGGTTCGCAGTTCCAGAAGTTCTATGACGGAAGAAACGCGCTCATAATCAAGGTTTTGGAAAGGAACTGTTTCCGGCGGCTGCGGCTCGAGCACAAAGACACCCGCACCTTGTCTTGCTTCCACCAGCCGGTCGGCCCGCAAGGCTGCGATCGCTTCGCGAATGACCGTGCGACTGACGCCAAAGGATTCAGTAAGCCGTGCTTCGCTGGGCAACTTCGTCCCGGGCGTTATTTCGCCTGACTGTATGGATCGCCGCAGCTGTTCACTCACTTTGGCGACGAGATTACCAGCTGAACGGGATGTGTCCTTGTCTTTGTTCGTCACTGCAAACTTCCTTGGTTGTGCTTCAATCGTTTAGCAATTCTGATTGCGTAGAACAAGACTGCCTATGAAAGACATATGATGTATTGACGATCATATCCAAATACATATTATAACCTTACTAGTTCATCAGAAATGGAAATGACAATGAATTTTAAGCCCCACGGACGCCATCTGATCGCGGGTGAATGGGTTGCGGGGGAGACGACTTTTGCCTCGACACCGGCGACGGGTCCATCGCATGAATTCGCAGTCGGCACGCCCACTCTCGTGGCGCGCGCCTGCGAGGCAGCGGAAGATGCGTTTTGGACTTATGGTTACAAGAGCCGTGAAGAACGCGCACTTTTTCTGGAAGCCGTTGCCGACGAGATCGAAACGCGTGCGGAGGCCATTACCGAAATCGGCACGCAGGAAACCGGTTTGCCAGTTGCCCGTCTGCAAGGCGAGCGTGGACGCACGACCAGCCAGCTTCGCCTTTTTGCCAGCCATATCCGCAAGGGTGACTATCTGGATCGTCGCGTCGATGAAGCCCTGCCTGACCGCAAGCCCGCAGCGCGCCCGGAAATCCGCCTGATGCAGCGCCCGATCGGCCCGGTTGCAGTTTTCGGCGCATCCAACTTTCCGCTCGCTTTCTCCACCGCTGGCGGCGACACGGCAGCGGCCCTCGCCGCAGGCTGCCCGGTGGTCGTGAAGGGCCATTCTGCGCATCCGGGAACCGGCGAAATCGTCGCTGATGCCATTCTAGCCGCTATTACCAGGACCGGCATGCCGAAAGGTGTGTTCAGCCTCATCCAGGGTGGAGATTGCAAGGTCGGCGAGGCGCTCGTCACGCATCCGCTGATCAAGGCTGTCGGCTTTACTGGCTCGCTTGGCGGTGGTCGTGCCTTGTTCAATCTTTGCGCACAACGCCCGGAACCGATTCCTTTCTTCGGCGAGCTTGGCTCGGTCAATCCGATGTTCCTGCTGCCGGAAGCCATGAAAACCCGCGCGCCGTCGCTGGGCGAAGGCTGGGCCGCGTCCTTGACCATGGGTGCCGGTCAGTTCTGCACCAATCCAGGCATCGCCGTGGTTATCGACGGATCGGACGCCGACAGCTTTGTGCAGTCCACCCGCAGTGCTTTGGAAAAGGTTGCGCCGCAGGTCATGCTGACCGACGGCATTGCCAGGGCCTATCAGGATGGCAAGGTACATTTCGACAGCCGTAACTCCGTCAAAGCGGTGCTGACCACAGAAAGCAAGGGCCGCGAAGCTTCGCCCAATCTCTATGAGACGACCGGCGACGCTTTCCTCAGCGATCACACCATCGGCAAAGAAGTGTTTGGTCCGCTCGGCATCGTCGTTCGCGTGAAGTCGGTCGATGACATGGTACATCTGGCCAAGGGCCTTGAAGGCCAGCTGACAGCAACCTTGCATATGGACAGGGACGATGCAGCTGACGCCCGCAAGCTATTGCCAGTTCTTGAACGCAAGGCCGGACGGGTTCTGGCAAACGGCTTTCCGACCGGCGTGGAAGTAGTCGGTTCTATGGTTCATGGGGGCCCCTACCCCGCCAGCACCAACTTCGGCGCAACCAGTGTTGGAACCATGTCCATGCGCCGCTTCCTGCGGCCCGTCAGCTATCAGAACATCCCAGCCGATGTGCTGCCGACGGATTTTGAGTAAGCTTCTCTATCGTTGTTGAAGCCGCCAACATCGGATCCTATCGAACTTTATTTGCCCTGTGAGCGGAATGTCAGAAACCCGAAATAATTATTTTGAAATCTAGCTGAAAGCCAACAGTCCATTGCTTTGGAAAATGCATCGACGGCCATTTTGTCATAGTTTGGGTTTTGACCGACATTGGGTTTCGCGATGTTTGTCCAGGATGCGAGGCTCTTTTTTGTTAGATGAACAACCAGAGTTTACTGATACCGGAATGAATCTTGTATAGGACGCGGGAAAAAGTTCGAACTCGATCAGCGCTTTCGAAAGTGAGGCATTGGAAGTTACTAACAGTATTTTCCTATCTGCTCAGATACTTAGCCAAGCATGCGAACGGGTCGATGGTCCGTATCCTTTCAAGGCAAAATGGGCCATTTTGTTCATGGCGAGAGGTAATCGCCAAGAATTTTGACTGGAAATTAGTGCATTGCAAGATTGTTCAATTAGCTTTAGTGTGTACTATTCCAGATATCGGATTGCTTCGCGCCTGAAAAATAAGAATATGCCAGGTATATTGTGGGCCGTAAATCAATATTTTCCGATATTAAAGCACAATAGTATTGCATGTTGAAATGAGTTATCTTTTGGAAGTTGCCAGAAATAACAATTGTTCTAAAATTCTGGAATGTTTTCCTTAAATATTACTTGGACGCGTGGTGGATGATGGTCGAAAGGTTGACCTTTGATGCTGCTCATCAAAATGGTCAGTGACTCACGCGCTTCCACGCGCGGATTCTGGTCAATGACGGCATCCATCGTACCATTCAACAGAAGTCGCTTGGTGCCTTCTGTCAGTTCATGCCCGATGAAAATAATTGAATCTGTTTTGCCTGAATCCATCAGCGCTTGCCCGATACCCTGATTGCCAGCGCCGAGATTATAAATACCTGCAAGGTCGGGGTGGCGTTTAAGCAAAGCTATGGTTTCTGAGTAGGCTTTTTCACGGCTGTCTTCGATTTCGTTCAGTTCAACGATATTCAGTTGAGAAAATTCTTCCGCAATGACGCGACGAAAGCCCATTTCGCGCTCTTCGTGGCCGCGATAGGAAAGTGATCCGGCAAAAAGCGCGATCTTGTTTTTGCGCTGGCCCAGAAAGCGACCGAGAATATAGCCGCCGAGGCGGCCAGCTGCACGGTTATCGATGCCGATATAGCCGACGCGTGGCACATGCAGAATGTCAGAGGCGATGGTGACGATATGGGCGCCGGATTCAGCTAGTGCGCGCATGGCCTCACGCACGGTGGGGTGATCCAGTGCAATCACGCCAACGCCTTGTGACTGTCCCTTGAGGTCTTCAAGGGCGCGCGCAAGCGTATCGGGATTGAAGCCTTCGACACTATGGATTGTAAGCTCGATTTCAGGCCTCAAGGCTGCTTGCCTCACGATCTGGTCGCGAAGATTGGCAATGAAGGTGTTTGTGCCCGCTGGCAGAACGAAGTCCAGTTTGATGCGGTCGGTGGTATTTCCGAGCGGCCCGCTGCCGGGGAGATAGCCAAGATTGCGCGCGGCTTCGAGGACGATTTCACGCGTGCGCTTTTTCACGCCTTCGCGGTTGTTCAATACGCGATCGACCGTGGCGCTGGAAACGCCCGCTGTTCTGGCAATGTCACTCACCGTGGAACGCAAATCACACTCCTTATCAAAATGATGGAAAATGATGTATTTCGATTTGTGCAAGATGCAAGGCTTGTTGTGTCATGGCCATCGGTTTTCCTTATGAAATCGGCTCTGATGTGATGTAAAGCCATCAAAAAACATCATTGATTTATATATGGACGTTGAAATTCAGAAGAGTAATTAGAAAATTGATCAATTACGATGTGAAATGATGGAAAATGATTTCATATGATGTTGACACTGCCGCATTGAATCTTCATTAATCCTCAAGCTGCCAATGGAGGTTGGCATTGTCCTCGAATGAGGCGGGCTTGTTGGTCGATCTTTCGATGAGATGTTGGCCTGGAAGTACAATGGGAGGATGCAATGAGCGAAGCGCGGGGCTTTATGCCTGATCCGCAGGTGCGGGCTCGGGATTTCAAAATCGGCTGTATCGGCGCAGGCATGATCATGGCCGAGTGTCATCTTGCTGCCTATAAGGAAGCGGGCTTTACGGTCGCCGCAATCGCCTCACGCACCAAGGCAAAGGCCGAAGAGGTCGCCGCGCGCTGGGGTATCGCCACAGTGCATGACATGCCAGAAGCGCTGATTGGCGACGAAGATATAGAAATCATCGATATTGCTTATCCGCCGGATCAGCAACCTGCGCTCATTCGCAAAGCGCTCGCGCAGCCACATATCAAGGGCATTCTCGCCCAAAAGCCACTGGCTCTGACGCTTGATGAGGCCATTGCGCTTCGCGATGAAGCAGCGAAGGCTGGCAAAATCCTCTCGGTTAATCAGAACATGCGCTACGACCAGTCGATGCGCGTATTGAAGCAAATTCTCGATAAGGGTGAGCTTGGCGCGCCTGTCATGGCGACAATCGAGATGCGTGCCATCCCGCATTGGCAGGGGTTTCTCGAAGATTATGACCGCCTGACGCTGTCTAACATGAGCGTGCATCATCTCGACGTGCTGCGCTTCCTGTTTGGTGAACCTGACACCATCACCACGCTGACGCGCACTGACCCCCGCACTCAGTTTGAACACAAGGACGGTATCACCGTTTCAACGCTGATGTTCCCGAGCGGTGTGATGGCTGTTTCAATGGAAGACGTCTGGTCGGGGCCGCGCGAAGAGGGCTTTGACAGCGATTTTTACATCAAATGGCGGGTCGAGGGTACGGATGGTGTGGCACAGGGCACGATTGGCTGGCCGGATGGTTCGCCATCAACGCTGACTTATGCCTCCAGAAAGACGACAGGCGGCAAATGGGTGAGCCCGAATTGGGAAACCATGTGGTTCCCGCACGCCTTTATCGGTGTGATGGAGCAGCTGCAATACGCCATTCAGTCTGGCGAACCGCCAGCACTTTCAGTGGCGGACAATGTCAAGACGGTCGCACTCATTGAGGCTGGCTACAAGTCGATCGATGAAGGCCGCACTGTCAAATTGTCCGAGATATCAATCAATTAAACGAGCACATCCCAAAAAGAGCAAAGCGGTTTTCGGGAAAGATGCGCATTAACAAATAATCTTAACGGGAGGGTTTCGATCATGATGCAGGTGGGTATTTTCAGCGGCTATTTCCCTTATTCGCTTGAGGAAACAGCTAAAAAAATCCGTGCACTTGACTTCAATACGGTCCAGCTGGACATGCATTTCAAAGATATTGATCTGAGCGCGGGGCAGATCACAAAGGACAAGTGCATTAAAATCCGCGAGACATTTCGCGATCACAATCTGCCGATTTCTTGCATTTCCGGTTATACGAACATCATTCATCCGGACAAGGCAGAGCGCGAGCGTCGCGTGGGCTATCTCAAAGAGATTATCCGCCATGCACAGTATCTCGGCACGCCTTATGTGATTTCGGAAACCGGTACTTACAATACCCAATCCGACTGGGTTCATCACCCGAAGAACAAGACCGAAGAAGGTTTTGAAGAATGCCGCAAGGTCATCGCTGATCTGTCGCAGTTTGCTTACGATCACGGCGCAATGTTCCTGCTCGAAACTTATGTGAACAACGTCGTCGGTTCGGTCGAGGAAACAGTGAAAATGTTTGCGCAGGTCGATCATCCGGGCCTTGGCCTGCTGATGGACCCAACCAATTATTTTGAAACGCACAATATCGACCGGATGGATGAAATTCTCAACCAGGTGTTCGATACGTTGAGCGACAAGATCAAAATCGGTCATGCCAAGGATGTCAAACGTTCCGGCGATGACAAGACTGAAAAACATGCGGATATCGGCGACGCCGATGCCCTTGAAAGCCATACTTTCCGTGGCGTTGGCGAAATCGAACTGCCAGCGCCGGGTCTCGGTTCGCTAAACTACGACCTATACCTTAAGCGCCTTGCGCAGAAGCATCCAAATATTCCGATGATCATCGAACATCTCGATGAGGCCGATGTGCCACGCGCGAAGAAGTTCCTCGACGGAAAGCTGCGCGCGCAGGGACTTTAATACCACCTGGGGCGAGGTGGAGCGGCTGGTGCTATAAACAAGTGTTTGGACACTGGCCGCCTTTGATTGAAATGGCTGTATGCCGCAGCATTCAAGGTGTCAAAATGGTGAAGCTTTATGGAGAGGCGAGGTCGCGTCGCGACATCGCCGCGAGCAGTGGCTCTTTTGCTCAGTTTGCAGGCGTTCGCCTTATGGTGCTCGAAGACGGGTTGGAGCGCGGCATAAGAATGCTGGAGTTCCGTTCCGGCACTGGCTTGCGCTTTACCGTTCTGGTTGACCGCGCACTCGATATTGCTGACTGCGACTATCGCGGCATGGCCATCGGCTGGCACTCGCCGTCCGGTTTCCGCCATCCGGGATTGCATGAATATGAGGGCGAGGGCGGTCTTGGCTGGATGCGGTCTTTCTCCGGCATGATGGTTACGTGCGGTCTTGACCATATCCTCTTCATGCATGAGGAGGCAGCGGACCATTATAATTACAAGCCGCGCCAGACGATCAAGCACTCCATTCATGGCCGTGTTGGGACTATTCCTGCAAAACTGACTGGCTATGGTGAGCGCTGGGAAGGCGACGAATGTTATCTCTGGTGCGAGGGTGTCGTCACACAGGGAACCGTGTTCGGTGAGCATCTCGAACTGACACGCCGCATCGAAATCAAGGCCGGTACAAACGATATCAAGCTGACGGATCGCGTGATCAATCGCGGTTTCTATCGCACTCCACATATGTACTGCTATCACATCAATGTCGGTCATCCCGTTTTGGCCGAAGGTTCACGTTATCTGGCGCCTGTCAGGGATGTGGTTTGGGCGGCACATGCCGGAGAAGACTACAAAAAGCAGGGCGTCGGCTATCGTACGCTGCCTGCTCCGCAGATGAAGTTTCATGAGCAGGTCTGGCAGCATGAAATGGGCTCTGATGCCAATGGCGAAGTGCCGGTCGCGCTGGTCAATGACAAGCTGGGTATCGGCTTTGAAGTCGTTACCCGCAAGGATCAGTTCCCTTGCATGTATGAGTGGCAGAATCTGCAGGCCGGGCATTATGCGCTTGGAATCGAACCTGCGACCAATCACGTTTTGGGACATGGCGCAGCACACGACCGCGGCGAGCTGATCTGGCTCGAACACGGCGAAGAGCGTTGTTACGACAGTACGTTCCGTATTCTGGGTGATGCAGCGAGCATCGCGGAAACAGAAACACGCATTGCTGCAATCGCAAAACAGCCAATAGAGTATTATCCGGTGCCATCCGGCAATCACGTTGCTATTGGAGGCCGCTCATGACCGCATCACCGCCGTTTTCCGTTGCAGGCAAAACCATTCTCTACACGGGTGCTGCCGGTGGCCTCGGTCTTGAAACTACGCTCAATTTTCTGCGCGCTGGCGCGCGGGTTGTGGCTATCGATCATGATCCGAGAAAGATTGAGGAACTGAAAGGCAAGGCAGAGGGGCTTAGCGGACTTTCGATCCACGCGCTCGATCTGTCGGATTTGCAGGCACTTCGACCTGCATTGGAGGCAATTAGTCGCGAGGCCGGTGGCTTTGATATCGTGATCAACAATGCTGCGATTTATCCATCCAAGTCGTTTGAAGACTATACACTTGAGGAAATGCAGAAAGTGCAGCACATCAATGTCGATGCGGGCATTGTCTGCGTTCAGGTGGCGCTGCCGCATATGCGTGAAAAGGGGTGGGGTCGTATTATCAATATCGCCAGCGTGACTGCCTATGGCGGCTGGGCACTCCTGTCACCTTATGTGCAATCAAAGGGCGCGCTCATCGGGCTTGCGCGCGCCTGGGCACGCGAGTTCGGCGCTTATGGCATTACCGTCAATGCAATCTCTCCGGGCGCATTTCCAACAGATGCCGAGAAAATCCACCCCGACCCAGAAGGGTATACGAAATTCGTGCTTGAGCATCAGGCTGTTAAGCGTCGCGGATCATCGCGGGATATTGCTTCGGCTTTGATGTTCCTTGCCTCTGATGAAGCAGGATTTATCACCGGGCAGACCTTGAATGTCGATGGCGGATGGGTGATGCATTAAGGAAAGAGTTTGCATTGGAGGAATGCGTGAGGAAGCTTTATCTGGCGGTTGGGTCGCTTAATCGCGAAGCCCCTTATTTTCAGGGTGCGCGTGGCGAAGGTCTTTCCATCTACGCATTCGATACGACGACAGGAGATGCATCGCATATATGCGCGACATCTTCCGTCGACAATCCAACATTCCTGAGTGTCGCGCCGGATACAGGGGTGATCTATGCAAATTCCGAAGTGTTCAGCTGGCACGAGGGAACGGTCAGTGCCTATCGCTTTGATGCTGAAAAGGGTGAACTTGTTTATCTCAACAAGCAGGGTGCCCAAGGCAGCATAACTGCACATAATACCGTGACAATGGACGGAAAGTTTGTGCTTGTCGCCAATTATGTGATGGGATCTGGCGGGCCTGATCAATCGCTTGTTGCATTGCCAGTGTTGCGTGACGGCAGCCTCGGGCCGGTTGCACACAGCGTTCGTCACCAGGGAAAGCCTGGCCCTGCCGTCGACCGGCAAGAACGCAGCCACACGCATTGCGTGGTTGAAACACCGGAAGGCGGCATGTTCCTTTCTGCCGACCTTGGCCTTGATGAACTCATTGCCTATCGTCTGGATGGTGATGGCAGTTTCAAGCGGGTGAGCAGTGTTGCGACGCCACCCGGCACCGGTCCTCGCCATATTGCACAGCATCCTGATAGCCGGTTTGTCTATGTCTCCAACGAACTCAATTCCACGGTTTCGCTCATTGAGCGTGACGGCGATGAGATGCGCCTTGTTCAGACCTTGCCGACAGTGCCAGCGAATGTTGAGTCGCATGGCGCTGATATTCACCTCTCGCCCGATGGTCGTTTTCTTTATTGTTCCAACCGGGGTCATGACTCGATCACTACATTTCGTGTGGATCAGGAAAATGGCAGCCTGGTTGATATCGGTCACAGCTTTACGGGTGGCGCAACACCGCGTAATTTTACGCTGACACCGGATGGAAACTGGCTTCTGGTCGCTAACCAGAATGGAGATTGCATTGCGATCTTCGCAATCGATAAGGAGACGGGAAATTTGACCGATACGGGCAAACGCATCGAAATTGGCACTCCCGTCTGTGTCAGGCCGTTCTATCTGTGAGCGTTGAAGCCTCAACACCGCGAAAGCAGCGCCGCAAAGGTTCTGGTGTGACCATGGCAGATGTGGCTGCGGCTGCAGGGGTTTCCATGCAGACCGTTTCGCGCGCGTTGCGTTTTCCAGATTCCGTGATGCCTGAAAAGCGGAAGCTTATTCAGGATGCGATCGAGAAGACGCACTACGTCCATAATCTCGCGGCAAGCCATCTTGCATCGCATAAAAGCAATACGGTTGCGGCGATCATACCCACGCTGTCCGCATCTGTCTTTGCTGACACGATCCAGCATTTTTCCGACGTTCTGCATCAGGCCGGTTATCAGATATTTTTAGGCAATACCGATTACCGGCTGGAGCGCGAGGAAGAAATCATTCGCAGCCTCCTCGGGCGGCGTCCGGATGGCGTTTTTCTGATTGGCACACACCATAGCAAGCGCGGTGTCGCATTGCTCAAACGTGCGGAAATTCCAGTCGTTGAGGGCTGGGATTTTACCGACAAACCGATTGACCGGCTGGTTGGATTTTCCAATACGGCGGCGATCACCGAGATGGTCAGTCATCTGATCAATACGGGCCGGCGCTATATTGTGTTTGCCGGTGTGGTTCGGAAGGGCGACAGCCGGGCTGCTGAACGCCGCGCCGCATTCAAAGCGACAATGGAGCAACAGTTCCCGGATGAGAAGCCACGCATCACGGTGGCAACTGAAATGCCGATTGCCATGGCTTCGGGTGTCGATCTTCTGAGACGGGCGCTGGCTCAATATCCGGAAGCTGATGCTGTCATGTTTTCAAGTGATATTCTTGCTTCCGGCGCGCTTCTGGAGACGCAACGCATTGGTATCAAGGTGCCACAACGCCTTGCGATTACCGGCTTCGGCGACTTTGAACTTTCGCGTCATCTGCTGCCGCCATTGACGACGGTTGCAGTACCTTCCGCGGAAATTGGACGGCAGGCAGGTGAGCTTTTGCTTGAAGCCATGCGTGGTGAAACATCGACAAACACAATTGTCGATGTCGGTTTCGAACTCAAGATCAGGGCTAGTGGCTAATAACCATCTGATGCTCGAAGTCGGTTAGCACTTCGCAGCCATTTTCTGTCACATGCAGCATGAATTCGAGCCGCACGCCGCCAGTGTCCGGATCGAAGGCGGTGGGTTCCACCATGACAACCGTGTCTTTGCGGAAACGTTCTGTTTCATAACTGACAAGCCGTGGCCATTCATGGACGGATGTGCCGATAGAATGTCCGGAATGATGAGCGTAGCCATAGCCATGTGCTGCTATATGGGCCTGCAATTTTTGATCCAGTTCACCGATGCCAAGGCCTGGGCGGATGATTTCGATTGCCAGATCAAGCGCCGATTTTACGGCCTTGAACTGTTTCTCAAACCCATTAGTTGTTTTGCCCAGCATTGCCGATGCGCAGCTGTCGCCCCAATAGCCTTTGACGCGCGGTGCGAGATCGCAGATGAGCGGGTCGCCGGTTGCAACGATGCGGTTTGTTGGCCAGCCCATGAATGCTGATGTGCGGGTTTTGCCGGATATGAAATCGCCGGTAAGTGGCAGGCGTTCACCAGCTCTGCTTTCCATGGCGAGCCTAATGTCGCCAAATATTTCCAGCTCGCTGCGGCCAGCCTTGCTGTGCTCAATAAACGCGCGTTGCCCGGCGGAAGCGGTCAGCGCTGCCTCACGCAATAGCGCGATCTCAGTTGCTGTTTTCACCATGCGCTGGCGCTTGAAAGCATCGTCAATCGACACACGACGGCATGTGTCGATGAGTGGGAGCAAGGACAATGGGAAGCTGTTCTGCTCTATGGCAATTGCTCCCCCGACACCAAATTTGGTAAAGAGAGCCTGTGCGGCTTTGAGATAGTTCGTAAAAATGTCTGTCGGCTCTTTATATGAGAAACCTTCATATGTGAGAACGATCTGTGCCCAGCTTGGCGTGTCTGCTTCGAGATTGGTTACGACAAGTCCACATTCGCCGTTTTTGCCAACCAGTGCGATGGCAGGTCCACCCGCAAAGGGTGATGGCCCCGCTTTAATGGAAACGATATGACCGGAGGAGTAGGCGATGCCATCGGGGCTGGTGAAAACGCCCCAATCGGCACCGGATGCTTTGATAGCGTCAATTGTCCGTGCAAGCCGCTCGTCCAACGGGTTCTCCTTCAGATAAGGTTGCGGATATGGCGATCACGGCCATAGGCTGCGACCAGAAGCAGGATGAGGACACCGAGTGACGACTGTACCATGGCATCCGAAAATCCCATGCCGATGAGAAACGTGCGCAGTTCCATTAGCATGATCGCGCCAGCCACCGTTCCGACAAATCCGCCGCGCCCGCCGATCAGTGCGGTTCCGCCGATAACGACCGCAGAAACCGTTTGGAAAAGATAGGGCGTGCCAACTGTCGCACTTGATGAGCCGGTGAAGCCGAGCAGAAGAATGCCAGCAAGTGCAGCAAATATGGCACTGAGGCCAAATGTGATTGCCCAGATTGCAACCGGTCTGATCAGTGCCAGTTCGGCGGCTTTGATATTTGAACCCAGCGCATAAAGCTTGCGGCCATAAATCGTACGGCGCAACACAAAGACGGTGCCAAGGGTAAGCAAAATTGTAAACGGGATCAGCCAAGGGAATGGCAAAGGCCCGATGCTGCCACCCAGTGACACAAAATCATTGATGAAAGCAGGCGCTGAACCTGTCGGCAAGCCGCGGGTCCAGATTTGTACGCCCGCTTGAACCATCGTTCCGACACCAAGCGTGACGATGAGTGGGTGGATGGAAAGCGCTGCCGATAATGCGCCGGAAAACGCACCGATCAGCCCCGCTGACGCCAGCACGATAATACCGGCCAAAAGCGGCGACATTCCATCGCCGTAGAGGCTGGCGAAGACAACATTGGCAAAGCCGATTACAAATGGAATGGAAAGGTCGATGCCGCCGAGGATCATCACCAGCGTCTGACCGAGTGCTGCAATAGCAAGTAGTGCAGCCAGAACCAGCATGGCGCGAATGGAGAAAAGGCTGGCAAAGCCCGGAATGAGGGCTGCTCCCAAGAGGAACACCAGCAGGACTCCGATGAAGGCGACCAGCGCGCGATTTGTAGCGAGTGCCTGAATCATGACTGCGCCACCTTGCGTCGGAAATAGAGTTTGAGTTTTTCGGAGTTGAGGCAGACAGCCAGAACAAGTACTGCGCCATAGACTGCCTGCAGCACGAAGGTCGAGACGTTGAAGGCCGTCAACATGCTTTGAAGCAGGAAAATACATGCTGCACCCAGAAATGCTGCGGTTAATCCGCCAACGCCGCCGGCGAGGCTGACGCCGCCAAGGGCGACTGCAGCAATAGCAATCAGCGTATAGCCGGGACCGATGATCGGATCACCCGAGCCAATGAGAGCTGTGAGCGACAATGCTGCAAGTGCCGCGAATAATCCGGCCAGCACATAAGCGATGAAGCGAACGAGCGGAACATTGACACCTGAGGTGTAGGCGGCTCGATCCTCGCTGCCGACGGCCATAAGCGTCTCATAAAAAGGCAGGCGTTTGATACCAATCCATATCAGAACTGCAGCGCCTACTGGCAGAATGGACCATGGACCCGCCAAAGATGACAGCCATGTAGGTACCGAACCAGATGGGGAAGGCAGGATGGTGAGTGCCAGCCCGCCAAATATCAAGTAGGTGCCAAGCGTTGCAACAATTGGCTGAATGCGGATGATCGCCGCCAGAAGGCCATTTAATGCGCCAGCTAGAATGCCGAGCGCAATTGCTGCCGGGATAATGATGAAGGGCGAGGATATGCCGCCTTTTGTGATCAGTATCTGAACGAGAATGACATTGATCAAACCCACGAGCGGTCCAACGGAAATGTCAATCGAGCCACGCCCGGCAAGAAACGGTATGGTAATTGCGAGCGAAGTCAGCAGCAGCGGCGCTGCAAGCCCCAACACCGAGCCCCAGTTTGACGGCGCAAAGCGTACCGGGTTAAGCACAATATTGATGACAAGCAGAATGATGAACAGGATTGCGGCGAGCCGTGTTTCCTGACTGCCGCAGAAGATGCGCCGCAAGCCGCTTTTGTTGTCGGTTAAGATCATAGCTCCACCTCATCCTGTCCGAACATGGCTGCAAGGACGCCCGACATAGACATTTTGGATTTGCTGATGGTTTTTGAGCATTCAAAATCGCGGAACACTGAAACGCTGTCGCAGATTTGCAGGATTTCTTCGATTTCGCTCGACAGAATGACGAGCGCGATACCTTCTTCACGGGCGAGTTTACGGAAGGCTTCATAGAATTTCATGCGGGTGTTGAGATCAACGCCGCGTGTCGGATCGTTGAGCAGCATCACACGCGGCTTGAGCGCCAGAAGCCGTGCGAGCAGCACTTTTTGCTGATTGCCGCCGCTGAGTGCCGTGATCGGCGCGTCCATTGCCGGACAGCGGATCGACAGAAATTCGGTATAGCGCTGCAGCTCTTCCTTCTGTTTGCGGCGGTTGAGAATGCCACCCCATGAAAAACGTGGCATGGAAGGCATGCCAAAATTATCGAGTACGGAAAGCACCGGGAAAATGCCGGTCGCGCGCCGGTCACGCGGCAAATAAACCACGCCGCATCTGGCTGCATTGTGATGATTGCTATAGGCGCTCTGCTCGCCGGACCGGGTGACGATTTCGACCTTTGAATGACGAGGCTGATCGAAGCCTGCAAGCGCCAGCAGAAACTGCTCCTGGCCATGGCCTTCAAGACCTGCAAGTCCGGTTATCTCACCGGCGCGGATTGTGCCGGACAGCGCTTTGCGCCCCGGCGCAAGCACGAGATTTTCATAGGTAAGAATGATTTGATCATTCAACATGGAGATGAGCCTCCGGCGCCATGAGTTCCAGAAGGATCTGGCTGTTGATCTGCTGCCTTTCGAGCGTATCGACAACATGGCCGCTGCGCAGCACCGTGACCTCATCGGAAAGGCGTTTTACCTCTTCCAGCCGGTGCGAAATGAAGATCACAATATTGCCCGACGCAGCGTAGTCTTCGATTGTTTCAAAGACGAGATCACGATCTGCATAGTCGAGCGCTGCTGTTGCTTCATCGAGAAGCAGGATCGAAGGACGGCTGATGAAGGCGCGCGCAATCACAACGAGCTGCTGTGCTGCTAGTGACAGGCTGCCAGCCGCTGCGTGCAAGTCGATCGGAAAGCGTGCAATTTTTGACAGAACTGCGCGGGCTGCCTTTTCGCGCACTGATTTGCTGACTTTGCGGGTAATGAGCCCGTCAAATCCGAGAAAGATATTCTCGACCACCGAACGATGCGGAGCGATCAAGACTTCCTGAAAAACCGTCGCAAGGCCCAGTGCCTTCATATCTGCAGGCGATTTGGCCGAGACGGTTTTGTCGTTGAGAACGACACGCCCATGCGTGGGTGCGACCACGCCAGACAGTATTTTCAGCATCGTGCTCTTGCCTGATCCGTTCTCCCCCAGGATCGTATGAACGCCATGGCTGAAAGTCACATTGGCATTTGTGAGCGCAATTGTTTCGCCATAACGCTTTTCAAGGTTTTCGACCTGTAGTGACATAACCGGAGCGTGCGTGATGTTGGGCAGCCCCGCTTCGGCAAGCAGCCTGTGTATGCTGGATGTGCCCAACGGGGGATGCTCAGAGTCTGGCATAATGAAATGACTTTCTGCATGCGATAAGCGAAAGTCATTGCCAATGGTTCGGGCCAAGTGATCTGGACCAACTGATCTTGGCAATGACGTTATTCAGCGCGTCGTCCTGCAAACCTTACTTGGAGCAGGAAGCTGGAACTTTCGCGAAATCATAAAGTGCGGTGGCGCTTCCGTTTGAGAAGTAGCCATTCAGCAGTTCTTCCGGGAATGGATCCTGCGGCGGTATCGGGAAGATGGCCGCGGAATCCGGCTTCATGCAGTCCTTGTACCAATTTGAAAGGTCAGCCTGCGTCACAAGCGGCATCGGAGCGATGATCGTGTTGACGAGCGGTTTCTGGCCTTCAAGAACCCGTAACGCGACCCGGAAAGCGTTCTGGGCTGCAACATGCGGTGATACTTCGCCGCCATAGAATTTGAACGCATCCTGATTGGCATTCCAGTAGCCAAGTGCATCGCCAGAAATGGAAGCGGCAATCAAGGGAAGTGGACGACCTGCCTGCTGGAAGGCTTCCGCAATAAAGCGTGCTTCGCTGCCCGTCGACCAGACTGCATCAATCTGCTGCGGTGTGGTGGCAAGTGCCTGAAGCACTGCGGATTTCGTTGTCGTGCCGGTCCATTCGCCGCTCACTTTACGGGCAATCTTGAGATTGCCGGACTCTTCAACGGCTTTTTCAAGTCCGGCATTTTCCTGCTGTACAAGCGGATGACCGGAGATGCCTTCAACTTGAAGGACGGTGCCACCATCTTTGAGCACTTCCGCAATGCCTTTGCCCATCTGGTAGCCCCAGAGGTTCTGGTTGTGCATGACATTGATGGCATTAGGGGTCGTTACGGAACCGGCGGACGTTATAACCGGAATGCCAGCCTTATAGGCATCGTCAATCACTGCATTGAGTGCGGTGGACGAACCGGCAATAGTCGAGATGACATTACAGCCCTGCTCGATGAAGGCGCGAATTTGCGAAATCTGCTGTGTGGCATCGCCATTGGAGTCTGAAACAACATATTCAGACACATCACCTGCGGCGATAGCACCATCCACAAGGCGCTTGAGTTCGTCATTGAAGGTTACACGCCACGGATTGCCCATATAGGACTCTGAATGGCACCAGCGCCATGGCTTGGCTGGCGCCTTGAAATCACCATAAGTAGAAGGGCCAACTTCAACCACATCGGTATAAAGTGCCTGAATTTCGGTTGGCAGGGTGCCGAGTAGTGACGCGCGGTCCTGATTTTGCGCACTCGCGCTCAGCGCAGATGTCGACAAAATGGTGAGTGTGAGTGCCTGCAGGCCAAGGCCTGAGCGAATTCTGGTCATGTGTTCTCCTCCAGTGTGAACCTCCCGTTCACTTGTAAAAACTTTATTCACATATGCGTCATCACGTCAATTGAAAAATGTTAGCGCTAAATCATCTTGTGGCACTATCTCATAAATCATGAGGATATGAATATAAAAATGTTAGCGCTCACTCTAGACAAGGCAAAAATATTGGGTAGGTTCTGACGCTATTGGATTTGAGCAGGGAGTGGAGCTGCCATGGGTGTTTTATCAGGCTATCGTGTGCTGGATTGTTCAATTGCGATGGCGGGGCCATTTGCGGCACAGCGGTTGGGCGATCTTGGTGCCGATGTGGTGAAGGTTGAGCCGACGACAGGCGAATGGCAGCGCCATGTGGCGGCGGGCGGTGCCGAAGGCAATCGCGTTAATGTCTCTTTCCTGTCGCTCAACCGTAACAAGCGTTCGCTCGCGGTCGATCTCAAATCACCAGACGGTAAACAGGTGCTTCTTGACCTTGTGAAAACCGCCGACGTGTTTTTGCAAAACTATCGTCCGGGCGTCGCAAAGCGTCTTGGCGTCGATTACGAGTCGCTTTCCAAGATCAATCCAAAGCTGATCTATGTTTCGATCTCTGGCTATGGCGAAGATGGTCCTTATGTCCATCGTCCGGGACAGGATCTCGTTTTGCAAGGTATGTCGGGCGCTATGCTTTCGGCAGGCCGGGAGGGCGAGCCGCCAACCGCCGCCGGGCAATATCTGGTGGATGCCATCACCGCTTACACTGCGTTTGAAGGCGCGCTTGCAGCACTTCTCCATCGCGAGCGCACGGGTGAGGGGCAGTTGGTGCAGGTCAATATGCTCGATGCGATCACCACCATTCAGATGCAGGAACTTTCGGTTTTCACCGTCGGTGGCAAGCCGCAAACCCGTTCGGCAGAGCCACATGCCCATGTCTATATCCGGGCGCCTTACGGTGCTTTTGCAACCTCTGACGGCTTTATTATCGTCGCTTTTCCGAAGCTGAAAACGCTGGGTGAGGTGATCGGCGAAGACAGTTTCCTCACCATGTATGATGAGGTTGATACCTGGGCGCGCCGCGATGAAATCTTTGCCAAGACACGCGATAAGCTGAAAACGAAAACCTCTGCCGAATGGCTGGAGCTTCTGCGCGCCGCCGATATTTGGTGCGGGCCTGTCTATGGCTATGCCGATCTCGTGGACGACGAGCAGATCAAGCATAACGGCACCTTTGTCGAATATGAGCATCCGACCGAAGGCAAGGTAAAAACGCCGGGCTTCCCGATCCGCTTTTCCAAGACACCATCGACGGTGGACCGTGGCGCGCCCGTAACTGGGCAAGATACGCGGGATGTGCTGGCGGAAGCCGGATATGCGGCAGACAAGATTGAAGCACTTGAGAAATCGGGCGCTATCGTGTCGGGGAATATCTGAAATGCAGGTGATTAAAGCTCTCACCTGGGATCATCCGCGCGGCTATAATGCATTGGCGGCGGCATCAAAATTGCCGGACGTTATTGATGCCGGTCTGGATATCCATTGGGACAAGCAGTCGCTAGAAGGTTTTGAATCCCACCCGATTGCTGATCTCTGCGCCCGCTATGATCTCGTGGTTCTCGATCATCCGCATGTGGGCGAGGCCATGTCTGGCGACTGTCTGCTTTCACTTGAAGACGTGTTTGGCGCTGAAACGGTTGCTGAGCTTGCCAAGGCAAGTATTGGCCCATCTTTGACGAGCTATCGCTTTGCGGGCAAGCACTGGGCGTTGCCACTTGATGCCGCAACACAGGTTATGGCTCTTCGTCTTGATCTCTCAGATGGTGTGCCTGTCACTTGGGATGAGGTGCTTCGCCTGTCGCAGCAAAGCGGGAAGGTCGCGCTTTCGCTCGCTGGCCCACATGCCTGCCTGTCATTTCTGTCTATCGCTGCAGCTTTTGGCGAGCCACCTGCTGAAAAAGACCCGGACATATTGGTTTCAGAAAATGTGGGGCAGCAGGTCTATGACCTGATGGCAGAACTTGCGGCGCACAGCCCGGCATCTGTTCGGCAAAAGAATCCCATCGGTATATTGGGCCATATGGTCGAGCATGACGATGTTGCATTGTGCCCGCTGGTCTATGGTTATGTGAATTATTCAGTGCCGCAAAGCGGAAAGCCTGTCGCGTTTCACAATGCGCCACGCGCCGCCACTGGTGGTCGTCCGGGCTCGACATTGGGCGGCACGGGCATTGGTGTTTCTCGCAGCGCTCAAATCACCTCGGCGCTCAAAGCCCATCTTTTGTGGCTGATGAGCCGTGAAGCCCAATCCGGGTTCATTCCCGATCATGATGGTCAGCCATCGCGCCGTGACGCCTGGCAGGATGAACGGGTGAACCGGCAATGGGGTGATTTTTATCGCAACACGGCGGATACGCTGGAGCAGGCCTATGTACGCCCGCGCCATGATGGCTACGTTGCCTTTCAGGGCAAGGCTTCCGCGCTTTTGAAAGCGGCCTTCGACGAACACCGTCCGGCATCTGCGGTGTTGAACGAACTGCAATCTCTTTACGCCGTTTCGCGCGTTCATGGTGGTGAAAGGTAGTTTTCCATGACTGAAGACATCAAATTCGAAATCGACGGCGCGGTTGCCATCATCACGCTGAACCGACCGCAAAAACTCAACGCCGTTACCCCGGCAATGGCCGACGCCATCGTTGCGGCGGTGACCGAATGCAACGACAGTGACACGATCCGTTGTGTCATCCTGATGGGCGCTGGAGAACGTGCATTCTGCGCGGGCTCGGATATTCGTGAGCTCGACTCCTATGAGACGCCCTGGCAATTCCGCAATCGGCCGGATTATTGCGATGCGTTCCGTGCACTTCTCAAGCCAACGATTGCGGCCGTCAATGGTTATGCTTTTGGTGGTGGGCTGGAAACAGCGATGGCGTGCGATATCCGCATTGCTTCTGAAAATGCGCAATTTGCGGCACCCGAGATCAAGCTCGGCTGGATCGGTGGTGGGGGAATGGCCGCCCATCTGGCACATTCCATTGGCGCATCAAACGCAGCATTGATGATTATGACAGGCGACCCGATTTCAGCCGAGAAGGCAGAGCGATGGGGGCTGGTGAGTGAAGTCGTGCCGCAGGCCGATCTGCTCACGCGTGCGCGCGAAATTGCGAGTGTGATCGCATCGCGCGCACCGATTGCTGCCGAAACCGCGAAGCTCAACCTCAAAGCTGCGGTCTCGATGCCACTTGAAAAAGCCGTCGAGTATGAGCGTGACCTGCAAACGATCTGCTTTGCAACGGCTGATGCGCAGGAGGGACGTGCAGCTTTCAAGGACAAAAGAGCGCCGGTTTTCCGGCGTCGGTAGAGGCTCTCGGGAGGAAGCCTTTCTACTTTATCGACTATTTATTCATGGGAGGAATGCTCGTGGTAACGAGTTCAAGAAGCAAGTCGAAAGCGCTTGCTAGCACTATCTTCGCAAGCACAATTGGAACAGTCGTGGAATGGTATGATTTCATACTGTATGCCACGGCGGCCGCGTTGATATTCAATCACCTTTTCTTTCCGCAATTTGACCCTACGACGGGCATCATTGCTTCTTTCGCGACCTATACAGTGGGTTTCCTGGTGCGCCCGCTTGGCGGGATCGTCTTTGGTTGGATGGGCGACCGCATCGGTCGTAAACCGGTGCTGATGCTAACGCTCTTGATGATGGGTGTCAGTACGACGCTTATTGGTCTCTTACCAACTTATGCCTCAATTGGTGTTTGGGCGCCAATCTTTCTTCTTTTGCTTCGTGTTATACAAGGATTGGGCGCTGGCGCCGAATATGCAGGGGCTGTCGTCATGGCAGGTGAGATTGCCGCAGACAGACGAGGTCTCTTTGCGAGTCTTCCCGCCGCAGCAGTGGACGTAGCGACTATTCTGGCTGCGGGTGTCTTTGCGCTCTTTACATTGTTGCCTGAAGACGCATTTATGAGGTGGGGCTGGCGTATTCCGTTCCTGCTGAGCGGACTTGTGCTGTTTCTCGGGGTTTATATACGCCGTAAGGTTCCGGAATCACCAGAATTTGTTCAGGTGAAGGAAGAACGCCGCGACGCAAAATTACCGGTCCTGGAAGTGCTTCGCAATCATCCGCGCACGATGCTGGCGGCGATGGGCGCGAACCTCGCTCCCAACCTTTCCTATGTCTTCCAGACTTTCACTCTTGCTTATGCTACTTCCAAACTTGGGTTCTCACGAGAAATCATTCTGACCGGCGTGATGCTTTCAAGTGCCTTTGGTGCCGTCATGTGTGTCGTCTTCGGTGCGATATCTGACCGTTTCGGACGCGTTCCAATCATGGCAATGGGATCGGCAGCAGCAGCTATCTATTCGCTGTTTTATTTTCAATTGCTCGGCGCGGGAACACCATGGACCGCTGTTATATTGATTATTATTGGCCACGCTCTTGGCGCCCGATCGTCCTTTGGCGTTCAACCTGCGTTTTATTGCGACATATTCCCAACGGAAGTGCGCTATAGCGCGATCGCCTTCGCACGCGAGGTCACGGGCGCCATCTTTGTTGGCCCCCTACCATTGGTCGCAACGGCGCTCGTGGGCTGGTACGATTCGGTCTGGCCGGTTGCTGTGATTACCGCGCTTTACTGTCTCATTACGCTTGCTTCGGTTCTGTGGGTGAACAAGGCCCGCGAGCTTGACGCGCGATCCAGTCAAAACCGCCTTACGCCTGAGCCCGAAGCCAATAGCGCATATACCCGTTGATCTTGCGCCGTTGAACAAAGACGCGATCAACAGAGGGGAGAAAACATGCAGTTTGTGAAGAAGCTTGCGCATTATCGTGAAGCATCGGTTCTGCTCATGCTGATTGCTGTCGCCATCTATCTGGCAATTGCGAGCGACTATTTCCTGTCGCCTCGCAACTTGCTGAATGTCGGGCGGCAAGCATCGGTCGTCGCCATTGTCGCGCTCGGTCAAGCATTGGTTATCATCGCGCGCGGCATCGATCTCTCTGTCGGTTCGGTCATCGGTCTGTCAGCGGTCGTTGCCGCAACTACGATACGCGACACCGGCTATGAGAGCGTGGGTCTGGCGGCGGGGCTTTTGACGGGCGTTGCTTGCGGCGTTATCAACGGCGTTCTTTACACCCGCTTCAAGATTAATCCTTTCATCGCAACATTGGGCGTCTTGTCAATCGGGCGTGGCCTGGCCTTGCTGATGACGGGTGGAATTCCTGTGCCGATTGGCGGCTTGGCGGAATTTGTGGGTGCTGGCCGCCTGCTCGGTATTCCTGTGTCCTTTTTGCTAATGATCGCGCTTGCAATCGTCGTCCACGTGCTTGTCACCTATACAGTTATTGGGCGTGAGATTTACGCCATTGGCGACAATCCCAAAGCGGCCCGTCTTGCAGGCGTCAACATCAAGGCAACGCGCTTAGTTGTTTTTACTATTTGCGGACTTCTCGCCGGGCTCGGCGGCTTGATTTTGTCTGGCAATCTAGCAAGTGCGGATCCAAATCTTGGGATTGGGTACGAACTTGATGTCATTGCGGCTGTTATTCTTGGGGGAACCGCACTGTCCGGCGGACGCGGTTCCATCATTGGCGTCGTAATAGGAGCTTTGCTTATGGCGCTTCTTAACAATGCTTTCGTGCTGCTTGGTATCGCCGCCTACTGGCAGGTAGTCACCAAGGGCCTGGTTATTATCCTTGCCGTTGGCATCGATGGTTTAACACGTGGCAATGAAGACGATTAAATAACGATTAGAGGAGGAGATTTCGATGTATTGGGACAGAATCCGAACTTTCACCATGGCCGCGCTGACCACGGTTCTTTTGGCTCTATCCTCTCATGCCGCAGAACCACCGAAAGGAGGAACGGTCGCGGCTGTAGAAAATACCAAAGGTCCAATCAGGATCGCATTTCTCTCGTTCCAGAATAATCCTTTCTGGATGCCGGTGACCGAAGGGGCCGGGGCGGCGAACGACTATCTGTCGAACTTTAACGCGAAAGTGGATTTCATCGATTTGGGCAGCGAACTGTCGGCGGAGGCTGTTGTTTCGGGAGTGGAGGGAGCGCTCGCCAAACAGTATGACGGTATTGTCGTGGTGCCGATATTCGACGGCACAGCGCGGATCATCAACGAGGCATCAGACGCTGGTGTACCGGTTTTCACTATCGTTGCCGAAGGGGCGACGCCTTCCAAGCGTCTCGCTTTTATCGGGCAGAATGCGACGTCGGCTGGCGAGCAGATTGGTGAATTCATCGTCAAAAAGATGAACGGTCGAGGCAAACTTGGTGTCATCACCGGTTACTTTGGGGCAACGCAACACAACCAGCGTATGGCTGGCGCTCTAGATTATATCAAGGCAAATGCCCCGGAAATTCAGATATTAGGGCCCT
The DNA here is from genome assembly GCF_038433355.1 of Brucella cytisi. NCBI lineage: Bacteria > Pseudomonadati > Pseudomonadota > Alphaproteobacteria > Hyphomicrobiales > Brucellaceae > Brucella > Brucella cytisi. The sequence goes on from NZ_JBCAUP010000005.1 coordinate 297,226, forward strand.
TCGAGAACAAGGACAAAGCAGAGGCCGCCTATTCATTGTTGCAGGATATGAGCACCGCAAATCCGGACCTAAAGATGGTTTATGTCACGGCTGGTGGCCCGTTCGGCGCCGCAAAAGCCGTCAAGGATCTGAACCTGACAGGAAAGGTCGGCATTGTTGGATTTGATCACACGCCTGATAATATTCAATATCTCAAGACGGGCGAAATGGTTGGCCTTCTCGATCAGGCTCCTTATCAGCAAGCTCTCGACGCCAGTGTTTATCTTTATAATTTTCTAGTCTCGGGTCATGAGCCACCTTCCAAAGTGATCCCCGTCGCTGGCAATTTGTTGACGCCTGACAATGTCAAATAACTTGTCCTCACAAAAAACGGACACGAGGCGCCCTTCAGACGGGCGAGAAACGGTCATGAGAGTGCGCGGCGTTGCCAAGAGCTTTTCTGGTAACAAGGTGCTTCATGCCGTGGACCTCGACCTTCGAGCCGGCGAGATCGTCGGCTTGCTGGGCGAAAATGGCGCTGGCAAGTCGACGCTCATGCATATCCTCTCTGGAGGTCTCGCGGCTGACGCGGGATCGATCGAGATCGATGGGACCGCGATCACATATCGCAATGTCGCCGATGGCATCAAGGCAGGGGTGAGTTTTGTTCATCAAGAGCTTTCGGTTGTAGGTGCTCTCAGCGTTGCTGAGAACCTTCACCTTGGAAGCATGCCCAAAAACGCGTTCGGCTTTGTTGATTTTGCAGAGATGGCGGACAAGGCGCGCCATATTCTCGCCAGTGTCGGTGCTGGTCACATTGATCCGAAGCGCTTGGCTTCCGGTCTGCGCGCCGGAGAACAGCAGCTGGTCGAGATTGCGAAAGCTGCGGCGCGTGATCCTCGACTTCTCATTCTCGATGAACCAACGTCTTCGTTGACCCCACACGAGGTCGAAAGCTTTTGTGACTACGTGAAAGCAGCGCGTGCGCAAGGTGCGGCGATCGTCTTCATCACCCATAGGCTTGAGGAGGCATTGTCTCTCTGTGATCGCATGGTCGTGCTTAGAAATGGCGCTATCGTCAGTGAAAGGCGTCCAGCGGACACGTCACGTGGACAATTGATTGCCGACATGACGGGCAAGCCGGCGCTTTTCGCCCGCCGTAATCATGCCGTGAGCCATGACACCACGGCCTTGTCCCTGAAGAATGTCAGCGATGGGACCTTGATCCGCTCCCTCGATCTTGAAGTGAGCGAGGGCGAAGTGCTTGGTCTTTTCGGGCTTGTGGGAGCAGGCCGCACGGAACTTATCGAGCTCATTCACGGAGCTCGCCGGCTTGCGGGTGGTGAAATTCACATGTTTGGAATGCCGCTCGTCGTATCCGATCCAAGTCAGGCGGTAAAAAAGGGTATAGCGCTGGTGCCTGAAGGGCGCAAAATTGCGGGCATTTTGCCTCAGCATTCGGTGCTCGATAATGCAGCCATTTCAAGTCTGCGCCTTTATGCGCGGGGTCCGGTTTCGGATAGAAAGGCGGATACGGAACGGTTGGCGCGCTATCGCAAAATGCTTGGCATCCGGATGGAAAGTGATAGTCAACCAATTTCCACATTGTCGGGTGGTAATCAGCAAAAGGTGATATTCGCCCGCGCCCTGATGAGCCAACCACGTCTGCTTCTGCTCGATGAGCCTACGCACGGTGTCGATGTTGGCGCTAAGGCGGAAATTTATGAAATCATCATGCAGCAGGTCACCGACGGCTTGACGGCGATCGTGGCGTCTTCAGAAATCCCCGAGATTCTTGCGCTGTGTGACCGCGTCGCCGTTTTGTCGAAAGGGCAATTGGTAGGGATCCTCAATAGAAATGAAATGACTGAAAGCAATATCCTGACCATGGCCTTCGACGCCCATTGAACCAACCCAGATAGTGAGGAAAATTCTACCGTGAGCAGCAACGAAACTTTCGCCTCGGGAACATTTGTCGGGCGAGCATGGAGCCCGACGGCCATGGGGCCGGTTCTGGTGACTTTGCGCGAAGGGCGCGTCATCGACTTTACCACCAAAGCTGCACCGACAATGCGCGACCTGCTCGAACTTGACGATGCGCTGGCTCATGTGCGCGCAACCGCCGGACAGGATATCGGTTCGCTTGAATCCCTGTTTTCCGGCAAGCCTGGCGATCAAAACACTCTGCATCTTCTGCCGCCGAACGACCTGCAGTCGATCAAGGCCTGCGGCGTTACCTTCGCCCGCTCCATGATCGAGCGCGTAATCGAGGAACGCGCCGCCGGTAATCCCGATCTCGCTTTGAAAATCCGCGAGCGCGTGGGTGCGATCATTGGCGACAGCCTGCGTAACCTTAAGGCAGGCTCGGAAGAGGCGGTCCGCGTCAAGGTGGCGCTGATCGAAGAGGGCGTCTGGTCGCAATATCTCGAAGTCGGTATCGGTCCTGATGCCGAAGTCTTCACCAAGAGCCAGCCCATGTCGGCGGTCGGTCATGGCGCCGATGTTGGCCTGCATCCGATTTCCACCTGGAACAATCCTGAGCCGGAAGTAGTGCTGGCGGTCAACAGCCAGGGACAGGTCAAGGGCGCAACGCTTGGCAATGACGTGAACCTGCGTGACGTCGAAGGCCGTTCAGCCCTGCTGCTCGGCAAGGCCAAGGACAACAATGCATCTTGCGCGGTTGGTCCGTTCATCCGCCTGTTTGACGAAACCTATTCGATGGACGATGTACGTTCGGCGGAATTGGCGTTGAAGGTCGAAGGACCGGATGGATATGTTCTCAACGGCCGCAGCACCATGAAGGAAATCAGCCGCGATCCGCTGGATCTGGTTGCCCAGACCATCGGCAAGCACCATCAATATCCGGATGGTTTCGTGCTGTTCATGGGAACATTGTTTGCACCGGTGGAGGACCGTGACACGCCGGGGCAGGGCTTTACACACAAGATCGGCGATGTGGTCACCATCTCCAATCCGCAGCTTGGCGCGCTGACCAACACGGTGCGCCTGTCGACCGAATGCAGCCCATGGCGGTTTGGCTCGTCGCATCTGATGCGCAATCTCGCATCGCGCGGGCTGGTCTGATTTTGAAAGGGCAACTGACATGACAATTCATCAGAATCTGATCGCTGGCGAATGGGTCGGCGGCGACGGGATCGCCAACATCAATCCTTCGGATACGAATGATGTCGTTGGGACCTATGCGCGGGCAACTGCCGAAGACACCAACGCAGCCATTGCCGCCGCGAAAGCCGCTTTCCCGGCCTGGTCGCGTTCCGGCATTCTGGAACGGCACGCCATCCTGCGCAAAACTGCCGATGAAATTCTGGCACGCAAGGACGAGCTTGGCCGTCTCCTGTCGCGCGAAGAAGGCAAGACGCTGGCTGAAGGCATCGGCGAAACCATTCGCGCCAGCCAGATTTTTGATTTCTTCGCAGGCGAAGCCCTGCGTTTGGCTG